>NZ_JARCCY010000002.1:0-401441 GCF_039907775.1 Arthrobacter sp. CC3
CCGGTGCGGTGGTGGTCCCGGTATTGCCGGTTGCCGTTGAGTCACCCAGCAGGCCCAACGACGTCGTTCCTACCGTGACGGGTGCGGTGACCGGTGCGATGACCTGGGTTCCGGAGGCGAGACCGTCGGAACCGTTGGTTGAACCGCTCGTGTTGGTGCCAGCCGGTGCGGTGGTGGTCCCGGTATTGCCGGTTGCCGTTGAGTCACCCAGCAGGCCCAACGACGTCGTTCCTACCGTGGCGGGTGCGGTGACCGGTGCGATGACCTGGGTTCCGGAGGCGAGACCGTCGGAACCGTTGGTGGTTGAACCGGTGGTGCCGGTTTCTGCCGGTGCGGTGCTCCCGTTGTTGGTGGTGGTGTCGGTGGCCGTTGAGTCACCCAGGAGGCCCAACGACGTCGTTCCTACCGTGACGGGTGCGGTGACCGGTGCGATGACCTGGTTTCCGGAGGCGAGACCGTCGGAACCGCTCGTTGTATCCGCTGCACTTGCAGCGGTGGAGCCGAGGGCTAAGAGCCCGCCGGCAAAGAGGGTGCTGAGCAGCCCCCTGCGGATATTTGCGTGCATGGTGATATCTCCTGAAAGTTGTTGGTCAGGCGCCAATGGCAGCCTGAATGGCCGTTTTCTGCGCAGGGCCGCGCAGGGAGGGCCCAACTAGTCAGGAGATGAACCGGGGTCGAAGGAAACGGGCGCGGGCGAAGTCTGCAAGGGGCCGCTGACCGGGAATGCCTGATTCAGCGGAACATCCGTGTGAAAGCCGGAAAGCCAGGCTGCGCCGCCGGCTCCGCTGCTTGAAGACTGGCTGCTCCCCGACCCGGACCCCGGAACGGCCGGTAACGCAGCGGGGTACGGTGTTTCGTCGGCGGGGAGGGGTGCTTCGAGGCTCCCGGCATGAGGAACTGGCAGCGTCCCGGAACCACTAGAGGCGGACAATACCGCTGATTCCGCGGCGTCGGCGGAGAGTTCGCGGGAACTTTCAGGTCCTGTACTAATGGGCACCACCGAAGATGGTGCGACATCGCCGGCGGTCCCGCCCTCCCAAACAGACGGAGCAGGAAGAGCCGGGAGTAGCGCGGCACCAGTATCCGGAAGCAACTCAACACCAGTCAGCAGGTCGCCAACCCGCTCCACTGCTGGGTCAACGGTTGGAAGGGCATCGCTGGCTACGGGCAGGGCCTGCTGGGCTATTTCGACGACGACTCCGTCGGCCGCCTCGACAACTGGTGCCGTGACGGTGCCGACGCTGCCGGACGGGACAAACCTGTTCACCAGCGGGACAGCTTCAATCAGTTGGTCCACGGTGCCGGTCGCAGGACCGGTGAGAGGACTGAGGAGGCCGGCATGTTCAGTCGTGCTTGGCTGGCCGGAAAGTGCTGCACCGGCCGCCTCAGCCGCGCTCGGAGCGCCCGAAGCAACGGAGGGAGCCGCGGCGGCAAGGGCGCCTGCGACAGGACTGACAGCGGCTTCGGTGACTGAGGACGCAGAAGAGCTGACGTTCCCAAGCAATGAACCGGGATCTGATGCCGCGTCAGCGCTGGCGCCGGGGGCTGACAGGGTCAGCCAGGCTGTGGCTGCTGCGCCGGCAAAGAGTAAAGGTCGGAGCGCGCGCCATGACAAACGTTTCATGTGCAACACCCCCCGGCTCCTCGAAAAATCGACGATTGCCTACAGCCTAGGCACGACCAAGAGCGGGAGTCCAGAGGTTAGGACAAATAATCCGGCAAATTGATTATTATTTCCCGTCCCTGCTAATCCGAGTTAATGGGCATCATTCGGGTAGCTCACGCCCAGCTGTGCACGGACACCGTCAAACAACCGCATGACATTCAAGGAATCCTCAAGCGGCACGACGGGGCTCTCCGTGAGTCCTTGCTGGATGCATCTGGTGACCTCACGGAGCTCGTAAGAATAACCGCGGCCCACAACGTCGAAGTGTTCGGTGCGCGGTTCCGCCATGCCGACCCTGATCAGGATTTCCCTGGGATTGTTGATTGAGCCCATGGTGTGCAAATAACCCAGGCTTCCCGCGACGGTTGCTGCCCGCGGACCGTAGGCCATCAGCGACGACGTCAGCTGCGCCTGCGCGCCGTGGTGGTACCCCAGGGTCAACGCATTCTGGGTGTCCACGCCGTCGTCGTTCACTGATCCCGTGGCGCTGACGGTCTGCGGGAAACCCAAGGTGCCCAGGGCCCAAAGCAGGGGATACACCGTCAGGTCAAGGAGGGCGCCCCCGCCGTCCTTGAGTGCCCACAGCCGAGCGCTGGGGGAGTAGACAGCCGGGAAGCCGAGATCCGCGGTGACCCACTGAATTGACCCGAGTTCCCCGGACGCCGCGATTTCGAAAGCCCGCTGCATGCTCGGCAGGAATCGGCTCCACATCGCTTCCATCATGAAAAGCTTCTTCGCACGCGCGAGGTTCACAAGTTCCGCGGCTTCCCGCGCGTTGATGGTCAGCGCCTTTTCGCACAGCACATGCTTGCCCGCCTGGAGGGCGGCCAACGCAACTTCGTAGTGCTGGGCGTGCGGAGTGGCCACATACACGACGTCCACGGAGTCGTCGGCGAGGAGCCGCTGGTAGCCCGGTCCGCCGTCGTCGTCCCCGTACGCCCTGGCGAAGCCGTACTCGGCTGCGAAAGCATCAGCCGACTTCTGGCTTCTTGAGCTGACCGCATACAGCTCCGCATCAGCGAGAAGGGCCAGATCCTGAACCATCGACCGGGCGATACTTCCTGTCGCCACTACTCCCCACCGCAGGGTGCGTCCGGTCGAAGAACGGGGATCCTGATCGGACTGGCTGAATAGCCACGGTTTCGCGATGTGGGCGCTCATTGTGCCATCCTCTCACCCGGCCGCGAGAGCGTTGGGGAAAAACCCGCAGAAAGTGAGAGAGGGTCCGGTTAAAAGCCGCAGGAGCTGAGAGAGCGTTGGGATACGCCCTGCTCAGCTCCCGCGTGTGCGGGCAGCGTCCCGCCTATGCCGTGGCGGCCGCTGCCACCCTGGCGCGGGCGGGCTCCTCGGTGAGGCGGCCCTGCTGGAGCCGGAAGCGGCGGTCCGTCTTGTTGGCGAGCTGGCGGTCGTGCGTCACCACCAGGATGGTGGTGTTGTGGTCGCGGCTCAGCGAGCTGAGGAGTTCGATGATGTGTTCGCCGGTCTGCTCGTCCAGGTTTCCGGTCGGTTCGTCGGCGAGGATCAGCTTAGGTTCGTTGGCCAGTGCCCGGGCAATCGCCACGCGCTGCTGCTCGCCGCCGGACAGGCGGTTGATGCGGCGCACGTGCTTCTCCGGATCCAGCTGCACCTGCTCCAACAACTCCTTGGCCCTGGCCAGCCTCACGGATTTGCGGACCCCGGCGAACTCCATCGGCAGCATCACATTGTCCACGGCCGACAGGTTGGGGATCAGGTTGAACTGCTGGAACACGAAGCCGATGTCGCGGCGCCGGTATTCGGTCAGCTTGCCGTCGGGCATGCTGGCCAGGCTGACGCCGTTGACCACGACGTCTCCGCTGGTGGGCTTGTCCAGCGCCCCCAGCAAGGACAGCAGGGTGCTCTTGCCGCTGCCGCTCTTGCCCACGATGGACGCGAGCGTGCCTTGTTCGAGTTCGAAGCTGACGTCGTTGACGGGTTTGATGGTGCGGTCGCCGGACTTGAAGGTGCGGACGAGATTCTTGACTTGGATCATGGTTACTCTCCTCGGAGGACTTCGATGGGGCGGATGCGGGCGGTCAGGAGTGCAGGAACCAGGGCTCCGATGATGGCCACGCAGAACACTGCGGCGATGCCGGCGGCGATCACGCCGGGGGAGGCGCTCGCAGTGACGGTGGTCAGCAGCTGGGAAGCGCCGCCGAACGGTCCTCCTGAGGGGAGGCCAGCGCCGCCCGGGAGGCCAGCGCCGCCGCCCGGGAAGCCGGCCGCCCCGCCGGGCATGCCGCGCCCGGTGGTTGCCGCCGTCGTCGTACTGGTGTTGGAGCTGATCAGTGCGGAGGCGATGCCGCCGCTGGCGAAGGAGGCGACGGCGGCACCCACCACGCTGCCGAGCGCCACGAGGACCAGCGCCTCCAGGACAAACTGGAGTCCGATGGTGCGGTTCGGAGCGCCGATCGCCTTGAGCACACCGATTTCACGACGGCGCTCGCGGACCAGCATCACCATGATCAGCAGGATGATCAGGCCGGCCGTGCCCAGTGCCGCGACGAACGCGATGAAGGAGATGTTCTTGACGCTGTCCAGCGAGCTGACGGCGGCTTCGAGGTTCTGGCCCTGTGTGACATCGGCCTTGTCGGTGCCGAGGGCGGCCTGCACGGCAGTCTTGGTGGAATCGACGTTTTCCAGGGTGTCCACCGTGACGATCATGGTGGACAGCTCGCCCGGCAGTGCGGCCAGGGTCTGGGCGGAGGGGAGGGTGACGTAGAGGGCGTTGTTGCCGAACGTGGTGCCGGCGTCGAACAGGCCGGTCACAGTGTAGGTCTTGTCGTTGATCGTGAAGGTGGAGCCGACCTTGAGGCTGTTCTTTTCGGCGAGGGTGGTGCCCAGGAGCGCGTTGGTTGATTCGGCGGAGTAGTCGCCCAGGCCGGTGCCTTCGGTGATCGCCAGGGCCTTGCCTGTGCTGTCCACCTCGGCGCCGATGCCCGTGGCCGTAATCGGGAGACTACGGACAGGCTGCGTGGCGCCGGTGCTCCCGGTGGTTCCCTCCGCGGCCTGGTTGCGGCCGCCGAGCGTTCCGGCGTCGACGGCGGCCGTGAGGCTGGTGGTTAGCGTGGTGGTGGATTGCCCGCCGGGTCCGCCCTGGCCCCCGCCGGGGCCGGTTCCCTGGGGCCCGCTTGTCTGGGTTCCGGCGGCGGACTGTGTTGCCGCTTCCGTGGCGTTGCGCAGCCGCAGCGCCTTGGTGCCGACGACGCTGGTGACATTGGGTACGGCGGCCGCGGTGGCGGCCTGCTCTGACGTGAGCGGTTCGCCGCCGCCTTCGAAGCCCTGGCCTCCGGCCGGATTGACGGTCAGCACGGTGCCCACGGATGCGTTCAGTTCAGCGACTTTGGCGGCAACGGCCTGGTTGGCCACCAGCATGGACAGGGCCAGGCCGATGGCGACGGCCAGCACTGCCACCACGGCCCCGGTCCGGACCTTGTTTCTGAAGGCATTGCCTATACTTCGGGCGAGGACGCTCACGGTACTCCTAGAATCTCTGGCCGGACGGAATGACCGGCTGCTGATCCAACAGTGGTGCGCGTGGCTGTGCGGAGAACGGGCCGAAGCTGTGTTTGCGCTGTGAAGGGCGACGGCGGAGGGCGGGGGCCGGAGAACGCAAAAGCCCCGGCCCACCCTGTCGGGTGGGCCGGGGCTTTTCACTGTACTGAGGAGCGCCCCAGCGCGGGACTACTTGGTGATCGGGCCGAGTACCGGATCGTCCACGTAGGCCGTCTTGACGTTCTCCTTGGTCACGATGACCGGATCCAGCAGGTAGGCCGGAACAGTCTTGACCGTGTTGTTGTAGGACTTGTCATCGTTGATCTCAGGCGTCTTGCCGGCCTGGATGTCCTTGACCATGGTGATTGCGTGCTCAACGAGCTTGCGGGTGTCCTTGTTGATGGTGGAGTACTGCTCACCGGCCATGATGGACTTCACGGACTCAACTTCGGAGTCCTGGCCGGTGATGACCGGAAGCGGCTTGCCGGCAGCCTTGACGGACGTCAGGACTGCACGCGCCAGGGTGTCGTTCGGGGACAGGACGCCGTCCAGGGAAGCGGTGTTGTAGCTGCCGGTCAGCAGGGTGTCAGCCCTGCGCTGGGCGTTCTCTGCCTTCCATCCCTGGGTGACAGCCTGTTCGAACGAAGTCTGGCCGGAGACAACCTTGAGCGTTCCGTCGTCGATCTTCGGCTTGAGGACACTCATGGCGCCGTCGAAGAAGACCTTGGCATTGGCGTCATCCGGGGAACCGGCGAACAGTTCGATGTTGTACGGGCCGGACGGCTTCTTGGCCTTCATGCCGTCCAGCAGCGCCTGGCCCTGGAGTTCGCCCACCTTGAAGTTGTCGTAGGCCACGTAGTAGTCCACGTTCTCGGTGTTCAGCAGCAGGCGGTCGTAGGCGATGATGGTGGCGCCGGAGTCCTTGGCCTGCTTGAGCTGGGTACCCAGCTGGGCGCCGTCGATGGCACCCACGATGATGACCTTTGCACCCTTGGTGACCATGGCGCTGATCTGGTTCTGCTGCTCGGAGACGCCGCCGTTGGCGAACTGCACGTCAGCCTTGAAACCGGCTCCGTTCAGGCCGTCGTTGAACAGCTTCTCGGCCAGCACCCAGTTTTCACTGGTCTTCTGGGGGAGCGCGACGCCGATCGAGGAGTTCTTGGGGAATGCCTCGCCGCCGCCCGTGCCACCGCCTGTGGTGCCGGTTTCGGAGCGGCCGCAGGCTGTCAGCGCCAGTGCCGCAATAGCAGCGATTGCTGCTGCCTTTCCTGCTTTACCAATCATTTGCATTGCTTGGTTCACTTTCTATAGATGGTGTGCGGAGAATCGTGGGGGAGCGCTCAGCCTTCCTTGCGGATGACGTCCTTGGTAGCAGTCGTCTCGTCCGGCTGGAGCTCGGTGCTCTTGCCGCCGAAGTTCTTCATCATCATGCCGATGATGGACTTCTTGCCCTGGGTCTTGTTGTAGACGTCGAAGGCGACGGCGATGAGGAGGACGAGGCCCTTGATGATCTGCGTGAGGTCCGCGCCGACGCCCAGGAGTTGCAGGCCGTTGTTCAGGACAGCCATCACCAGGCCACCAACGATCGAGCCGATCACGGTGCCTACGCCGCCGGTCACGGCAGCGCCGCCGATGAAGACTGCTGCGATGGCGTCCAGTTCCCAGCCGACGCCGTCAAACGGGCCGGAGGCGGTGGAGCGGCCCACGAAGATCATGCCTGCCAGGCCGGCTAGCACGGACATGTTCATCATGACCAGGAAGTTGACCTTCTTGGACTGCACACCGGAGAGTTCGGCTGCGTGCCGGTTGCCGCCCACAGCGTAGATGTGGCGGCCGACGATGGTCTTGGAGGAAATGAACCCGTAGATGAGGACCAGGACGGCCAGGATCAGGCCCGGGATCGGGAAGGACGTCCCCGGGCGGCCCGTGGCGAACAGGTACGTGGCGTAAAGGATGGCGCCGCAGATCAGGACGAGCTTGAGGATCATCACCCAGGCTTCGGGGACTTCAGCGCCGAGGGCAATGGCCCGGCGGCGTGAGCGGACTTCGCTGAAGATGACGTAGGCAACGGCCAGCAGGCCCAGCAGCAGGGTGAGGTTGTTGTATCCCGTGGACGGCCCCACCTCGGGGAGGTAGCCGGAGCCGAGGTACTGGAAGTCGTTGGGGACCGGGATGGTGTTGGACTTGCCGACGAACTGGTTGAAGCCGCGGAAGAGCAGCATGCCGGCGAGGGTCACGATGAAGGCAGGGATGCCCACATAGGCGGTCCAGAACCCTTGCCAGGCCCCGATCAGCGCCCCGAGGGCCAGGCCGAGCAGAACGCCGGCGTACCAGGGGATGCCCCAGTCACGGATGGCCAGGGCCACGGTGACGCCGACAAACGCCGCCACCGAACCCACGGAGAGGTCGATGTGGCCGGCGATGATGACCAGCACCATGCCGATGGCCAGGATCAGAATGTAGGAGTTGCCGTTGAAGAGGTTGATGACGTTGCCCGGGGTGAGCGTGCGGCCCTCGGTGAAAATCTGGAAAAAGACGATCAGTGCAACCAGGGCGAAGATCATGCCGAATTGGCGGGTGTTGCCGCCAAATAGCTTCTTGAGCGCGTTCATTGTTTCGGTCCTTGTGTCTGGAAGGTTCTGGAGGTATCCAGAAGGTCAGGCGGCGGTCTTGCGGGCGGATGTCATGAGCTTCATCAGGCTTTCCTGGCTGGCTTCATCCTTGTTCAGGACGCCTGTGATGGCGCCTTCGAAGATGGTGTAGATGCGGTCCGAGAGTCCCAGCAGTTCAGGAAGTTCGGAGGAAATCACGATCACTCCCTTTCCCTGGTTGGCCAGCTGCTGGATGATGCCGTAGATCTCGTACTTGGCGCCCACGTCGATGCCGCGGGTGGGCTCGTCCAGGATCAGCAGGTCCGGGTCGGTGAACATCCATTTGGCGAGCACCACCTTCTGCTGGTTGCCGCCCGAGAGTTTGGCGACGCCTTCTTCCACTGAGGGCGTCTTGGTGCGCAGGGACTTGCGGTACTGCTCCGCAACGGTGAATTCCTTGTTGGGGTCCACGATGTTGTGCTTGCTGATCTTCTTCAGGTTCGCTGCGACCGTGGTGGTCTTGATGTCATCGAGGAGGTTCAATCCCAGGGACTTGCGGTCCTCGGTGACGTAGCCCAGCCCGGCGTCGATCGCCTGGCGCACCGAGCGGAGGGTGATCTCCTTGCCGTCCTTATAGATGTGGCCGGAGATGAACCTTCCGTAGGAGCGGCCGAATACGGAACGGGCAAGCTCGGTTCGGCCGGCGCCCATAAGCCCGGCAAAACCGACAATCTCGCCGCGGCGGACAAAGAAGTTGGAGTTCTTGCAGACCAGGCGGTCCTGGATCTGGGGATGCCCCACGTTCCAGTCCTTGACCTCGAAGAACACCTCGCCGATTTTCGGTTCGTGGTCCGGGAAGCGTGACTCCAGCGTGCGGCCCACCATGCCCTTGATGATGCGGTCCTCGTCCACGCCGTCGGCCTTCACGTCGAGGGTCTCGATGGACTTGCCGTCACGGATGATGGTGATCGAGTCCGCAATCTGCTCGATCTCGTTAAGCTTGTGGGAAATGATGATGGACGTGATGCCGCGGCCCTTGAGGCCCAGCATGAGGTCCAGCAGGTGCTGGGAGTCGGATTCGTTCAGGGCCGCAGTGGGCTCGTCGAGGATCAGGAGCTTCACCGACTTGCTCAGCGCCTTGGCGATTTCGACGAGCTGCTGCTTGCCGACGCCGATTTCCTTGATGGCGGTATCGGGATCCTCGCGCAGGCCCACCCGGGCCAGCAGTTCGGTGGACCGCGTCCGGGCCTCGGCCCAGTCGATGATGCCGCGTTTGGTGGGCTCGTTGCCCAGGAAGATGTTCTCCATGATGGAGAGCTCCGGAATGAGTGCGAGTTCCTGGTGGATGATCACGATGCCGGCCTGCTCGCTGGCCCGGATGTCCTTGAACTGCTGGACTTCGTTCTGGTAGACGATGTCGCCGTCATAGGTGCCGTACGGATACACACCGGACAGGACCTTCATGAGGGTGGACTTGCCGGCGCCGTTCTCACCACAGATGGCGTGGATCTCGCCGGCCTTCACCCGCAGGCTCACCTCGGACAAAGCTTTAACGCCGGGGAATTCCTTGGTGATGGAGCGCATCTCGAGAAGGATCGGATCGCTTTGCGTGGTCTGGGACGTCATTTGCCCTTACGCCTCCAATGCATGACTTCGTTGTCCGCCCTGCAAACCGCAGGGCCGTCTGATGAAAAAGTAAACTTGATCACAGCCGTTGTCGTCAAGTCTTTAACGCAACGGCCCGATAACGAATAGGTTCAGGACCGGCGGATTCCCGCATGCTGGAAGACCAGTGCGGCCGCCCCGAGGGCCTCCGCCCGGTCCCCGAGCGAGGACATGGTCAGAGTGGTGGTCTCGCCGATGACGGGGACCGCATGGCGCACCAGGCCCCGCCGGATGGGGTCCAGGAGAAGGTCTCCCAGCCCCGCCAGGGGACCGCCCATCACAATGACTTCGGGGTTGATGAGGTTGGCTACGTTTCCCAGGGCCCGGCCCACCGCAAGGCCGGCGTCGTCGATGACCCGAAGAGTCGCGGAGTCCCGCTCCAGGGCCTTGCGGACGATGTCCTCGGCGCTGAGCGGTTTCTCCTCCCCGCGGCTGAGGAGCTCGATCATGGTGGTTGTGGACGCAATGGTTTCCAGGCACCCCCGGTTCCCGCAGCGGCAGATGAGGCCGTGCTCGTGAATGGTGGCATGGCCGATTTCGCCGGTGATGCCCACGTTTCCGTAGTACGGGGCACCGTTGAGGATCAGCCCGGCGCCAATGCCCGAGCCGATCTTCATGAACATCAGGTTGCTGATGCCGCTGTGGGGCCCCCACGTGACTTCCGCCAGGGCGCCAAGGTTGGCGTCGTTGTCAATGAACACGGGGAAATTCAGCGTCTCTTCAAGATAATGCAGGATGTTGATGCCCACCCATTCGGGGAGGATGGCACCCTGCGCCACAGTGCCCGTCCGGCGGTCGATGGGGCCCGGGATGCCGACGCCGGCCCCTACGATGGCGCTGCGTTCCACGCCGCTTTCCGCCAGCAGTTTCGCAAGGAGTTCGACGGCGGCCCGGATGCCTTCGTCGGCGTGGTGGCCCAGTGGCAGCAGCACGGATTCCTCGGCGATGATGTGGTAACTCAGGGTTGCCAGGACCACCCGGAGGTGCCGCCGGCCGAAGTCGATTCCCACGGCGACCGCCCCGTTGCTGTTGAGCCGGACGTTCAGCGCGCGCCGGCCGGAACTGGTGATCGGCTCCGTGGACGCCAGCCCGGCATCCTGCATGATCTTGACGATGTTGGAGACAGTGGCGGTGGACAATCCGGTCTGCCGGGCGAGTTCAGCCTGGGTTGACGGACCGTTCAGCAGGCACTCGATGATCCGTTGCTGGTTCAAGTGCCTCAGGGCGGACTGTGAACCAGGGTTCTTGGTTCGGCTCCTCGTTGAGCGCGGTGATGAGGGCATGCAAAGAAGCGTGCACCATCTGCACCGTTGTAGTCAAGAAGTTAACGCAAGGCGCCATTGCAGCACCCTCGCCGCACGCACGGACGTTCCGCACTGCGAGCCCCTGTTTCCGGGTGGAAATGCACCTACGGCACAGTCTGCACCCTCGCTACGCTGGTAGGAAGAGGCTGCAAGAAGAGGCGGCCCGCGCTCCGCGCGGGCAACCCGGAGACTATAGAGGTGGTAACGGTGCTGCTGGCACTCCTGCAGGCGAACGCCGCCGTACTTGATGTGGAAGCCAACTGCGCGGCGGTTGAGGATGCGGCACGGGAGGCCGCCGCTGCCGGGGCGGAGGTGCTTCTCACCCCGGAGCTGTTTCCGGTGGGGTATGCGCCCGTCCGGGTCCGGGCCGGACTGGATCCCGCCAGCTTGCCGGCCATCCGCCGGACGCTGGCCGGCATCGCGCGAAAGAACGGCATCGGACTGGTCTACAGCCTGCCCGCCGTCACCGCGGACGGCCGCTGGCAGATCACCTCCACGCTGGTGGACCGCGAAGGGGCCGAGCTGCTGAACTACGCCAAGGTCCACTTGTTTGGCGAGGACGAGCGCAAGGCGTTCAGCCCGGCCGCTGAACCTCCCGCCGTCGTGGACTTCCACGGCATCAAGACGTCCATGGTGATCTGCTACGACGTCGAGTTTCCCGAAGCGGTGCGTGCCGCCGCAGTCCGCGGCGCAGAACTGCTCCTGGTCCCCACCGCCCTGGCCCAGGGATTCGACTCCGTTCCGCAGGTCCTGCTGCGCGCCAGGGCACTGGAGAGCCAGCTGACGGTGGCCTATGCCAACCACGTAGGGGAGGAGGACGGCTGTGCGTTCCTGGGCGGCAGCGTCATCGCCGGCCCCGACGGCACCCTCCTTGCCGCTGCAGGTCCGGCGCCCGAACTGCTGTACGCCGAGGTGTCCGCCGCCAGCGCCCGCGACGCACGGGAAGCGGTGCCGTACCTCAGGGAGCGCAGGCCCGAGCTCTACTCGGACTGGGAGGGCTCAGCCGCGGTCGCCGGCCGAGATTCGTCCACGTACTGAAGCGCGAACCAGAGTTCAGCGCGGACCTGGGCTTGGTTGAGGTCGGTATCCAGGAGTTCGGCCAGGGCGTTGATCTGGCGGCGGACGCTGTTCCGGTGCAGGCCCAGCGCCTTCGCCGTGGCGTCCCAGCTCCCGTTCTCTCCCAGCCACGTCCGCAGCACCGCCAGCTGGGCGGCCCGCCGTTCGGGATCATCCTGGCCAAGGACCGGCTCCAGCAGGCGTGCCGCCAGCATGGTTCCGGCTTCGCGGCCAAGCAGGCCTGCCACGGACCATGTCACCTCGTCCACCCGGGCGCTCCGTCCCGTTGCCTGAACCCGGGCACGCAGCGACGACACCCGGCGGTACGCGGCCGCCAGCGTCTGGAACTCGGTGGCATCCCCGATCACCAGGCGCCAGCCGAGTTCTTCCGCCTCGTCCAGCAGGGATTCGTCGACCTTGAGGCGGGTGATGGCGGCAAAACCGTAGTCGGTGATCTCCACGAGTTTGGTGTCGAACATCCGGCGCCACTGCAGGAGCTCCCGGACGGGACTGTCGCCCGCAGGGCCCCCGGGTTCCGCCTTCACGCCCTGGACCACCCGCAAGGGTGCAGAGCGCGTGGAGGAGATGCTCTGTGCCAGGAGGTCCTTGAGGCCGTTGATGTGCTTCGTGCCGCCGGAGGCCACGCTGTCCGGATGCAGCAGCAGCGCGGTCGCAAGCTGGCTTGGTGCCAGCGAGCCGCTGGTCCGTTGCCGCACCAGCAGTTCCAGGAGGCCCACCACCGAGGACACCACACTGTTCTGCGCCGGGGTGAGCGGTCCGACGGAGCCCAGGATCAGGGCGCCGAGGTTGGCGTCGCGGGTGCTGCGGAGCGGGTGGCCGAACACCGTAGACCGCCGCGGTTCCTCGAAGGACTCCATCTCAACCCGGGGGCCGCTGCCAGCCAGCAGCCGTTTCAGCAGCGGCTGCAAGGCGGAAAGTTCGACGGCGGCGGGCGGGGCCTGGTTGCTGGCCGAGCCGTTGCCGCCGCTGCTGTTGCCGCTTCCGCCGCCGGCCGCGGCCCGGGCGCGGGTCCTGCCGTCGGCCCCGATGAGCAGCGCCCAGACCGGAACCCGCTGCACCAGGGCCGCCAGGAGTTCGTGCTCCGGCCTGGCCGACAGGACCGCCCGCATCAACTGCCGGTTGGTGTCCGCCAATTGCCGGAACACCCTGGCGTTGTCCGACTCCAGCAGTTGCGAGAACGCCAGCCCGATCGCCGCGAACGGAACAGTCCTGGGAAACTCCACCAGGGTCAGGTTGTGGCGCCGGCACGCCGCCACCACGGTCTCCGGCACGGCGTCGAAGTACGGTTCCAGCCCGAACCCCAGTGCGCCCACCCCGACTCCCACCAGCCGCTGCACGTAGTCATCCACTTTTCCCTCGCTGCCGCCCTCGCCGAGGAACGGCAGGCCGGCGGTGAGGATGAACTCGCCGTCGAGCAGGTAAGGCGTTGGATCCTCCAGTTCGCTCGGCTCCACCCAGCGGAGCATCCCGGCGCCGTTGCCGCCGTCGTGGAGTACTTTCAACTCCGGCGGCAGCTTCTGCAGGAACTGCTCGAGCGAGACGAAGCCGAGCCGCTCGACCGCTGCCTCAGGCGCCAACGGGAGCACCGGCTTCCTGGTAGTCCGGGCACTCGTAGGCGCGCGGCAGGCGCGGGGCGATCCGGTTGATGATCTCGTCGCCGTGGCTGCCGATTGCCGCGCCCCAGTCATCGGCGCTCGCGGCCCCGGTGCGCGGATCGCCAAATAGCACAGCTGTGTCACCAACGGCCACGCCCTGGGCATCCGGGCCCAGATCCACCATGAACTGGTCCATGCAGACCTTGCCGATTACCGGGACCCGGCGGCCCCCGAGCAGGATCAGGCTGCGGCCGGTGATGCCCTTGGGGATGCCGTCCGCGTAGCCCAGCGGGATCAGCCCCAGGTACCGCGGCTCGTGCGTGATGGCCCGGTGCTCGTAGCTCACCCCGGTTCCTGCTGGCACTTTCTTCACCAGCACCACCGGCGCCGTGACAGTCAGGGCGGGGCGCAGGCCAAAGTCGGCCGGAGCCAGGTGGTCGGCCGGGGCCAGCCCGTAGAACGCCAGGCCGGCCCGCACCATATCGAAGGCGAATTCCGGCCGGTCAAGGATGTTGGCGGAACTCGAGACGTGCCGCAGAGCCGGTTCCAGTCCCGCCGCCCTGGCCGCGCGGACGGCTTCTTCGAAAGCCTCCACCGCCGCCAGGTTGGCCGGGTGCGCCGGAACGTCGGCCCAGGCAAGATGCGTCCAGACACCGCGCACGCGGAGCGTGCCTGCACGTTCTGACGCCCGGGCAGCGGCGACGAGTTCCGCCCAGTCCTCCGAACGCGCCCCGCCGCGGCTCAGCCCCGTGTCCAGTTCAAGATGGACGACGGCGGGACGGCCCAGGTGGCGGGCTATGCCGGCCACGACGTCGAGCTGGGCAACGCTGCCCAGCGACACGTCGACGTCGTACTCCAGCGCTTCCCGGATCGTCCCGCTGGAGGCAGCCGCGAGGTACAGCCAGGACAATACCGGAGCGGTGATGCCCGCCCGGCGCAGGGCAATCGCTTCATGAAGCTGCGCCGTTCCCAGCCAGTCCGCGCCGGCCGACAACGCCGTCCGGGCGACGTCAACAAGTCCGTGGCCGTACGCGTTGCCCTTCACCACGGCCATGAAGTGGGGTGCCGCCGAGCGCTGGCGGAGGGTGCGGATGTTGTCCGCGATGGCCGAAAGGTCAACGCTGACCTGTCCGGTCAGCGCGGCGTTACGCGTGCTCTCGATGTGTGCATTAAGTCTCATGCCAGAAGACTATAGGTCATTTTGCACAACAATGAGAGGTGGCTCACAAACCTAAGCTGGACCCAGGGGAAAGCCGCTAACTACTCACGAACGGACGTCAATGATGACTGCGCCTACACTCACCGGCCGGCCGCCGGCAGCTGCCCGCCGTCCGGGCCTGGCTGCGCAACTGCTGCGCCGCAAGCCGATCGGCCAGATGGTCAGCGAGGCCGACAACGGCCATGGCGGCACCAAGCTGGTCCGCAGCTTCGGGGTCCTGCAGCTGACCATGATCAGCGTCGGCGCCACGCTGGGAACCGGCATCTTGGTCATCCTGGGCGAATCAGTGCCGCTGGCCGGCCCCGCCATCTGGATTTCGTTTGCCATCGCCGGACTCGCCGCCCTGCTCTCCGCCGTGTCCTACGCCGAAATGGCCGGCCTGGTCCCGGTGGCGGGCTCCAGCTATTCCTACACCTACGCCACGATGGGCGAAGGGATGGCCTGGATCTGCGGCTGGTGCCTCGTGCTGGAGTACGCGGTGTCGGTGGCCGCAGTAGCCGTCGGCGCAGGCCAGTACGTCAACGAGACCCTCGCAGTGTTCGGGCAGGTCCTGCCCGACGCCATCTCGCAGCCGCCCGGGGACGGCGGCATCATGAACATCCCGGCCATGGTCATCGTGGTCCTCGCGACGATCCTGCTGGTCCGCGGGGCCAGGGAGAGCGCCTGGATCAATACCGCGATCGTCGTGATCAAGGTGGGCATCCTCCTTTTCTTCTGCGCCGTCGCTTTCACGGCCTTCAACGCCGGCAACTTCGAACCGCTGCTGCCGATGGGCGCGGCAGGCGTCTCGGCCGCTGCGTCGACGGTCTTCTTCTCCTACATCGGCTTCGACGCCGCCTCCACGGCCGGCGAGGAAGCGCGCAATCCCAAGCGGGACCTGCCGCGGGCCATCATGCTCTCCATGGTCATCGTCACCACCATCTACGTCCTCGTGGCTGTCGCTGCCATCGGCGCCCGCCCCTGGGGCTGGTTCGACGGCACCGAGGCCGCCCTGGTGAAAATCCTCGAGGAAACCACAGGCCAGCCGTGGATCGCCCTGGTCTTCGCCGTCGGCGCCGTGCTGGCCATCGCCAGCATCGTCCTGACCGTCCTCTACGGCCAGACCCGCATCCTGCTCTCCATGTCCCGCGACGGACTCATTCCCAGGATCTTCGGCCGCGTCTCTTCCCGGACCGGCACCCCGGTTGCCGGGACCGTGATCGTAGGCGTCCTCGTGGCGCTCACCGCGGGGCTGGTTCCGCTCGGTGACCTGGCGGACGCCACCAGCATCGGCACCCTGTTCGCCTTTGCCCTGGTCAACGTGGCCGTCATCTACCTGCGCCGCAACCGGCCCGAACTCAAGCGCACCTTCCGCGTGCCGCTGTTCCCGCTGACCCCCATCCTCGGCGCGCTCATGTGCGCCTACCTCATGGCCAACCTCGGCGCCGATACCTGGGCGGTCTTCGGCATCTGGATGCTGGTGGGCCTCGCCGCCTACTTCGGCTACGGTCGGAAGCACTCCAGGGTGGCGGCCTTGGGCCACGAGGAATACCGTGAACTGAGCGGGCGCGAAACTTCACCACTGTCCACCCCCGAACCGACGAAGGCAGACCTTTCATGACCATCGCCACCGAACTGCCGGCCAACGATCCCGCCGCGGCATCCGGCGCTCAGGCCGCGGCCACCGCGGACCGGGCAGCCGACGCCCCGATCACCATGCTGAACCCGGACTTCCCGTTCAGCTACGACCACTATCTCGCGCACCCGGACGGCCTCGGCTCGGTCCCGCCCGAGCTGTACGGCACCCAGGTGGCGGTGGTCGGTGCGGGCTTGTCCGGCCTGGTCACGGCCTACGAACTGATGAAGCTGGGCCTCCGCCCGGTCCTGTACGAGGCCGACCAGATCGGTGGCCGCCTCCGGACTGCCAGCTTCCCGTCAGCTCCCGGCGTGGTGGCGGACCTCGGCGGCATGCGGTTCCCGGTGTCCGGCAAGGCGTTCTACCACTACGTGGACCTGCTGGGCCTGCAGACCCAGGACTTCCCCAACCCGCTGGCCCCGGTCACCTCCAGCACCGTGATTGAACTGGCCGGCCAGAAGCACTATGCGAGCACACCGGCGGACCTGCCGCCGTTCTTCCGGGAAGTGGCGGACGCATGGAAAGCGGCAGTGAACGACGGCGCCCGGTTCAGCGAGATGCAGGACGCCATCCGGGCGCGGGACACGGCCCGGATCAAGGAGATCTGGAACGAACTACTGCCGTTGATGGACGAACAGACGTTCTACGGCTTCATCGCGGCCAGCGAGTCCTTCAAGGAGGCGGGCTTCGCGCACCGCGAGGCGTTCGGGCAGGTGGGCTTCGGCACCGGCGGCTGGGACACCGACTTCCCCAACTCCATCCTCGAGATCCTCCGCGTCGTCTATACCGACGCCGATGACCAGCACCGGCTGATTGCCGGGGGAGCGCAGCGGCTCCCCGAGGCACTGTGGCAGCACGCGCCGTCGGGCATGGCCCACTGGCCGGAAGGGACGTCGCTGGCGTCGCTGCATTCAGGCTCCCCGCGGGGCGCCGTGGACCGCATCAGCCGGGACGCCAACGGCGACCTGCGCCTGCGCGAACGCTGGGGCCGGGAGGCGAGCTATCCCGCCGTCGTCACCACATGCCAGTCCTGGCTGCTGTCCACCCGGATCCACACCGAGGAGGCACTGTTCCCCGCGGAGCTGTGGACGGCGATCGAGCGCTCGCACTACATGCAGTCCTCCAAGACCTTCGTGATGGTGGACCGCCCGTTCTGGAAGGACACGGATCCGGAGACCGGCCGCGATGTGCTGTCCATGACCCTGACCGACCGGTTGAACCGTGCCACCTACCTGCTGGACGACGGTCCGGACAAACCCGCCGTCATCCTGCTTTCCTACACCTGGAACGATGACGCGCTGAAGTGGCTGGCGCTCGACGCGGACCAGCGGGTGGAGCTCATGCTGCATTCCCTGGAGCAGATCTACCCGGGGGTGGACATCGCCAGCCACATCATCGGCCAGCCCATCACGGTCTCCTGGGAGGCGGACCCCAACTTCATGGGCGCCTTCAAGGCGAACCTGCCCGGGCACTACCGCTACCAGCAGCGGCTGTTCACGCACTTCAAACAGGACAAGCTGCCGGAAGCCCAGCGCGGGATCTTCCTGGCCGGCGACGACGTATCCTTCACCGCAGGCTGGGCCGAGGGCGCCGTCACCACCGGCCTCAACGCGGTGTGGGGCGTGGTGAACCACCTGGGCGGCCGGTCAGCCGCCGGGAACCCGGGACCGGGCGATGTGCTGGACGCACTTGGGCCGATCAGCCTGGACTAGCCGGCCCCGGTGGTTGAGCTTGGCGAACCCGGAGGCGGGCCTAGCCTGCGTGGAGTTCCCGGTGTGCCTGCGCCAGCTCGCGGTAGTGGGCGGCGTTGCGCTTCACGCCGTCGAATTCCTCGTCGGTGAGTTCACGGCGGACCTTCGCCGGGACGCCGGCCACCAACGACCGGGGCGGGATGACGGTTCCTTCGAGGACCACGGCGCCGGCCGCCACCAGCGATCCGGCGCCGATCACCGCACCGTTCAGGATGGTGGCGCTCATGCCGATGAGGCAGTCGTCCTCGACAGTGCAGCCGTGCACGACGGCGCTGTGGCCGACGCTGACGCGGGCCCCCACGCTGCACGGGAATCCCGGGTCGGCGTGCAGCACAACATTGTCCTGCAGGTTGCTTCCCTCACCCACGGTGATGGCGGCGGTGTCGGCCCGCACGGAGACGCCGTAGAACGCGCTGGCATCCGCAGCCAGGGTGGCGTTGCCGATCACGGAGGCGCTGGGGGCGACGAAGACTGAAGGGTGGACGTCCGGGCTGGTGCCGGCGAAAGGATAAAGAGGAGCCATGTGCCCAGCCTAGGACACTGCTCCGGCAGGCATTCGGAAGCACGCTCCCCAGCCGGGCTTTGTGGCCTAGTGACGCCGCCGACGTGTCTCACTACCATGGGGCCATGAAACTTCGGGGTTTTGGCCCGTCAGGGCTTCAGCTGCAAGGACTTCACCTGCGGACGGACGGCGGCGGAGGGTCCAGCCGGTTTCGCCGGCTGATGCGGCGGATAGAGCAGCTGGATGCCCTTGACCCGGCCGTCCGTGCGGCCGGGCCGCCGGCCGGCCGGCTGGTCCAGAACAGGCGTCTTCGCAGCTTCCTGCACGGCGACGCAACCGGAATAGCGCTGCACGGCATCCTGACGGACGCACCGTTTGGCGCGTGGTTCATGGCCACGTACCTGGACCTGTACTCCGACCCCGGGACGCAGCGGGCGGCCACCCGGCTGATCGGCCTTGGCGTCATCACTGCCGTTCCCACCGCGAAATCAGGATGGGCCGAATGGTCGTTGGCCGGCCGCGGAACGAAGCGCGTCGGAATCGTCCATGCAGGTCTGAATGGCACGGCCGTCCTGATCTTCGCAGGGTCCTGGGCCGCACGGCTCCGGGGCCGGCGCAAGCTCGGCGTTGGCCTGGCGCGGGTGGGGGCTCTCGTCTTAATGGCAAGCGCGATGCTGGGCGGATACATGGGCAGCGCGCGGCGGGGTGCCTAGGACAGCGCACGGCCCCAACTAGGTAGCAGCAGGTGTCGTTTTGAGGGCTCATAACGACACCTGCTGCTACCTAGTTGGGCTGGGCACGGGGAGTGCGGAGGACCAGGAACTGGTAATGCTGCGTCCAGTGGCCCGCACCCGGTCCGGACTCCGCGCCAGTGCCTTCGGGCCACGTCACGAATTCCTCAATCCGGCCGTGCGGGCCGAAGATCCGTTGGAGTGTCTCGTCGCTGCGGCGGCTGAAAAAGCGCGGCGGCTGGATCTCGTCTTCGGGGTTGAGGACCTCTTCATCGTCACCGGACCAGAGTCCGACGGCGATCAGCGCTCCCGGCGCGGCCACCCGCACGAGTTCGCAGACGACGTCGTCGATGTTCTTGTCGGGGATATGCAGCAAGGTGCTCATGGTCCACAGTGCCGGGAAGACGCCGTCGGCGAAGGGCAGGCTCCGCACACTGGCGACCGAGGCATCCAGTCCCTTGGCCGCAGCCAGCCGGACCTGTTCTTCGGAGATGTCCACACCCGTGTAGTGGATGCCGGCCTGGACGAACTTCAGCCCGTCAAGGCCCGCGCCGCAGCCAACTTCCAGCACGGCGTGCCTGCCTTCGGCCTTCAAGCGTGCAATGAACCGCTCCCGCTGCTGCACCCGCTGCGGAGTCAAGGGATGCTCAGGATAAAGTACAGCGCGCTGGTTGTAGAACGCGGCCAGCCGGTCCTCGCCGCTGAGCTCCGGGGCTCCGGAGTCCTCCCCATCCGGGGCCACGTCCTGCCCGGACCCTAGTTGAAGACGACGGTGCGGTTGCCGTCCAGCAGCACCCGGTGCTCTGCGTGCCACTGGACCGCCTGGGCCAAGGTGCGGCCTTCCACATCGCGGCCCATCTGCACGAACTGTTCGGCCGTGCGGCGGTGGTCCACGCGGATGACTTCCTGTTCGATGATGGGCCCCTCGTCGAGGGCGGCAGTGACATAGTGCGCCGTGGCGCCGATCAGCTTGACGCCGCGGGCATGGGCCTGGTGATACGGCCTGGCACCCTTAAAGGACGGCAGGAAGGAATGATGGATGTTGATGGCCCTGCCGGTGAGCTCGGTGCAGAGCTCGTTGGACAGGATCTGCATGTAGCGGGCCAGGACGGTCAGCTCGATGTCCTGATGTGCGATGATCTGGCGCAACTGGTCCTCGGCCTGGACCTTGGTGTCCGCGGTGACCGGGATGTAGTGGAAGGGAATGCCGTAGAACTCCGCCAGCCCGGCCAGGTCCTGGTGGTTGGACACGATGGCGGGGATCTCGATGGGCAGCGTGCCGGAGCGCTGCAGGAACAGGAGGTCGTTGAGGCAGTGTGCCGACTTGCTCGCCATCAGCAGCGTGCGGACCTTCCGGCCGGCGGGGTTGAGGCTCCACTCCATGCCGAAGGCCTCCGTCACGGGCTGCAGCGCGGCGTGGACCTCCGCCTGGGACGCGTCGGTGGTGGCTTCAACGCGCATGAAGAACGTGCCGGTGGCGTGGCTTCCGTACTGCTGTGAGTCCGTAATGTTGCAGCCGGCCACGAGCAATGCACCCGCCACGGCATGCACGATGCCGGGCCGGTCCGGGCAGGAAAGGGTCAGGACATAGTCGGAGGTCAGCTGGTCTTCAGTCACGAAGAACAGCCTACCCGCGCCGGAGGCCCTGTTCTCGACGGTATTCAGGCGGGATTCAAACGGCACCCGGGAAGGTTTTGATAGGCTTGTCCGGTCGCAACTGGCGTTGGATGGCTAACCATCAGGGAGCGGCACTGACGAAGACCACGGATCGTACGCCTGGGCCGAGGGTCATGTTTTGCCGGCCGGCAGCTTAACCGCTGCCGTTCCTCTTCGGTGTCCTGCCCGCAACCGGGTTTCCCCTCACCGGGTTTCCCCGTCATCAAGGGGGCAGGGCAACGCCACAGCCGGTAGCCTGACCTTAGCAGCGCCCATCCCTAGCCAGGAGTTCTACGTGACTACTTCTCCGACTTCCGTTAGCACGTCCGCCACCGTCAGCAACCTCCCGCTGGCGGAGCTCGACCCCGAGATCGCCGCAGTACTGGACCAGGAGCTTGGCCGCCAGCGCGGCACCCTGGAAATGATCGCCTCGGAAAACTTTGCCCCGCGCGCCGTGATGGAAGCCCAGGGTTCCGTCCTGACCAACAAGTACGCCGAGGGCTACCCGGGCCGCCGCTACTACGGCGGCTGCGAATACGTGGACATCGCTGAACAGTTGGCGATCGACCGCGTCAAGGACCTGTTCGGCGCAGAATACGCCAACGTCCAGCCGCACTCCGGCGCCCAGGCCAACGCCGCCGCGCTGTCCGCCATGATCACCCCGGGCGACAAGATCCTGGGCCTGTCCCTGGCTCACGGCGGCCACCTGACACACGGCATGAAGCTCAACTTCTCCGGCAAGCTCTACAACGTGGCTGCCTACCAGGTGGAGCAGGACAACTTCCGCATCGACATGGACAAACTCCGCGAGCAGGCCATCGCCGAGAAGCCGCAGGTCATCATCGCTGGATGGTCCGCCTACCCGCGCCACCTGGACTTCGCGGCCTTCCGCTCGATCGCCGATGAAGTCGGCGCGCTGCTCTGGACCGACATGGCCCACTTCGCCGGCCTGGTGGCCGCCGGCCTGCACCCGAGCCCCGTGCCGCACTCCGACGTCGTCACCTCCACGGTGCACAAGACCCTCGCGGGACCTCGCTCCGGCGTGATCCTGGCGAAGCAGGAATGGGCCAAGAAGCTCAACTCCAACGTCTTCCCGGGCCAGCAGGGCGGACCGCTCATGCACGTCATCGCCGCCAAGGCCGTTGCCTTCAAGATCGCCGGTACCGCTGAGTTCAAGGAACGCCAGGAGCGTGTCCTCGAGGGCGCCAAGATCATCGCCGACCGCCTGAACCAGGCTGACGTCGCAGAAGCCGGTGTCTCCGTACTCACCGGCGGCACCGATGTGCACCTGGTCCTGGTGGACCTGCGTAACTCGCAGCTGGACGGCCAACAGGCCGAGGACCTCCTGCACTCCGTGGGAATCACCGTGAACCGCAACGCCGTTCCGTTCGACCCCCGCCCGCCGATGGTCACCTCCGGCCTTCGCATCGGCACTCCAGCCCTCGCCACCCGCGGCTTCGGTGCCAACGAATTCACCGAGGTCGCCGAGATCATCGCCACCGCCCTGAAGGCCGGTTCCGCCACCGACATCGAAGCCCTGCAGGCCCGCGTGGACAAGCTTGCCGCCGACTTCCCGCTGTACCCGCAGCACGAACAGTGGTGAACCCGTCCATGGCGCAGACCGCGAAGATCCTTGACGGCAAGGCTGCTGCAACCGCCATCAAATCCGAGCTGGCCGACCGTGTCGCGGCCCTGAAGGCCCGCGGCGTCACCCCTGGCATTGCCACAGTGCTCGTGGGCGCGGACCCTGCCTCCCAGCTGTACGTGTCCATGAAGCACAAACAGTCGGTGGAGATCGGGATGAACTCGATCCAGCGTGAGCTTCCGGCCGATGCCACCCAGGCCCAGGTCGAGGCCCTCATTGACGAACTCAACGCGGACCCCGCCTGCCACGGGTACATCGTGCAGCTGCCGCTGCCCAAGCACCTGGACACCGACGCCATCCTCGAGCGGATCGACCCCGACAAGGATGCCGACGGCCTGCACCCGACCAACCTTGGCCGGCTGGTGCTCAACGTCAGCGGCGAGATCACTTCGCCGCTGCCGTGCACCCCGCGCGGCGTCATCGAGCTCCTGGAGCGCAACGGCTACAACCTCGCCGGCAAGCACGTCGTGGTGGTCGGCCGCGGTGTCACGATCGGCCGCACGATCGGCCTGCTGCTTACGCGGCGGGCCGTGAACGCCACCGTTACGCTGACTCACACCGGCACCGAGAACCTTTCGGAGCTGCTGCAGCTGGCGGATGTCATTGTGGGCGCGGCGGGTGCCAAACACATCGTCAAGGCGGCGGACGTGAAGCCGGGCGCGGCGCTGCTCGACGTCGGTGTCACCCGTGAAACCGATCCCGAGACGGGCAAGAGCAAGGTCCACGGCGACATCGATCCCGCAGCTGCCGAGGTGGCCGGCTGGATCTCGCCGAACCCCGGCGGCGTCGGTCCCATGACCGTGGCGCTGCTGATGACCAACGTGGTCGAAGCCGCGGAACGCAAAGTGGCGGAGCGCCACGCCGGCGCCGCCTAAGCTATACGGAATGCAGACAGGGCGCCTACTCCCGCGGGAGTAGGCGCCCTGCGCCGTTAACCGGACGACGCAGGTCGGCCGCCGCCGCTAGGCTCGAAGTATGCCGCGCCGATTCCAGGGTCCGCCCACTGCCTTCCTCGTGATCGCCGTGGCCGTTGTCCAGGTCGTGGGCACGATCTTCGCCGCTGCCCGGCAGCCCGACCACCGGCCCCTGGACGTCCTGGCCTTCGTGCTGCTGCTTGCCGGCCCGGCCGCGTTGTCCCTGCGCCGGCGCCGGCCCGCCGCGATGTTGCCTGCGGCTGCCGCGGCGACCATCCTCTACCTTGCCGCAGGCTACCCGTGGGGTCCTGTCCTGCTGTCCCTGGCACTGGCCATCGTCTTCTCGGCGGCCGCCGGACGACGCTGGCAGACCTGGACCGTGGCCGGAATCTGCGCGGCGGCGCTGGCTGCCTTCTTTATGGCCGGCGGGGACGAAGGTGCCCTGATCCGAGCAATCGCCGGGACGTCCTGGCTGGTGATCCTGGTGCTGCTGGGGGAGGGTGCCCGGCTCCGCCACGAGCGCTTGGCCGAAAGGCGGCGGCAGCGCGAGTCCCGGGAGCAGGCCGCCCGGGACGAATACCGGCTTGCCCTGGCCAGGGATATCCATGACGTTGTGGCGCATTCCTTGTCCCTCATTAACGTCCGCGCATCAGTGGCGCTGCACCTGGGGGACCGGGACCCGGAACAGTTCCGTCCCGCCCTGGAGGCCATCAAAACGGCCAGCAAGGAGTCCCTGGACGAAGTCCGCCAGCTGCTGGGCGTGCTCCGGGACGACGCACCGCTGCGCCCGGCCGCAGGTCCCGGGTTGCGGAAACTGCCCGAGCTCGCCGAGAACGCGCGGCGCACGGGACTGGACGTGAAGCTGGACATCCGGACGGATCCGGACACCGGCGGGCCGCCCGCCGCAGCCGAAGAGGCCGCCTACCGCATCGTGCAGGAGGCCCTCACCAATGTGGTGAGGCATGCCGGGGCCGGCCGCGCCGCCGTCGTGGTTGACGTTCCCGCCGACGGGCCCGACGCCGGACGCCTCACCGTCACGGTCGACGACGACGGCCGCGGAGCCGCCGGGGCACCGGAAGGCAACGGCCTGCGGGGGATGCGGGAACGCGCCGCCGCGCTGGGCGGCACAGTACGGGTCCTGCCGCTCAACCCGGGTTGGCGGGTCCAGGCAGTGCTGCCGCTGGGCAGCCACCCCAACGGCGGCGACCAGGACGGGGACCGGGCATGATCCGCATCCTGATCGCCGATGACCAGACCCTCATCCGGGCCGGATTCCGTGCACTCCTGGATGCCGAACCGGACATGGAGGTCGTGTCCGAATGCGGCACCGGCGACGACGCCGTGCGGCTGGCGGCACGCGAGAGGCCCGACGTCGTGCTGATGGACATCCGCATGCCGCAGGGCGACGGGCTCGAGGCGACCCGCAGGATCCTGGCCGATCCGACGCTTCCCGGGACCCGGGTCATCATCCTCACCACTTTCGAACTGGACGAGTACATCGCCGAGGCTGTGCGTGCCGGTGCCGCCGGCTTCCTGGTCAAGGACACCGAACCAGAGGAACTGCTCCGCGCGGTGCGCGTGGTGCACGACGGCGACGCGCTCCTGTCGCCGTCAGTGACGCGGCGGATCATGGCCCAGCTGGCCCTGCAGCCCCGCCTGCCCGGCAAGCCCTCCGATGCCGTGCTGGACCGGATCACCGAACGCGAACGGGAAGTGCTCCGGCTGGTGGGGGAGGGACTGAACAACGCCGAGATCGCCGGGCGGCTTTTCATCACGCCGTTGACCGCCAAAACCCACGTCTCCCGGATCATGACCAAGCTGCAGGTACGTGACCGGGCGCAGCTGGTGGTGCTGGCTTATGAGTCGGGCCTGATCCGGCCCGGCTGGAGCAGCTGAGGACTCCCGGCTGCCTCCCCGGGTAGTAGGGCGCATGCCCCAAGTGCCTCCCGCCGCCGGACGACGGCGCAGGGCGCCGAAACCAGACTTGAAGCGGAGCCGAAATCCGGCCCGTTGAAAGTCTGGAGCTGACATGTTGACTGCAATAGGCACTGCCTTTGGGACCGTCCGCGCCCATGCGCCGTGGTACGACGGCGGCTTCTCACCCTGGTTCCTGCTGCTCCCGCTGTTCTGGATCCTCGTGATCGGCCTGTTGATCTTCGTTGCCCGGCGCACGTGGCGGACCAACCACCGCTGGGCGGCCCGCCAAGGCGGCGAAGGGGTGCTCAGGGAACGCTACGCTCGCGGGGAAATCGATGAAACGGAGTACCGACAGCGCTTGCAGGTCCTGCGCGCCGAGGAAAAGTAGGCGGGTTCCGGCGGCCCGGAGGGCGGGTCGCCGGGTCCGCGGCCGACGTGACAAAATCGAATGGATTTTTTGAGATCGAACTCTTTCTTTGTTCGAACGTGCGTACTAACGTTGGGTGAGTGCCTGAACTTGTGTCCAACGAAGAACTCTCACGCAACCAATCCAGCAGCCAGACCCAGGGCGACCAGATGCAGTACGTCATCACCGCCGAAAACCTCACCAAGACGTACGGCGACGTCACCGCCGTCGACGGCATCTCCTTCAGTGTTCCGGCCGGTGAGGCCTTCGGACTGCTTGGCCCGAACGGTGCAGGCAAGTCCACCACCATGAAGATGATCGGCGGCGTCTCCCAGCGCACGTCCGGAAGCCTGTCCATCATGGGGCTGGATCCGGAAAGCCATGGTCCCGAAGTCCGCGCCCACCTCGGTGTTGTGCCGCAGCAGGACAACCTCGACGAGGAACTCAGGGTCCGCGACAACCTCCTGGTCTACGGCCGCTACTTCGGACTTCCCATGAGCTACCTCCGGCCCAAGGCCGATGAGCTGCTGGAGTTCGCCCAGCTGACAGACAAGGCGAAATCGAAGGTCGACGCTCTCTCGGGCGGCATGAAGCGCCGGCTGACCATTGCGCGCTCGCTGATCAACGAACCCCGGATCCTGCTGCTTGACGAGCCCACCACGGGCCTGGATCCCCAGGCCCGGCACATCCTCTGGGACAGGCTGTTCCGGCTCAAGGAGCAGGGCGTTACGCTCATCCTCACCACGCACTACATGGACGAGGCGGAACAGCTGTGCGACCGCCTGATCGTGGTGGACAAGGGACGCATCATGGCCGAGGGGTCGCCGGCCAGCCTCATCCGCGAGTACTCCACCCGGGAAGTCCTGGAGCTCCGCTTCGGATCGGAACGCAACGCCACCATCGGCGCTGAGCTCGAAGGCATTGGCGAACGGCTGGAGACGCTTCCGGACCGGGTGCTGATTTATGCGCACGACGGCGAGGCGGCCCTGGAGCAGGTGTCAGCCCGCGGACTCCGCCCGGTCACGTCACTGGTGCGGCGGTCGTCCCTGGAGGATGTCTTCCTCCGCCTCACCGGAAGGAGCCTCGTTGACTGAGCAGCCTGTGCCGTCGGTGGCAGACGCCGGCCGCCGCGGAGCTGCCGTGCTGCGCGCCCATTCGCCTGCCGTGTCAGCGGCCCGCGCACGCCGCTGGGGAGCCTTCTACTACGCGGAGCAGGTCCTCCGCGTCATGAAGAGCTACGGCTGGACCATCGTGATGTACGGCGTTGGCCAGCCCGTGGCCTACCTGTTCGCCATGGGGGTGGGACTGGCCACCCTGGTGGACACCAACAGCGGCACTGCCTTCGGCGGGGTCAGCTACCTCGCTTTCATCGCCCCGGCGCTGCTGATCTCTGCGGCGGTCATGACCGCCGCCAACGAATTCACCTTCCCGGTGATGGACGGCTTCAAATGGCGGCGGGTGTACTACGGGCCGCACGCGTCCCCGCTCACGCCTGAGCAAATCGCCGCGGGCCACATCATGGCCGTGACCCTAAGGTTCCTGCTGCAGTCCGCCATTTACTTCGCGGTGGTGGCGCTCTTCGGTGCATCACCTAGCGGCTGGGGCTGGGTGTCCGTACTGGTGGCCACCCTCGCGGGACTGTCCTTCGGCCTTCCGCTGATGGCCTACGCCGCCTCCATCAAGGAGGACAAGGGCCAGTTTGCCATGGTGATGAGGTTCATTGTGACCCCGTTGTTCCTGTTCTCCGGAACGTTCTTCCCGCTCGATTCCCTGCCGCTCGTGGTGCGCTGGATCGGCTGGATTTCTCCGATCTGGCACGGCACCGAGCTGGGCCGCGTCTTCAGCTACGGCTATGACGAGTCGCCGCTGCTGACTATCCTGCACGTGGTGTTCCTGGTCGGCCTCGCCGTGGCGGGATGGATGCTGACAAAACGCCAGTTCGCCAGGAGGCTGGGGCAATGAGCGTTCTGTCTCAAAGTCACAACCCGGGCGGCCACAGCGTGACCGAGGCGGCACGGAACCGCCATTTCGGACCGATGTACTCCAGGAACGTCAGGGCGGTCATTGCCCGCGGACTGATGGCCACGAAGAGCAGCAACTGGATGGTGATGCTCTCGGGCTTCTTCGAGCCGGTGCTGTACCTGATTTCGATGGGCGTGGGACTGGGTGCCATCGTGGGTGCCGTCCAAGGACCCGGCGGCCAGGAAATCAGCTACGCCGCCTACATTGCTCCGGCGCTCCTGGCCGTGTCTGCCATGAACGGCGCCGTGTACGACTCCACGTGGAACGTCTTCTTCAAGATGAACTTTGCCAAGCTGTACCAGGGGATGCTCTACACGTCACTGGGCCCCTTGGACGTGGCCATGGGGGAGATCTTCCTGGCCTTGCTGCGGGGCCTCCTGTACGCCACCGGATTCACCGCAGTCATGGGTGTCATGGGACTGATCACCACGCCGTGGGCCATCCTCATGATTCCGGCCTCGGTGCTGATCGCCTTCGGTTTCGCCAGCTTCGGCATGGGGATCACGAGCTTCATGAAGACGTTCCAACAGATGGACTGGATCAACTTCGTGATGCTGCCGATGTTCCTCTTCAGCGCCACGTTCTACCCGCTCAGTGTCTACCCGCAGTCCATCCAGTGGCTGATCCAGGCGATGCCGCTGTGGCACGGTGTGGAGCTGCTCCGGCAGATCAGCGTGGGAATCTTCACCCCTGCCACGGCCATCCACGTCGGGTACTACCTGGTGATGATTGTCCTGGGGGTCATGCTCACGGCCGGCCGCCTGCGGAAGCTGTTCCTGAAATAACGTTCGCCCGGGGTGGAAGCGTCCATTTTCCGGCTCCGGCGTTTGAGACAATGGACCCATGCGAACTTTGGGTAACCCTCACTCTGCGTCCAACCCGGCCAAGGGCGGGTTCTCCATGCTGCGTATCAGCGGTCCGGGAATGATGGTGTTTGTCGTCGCCTTCGTTGTCGCCGTCATCTTCGCTGCCAACCAGAACGACGTCGTGGGCTGGGTGGTGGCGATCATCGCCGGCTTCTGGCTCGCGCTTGCAGCGTTCGTCGTTTTCAGCATCCAGAAGGCCGCCAAGAAGGCGACCGTCAAACTCAACGAAGCGCAGAACGCCTTCAACGCAGCCACCGGCCGGGCACCGTCGTCCGGCAGTGCCGATCACGGCGGCACACGTCTGGTCCGGTCGCGCAGCGAAGCCGACGAAGTCCGGGACATGAAGCTGGACCATTCCTTCAAGATCGTCCAGGTCCAGGTGCGCGTCGTCGAGCAGGAACGGGCCAAGGGCGAAGCCTCGGACCATGACACCATCCGCCGCGCACTGGAGACCATCGAAATCACGGCCACCAACGCCAGGGACATGATCAAGTCCTCCGGTGGCGCTGACGAACCCGTCAGCGGAACCATCATCGACTAGAGTGGAGCGGGTGATCTCGGCATTGAAGAAGGACCACCTTCGTATCGCATCAGTCAACGTCAACGGCCTCCGCGCCGCCTACCGGAACGGTATGGCGGAGTGGCTTGAGCCGCGCGAGGTGGACATTCTCTGTTTGCAGGAGGTCAGGGCACCGGACAAGATCGTCCGTGAACTCCTGGGCGACGGCTGGTTCATCCTGCACGAGGAAGCCGAGGCCAAGGGCCGCGCAGGCGTAGCCATTGCCTCCCGAGAGGAACCGCTGGCTACCCGCCCCCACATCGGCGACGATTACTTTGCGACCGCCGGACGATGGGTCGAAGCGGATTTCCGCGTCAGGGATGCCGCCGGAGCTGTCGCCCAGTTGACCGTCGTGAGCGCCTATGTTCACTCCGGTGAGGCCGGGACCCCGAAGCAGGACGACAAATTCCGGTTCCTGGATGTCATGACCAGCCGCCTTCCGGAGCTGGCAAAGCACAGCGACCATGGCCTCGTGGTGGGTGACCTCAACGTCGGGCATACGGAGCTGGATATCAAGAACTGGAAAGGCAATGTGAAGCGCGCCGGTTTCCTCCCGGAGGAACGTGCCTACTTTGACCGCTTCTTTGGCGACGAAATCGGATGGAGGGATGTCCACAGGGGCCTGGCGGGAAACGTAGAAGGCCCCTACACCTGGTGGTCCCAGCGCGGCAAGGCCTTTGACACTGACACAGGCTGGCGCATCGACTACCACATGGCCACCCCCGCCCTCGCGGCCGCTGCATTTTCGGCAGTGGTGGACCGGGCGCCGTCATGGGACACCCGCTTCTCCGACCACGCCCCGCTGGTAGTGGACTACCAGCTCTAAGCCCAAAGGTTTTTCTCACAATGACTAGCTCGACTACCCCGGTAACCAAGAAGCGCATCCTTTCAGGTGCCAAGCCCACGGCGGACTCCCTGCATCTGGGCAACTACATTGGCGCCGTCCGCAACTGGGTTGACATGCAGGCTGAATACGACGCCGTGTTCTTCATTCCCGACCTCCACGCCATCACCGTGGATTTCGAACCGGCAGAGCTGGCCAAGCGCACCCGCGTAGTGGCCGCCCAGTACATTGCGGCCGGTATCGACCCGGACAAAAGCATCTTCTTCGTCCAGTCGCATGTCCCCGAGCACGCCCAGCTGGCCTGGGCGCTGAACTGCATCACCGGCTTTGGCGAGGCCTCCCGGATGACGCAGTTCAAGGACAAGACGCAGAAATCGGGAACGGAATCCGCAACGCTGGGCCTCTTCGCCTACCCGACCCTGATGGCCGCGGACATCCTGCTGTACCAGACCGACCTTGTCCCGGTCGGCGAGGACCAGCGTCAGCACTTGGAGCTGACCCGAAACCTGGCCCAGCGCTTCAACACCCGCTTTGGCCAGACCTTCACGGTGCCTGAGGCCACCATCCTCAAGGCCACCGCAAAGATCTACGACCTCCAGAGCCCGACTGCCAAGATGTCGAAAACAGGCGGCTCGCCGCACGGATCCATCCAGCTCCTGGAGGATCCCAAGATCGCCGCGAAACGCATCAAGTCCGCCGTGACAGACACCGGAACGGACATCCGCTTCGACGCCGAAGCCAAGCCCGGCGTCTCCAACCTGCTCACCATCTATTCGACGCTGACGGGGAAGTCCGTGGCCGAGCTTGAGGCGGAATACCAGGGCAAGATGTACGGCCACCTCAAGAAGGACCTGGCCGACGTCATGGTGGACTTCATCACGCCCCTCCGGGACCGCACCAATGAACTTATGGCGGACCCGGCCGAGCTGGACAGGCTCCTGGCCCAGGGTGCCGAACGTGCCCGCGAAATCGCCTCCGTGACCCTCGGCCAGGTCTACGAGCGCATGGGCTTCCTGCCGTCCCTGAGCCTTGCAGGAGTCCGCTAGCCCCATGTCGTCCGCCAGCAAAGTCACTGCAAACGAAAACTCCCCTGCCTACCGCGGCGAGAGAAGATTCGTTGACGCCGATGATAACGCTGCCAAGGTCCGGGGCACTGAACCGGGTAGCCGCGAGGCCAGGACCGACGGGATGAGCGTCGGCGTCATCCTGGGGTTCCCGCCGGACATTGCCGAGGAACTGCGGCGCTGGCGGGCCTCCTTCGGGGACCCCATGGCCGGCGTCATCCCCGCGCACATCACGCTGGTCACCACCACCCCCACCAGGGACTGGGAAGCCACCCGATGCCACGTCCGCGAAATCGCGCGCAGGCAGGAGCCGTTTACCGTCACCATTGCGGGGACCGGCTCCTTCCGGCCGGTGTCCCCGGTGGTTTTCCTGAAGGTTGAAGACGGTTTTGGTGACTGCGTGAAGCTGCACGAACAGCTGCAGACCGGGCCGCTGGAACGGGAACTGCCTTTTGCCTACCACCCGCATGTGACCATTGCCCACGATGTTGCGCCGGAGAGCCTGGATGAGGCCGAAACGGTGCTGAAGGATTACCGGGCCACCTTCCCTGTGGTTAGCATGGGGCTGTACGAGCATGACATCAATGGCATTTGGCAGCTACGGGAAGAACTCGACTTTGGTATCGAAACTGACCACCCCCGAGGCGCGACCGGCCCCGACGGCGCAGGCAGCACAGGCGGCGCAGGCCGGGAATAATCCTCCGCTGCCCACGGAGCGCGCCCGGCTGAAGCTGGAAGTGAGCCGGAAGAAGGTCGAGTGGAGCAAGGCGCGCCGGTCAGGCGCCGGCCCTGTGGCCGGCCTGATGGCAATGTTCCAATGGCTGCTGGCACGGCTGAATGCCTTCCGTCCCATGCGCGCGTTCCAGCACTACAACCTGCAGCACGGGCCCCTCATGGCGGCCGGCATCGGTTTCAACATGTTCTTCTCCATCACCGGCCTGCTGGCCACCGGCTTTTCCGTGGCGGGGCTGCTGTTGAGCGGCCAACCGGCGCTGCTTGACCGGATCGTCAGCAGCGTGGCGGCAAGCGCACCGGGCCTGGTGAAGGTTGACGGCGGCGACGGGCTGGTGGACCCGCAGGACCTGCTGAATCCTGCCGGCCTTGGCTGGACCGCGGTCATCGCTGCCGTCGTCACCATCGTGACCTCCCTTGGCTGGATAGCCGGGGTCCGGGAGGGCCTGCGGGGCGTGATGCAGCTCGGTCCGCTGAAGATGAATCCGGTAGTCCAGAAGCTGCGGGACACCGGCACGTTGCTGCTGCTTGGCGTTGCGCTGGTGCTCAGCGCCGGCGCCTCCCTGATTTTCGGTACCGCAGCGGGATGGGTCACCGAGCAGCTGCAGTTGGATCCGGTGATGGCCTGGCCGCTGACCACGGCCATCAAGGTGGGCGTACCGCTCGCGTTGGGCTGGGTCACCGCACTGATCATGTTCCGGCTCGCGGCGGGGCTGAAACTTAGCCGGCAGGCGCTGTTGGAAGGAACCGTCCTGTCGGCTGTGGGTACCACCGTGTTGCAGATCTTCAGCACGGAGTTGCTTGCAAACGCCGGCCGCAACCCGATTCTGGCGCCGTTTGCGATCATCATCGGGCTGCTCATCTGGTTCAACCTGGTCAGCCAGGTCTACCTGGTCTCCGCGGCATGGTCCGCCATCCGCGACGAAGACCTGAAGAACGCCCCCGCAGCGAAGGCAACTGCCGGCTGGGGTTCGCGCCAGGTCCAGCCGGGTAAGACGCCGGTGGAGCGGGACCGGAAGGCTGCTAGCGTCCGGCGTCGAGGTACTGATCGGCCCACGCGGAAATAATCTTCGCGGCACGGGCGGCCTGGCCCTTGCCGGTCAGCAGGTGATCGCTGCCTTCCAGCGAGACGAAGCTGCGCGGGTGCCGGGCCGTCTGGAAGATGGTGCTGGCGTTCTCGATCCCCACGGTGTTGTCCGTGGGGGAGTGCAGCACCATCAGGGGTTTGTGCAACCGCTTGATGCAGTCGGTCAGGTCCGCGTTCTCCAGGTCCTCGACGAAGTGCCGGCGGATCTCCACGCGTTTGCCGCCGAGGTCCACTTCCGCGCTGCCTTCACTCAGGATCCGGTCCAGGGCCGCGTCAAAGACGTGGGCCACGTGCTTGGGAGAGAACGGCGCCCCCACGGTGGCCACAGCGTCGAGCTCGGGGATCTCCTTGGCTGCCGCCAGGACGGCGGCGCCGCCGAAGGAATGGCCCACCAGCAGGGAGACCGGCTTGCCTTCGGCCCGCATGAACTCAGCAGCCTTGACCGTGTCGGCCACCTTGTGGCTGAACGAGCCCTCGGACCAGTACCCGGCGGAATCGCCCAGGCCCAGGTTGTCGAAGCGCAGCATCCCCACACCGTTGTCAGCCAGCGCCTTGCACATCCGGGACGCCGACGGGCTGTCCTTGCCCAGCGTAAACCCGTGCGAGAACACACCCCAGCCCTTCACCGGTCCTTCCGGGACATCGATGATGCCGGAGAGCAATTCGCCGGTGGATCCTTCGAAGCTGACTTTTTCGGAGCGGGACATGGGGAACCTTTTCGTTTGGTGCCGGTAGATGGCCGTGAAACCACGACGGCGCCCCCACCTTAAAGGTGAGAGGCGCCGTCGTCGTACTTCTTTTGGTTCCGGTGGTGCTAGATCTTGCGGGACAGGATTGCCTGCTTGACCTCGGCAATGGCCTGCGTAACCTGGATGCCGCGGGGGCATGCCTCGGTGCAGTTGAAGGTGGTGCGGCAGCGCCACACGCCTTCCTTGTCGTTGAGGATCTCCAGGCGCATGTCGCCGGCGTCATCGCGGGAATCGAAGATGAAGCGGTGGGCGTTGACGATCGCTGCCGGGCCGAAGTACTGGCCGTCGGTCCAGAACACCGGGCAGGAGGACGTGCACGCGGCGCAGAGGATGCACTTGGTGGTGTCGTCGAAGCGCTCACGGTCCTCGGCGGACTGCAGGCGTTCCTTGGTGGGCTCGTGGCCCTTGTTGATCAGGAACGGCATGACTTCACGGAAGGACTGGAAGAACGGCTCCATGTCCACGATCAGGTCCTTCTCCACCGGCAGGCCCTTGATGGGCTCGACGGTGATGGGCTTGGTCGTGTCCAGGTCCTTCAGCAGGGTCTTGCACGCGAGGCGGTTGCGGCCGTTGATGCGCATGGCATCGGAACCGCAGACGCCGTGGGCGCAGGACCGGCGGAAGGAGACGCTGCCGTCAATTTCCCACTTGACCTTGTGCAGGGCATCCAGCACGCGGTCGGTGCCGTACATGGTCACCTTGAAGTCGTCCCAGGTGGCGTCCTCAGAAACTTCGGGGTTGTAGCGGCGCACGCGGAGGGTGACGTCGAACGTCGGAATCTCTCCGCCGCCTCCGATGTGTGCGGGCAGTTCGATCTTTGAGGCTGGCTCAGCAAGTTCGGCGGACATCTTAGTACTTCCTCACCATCGGCTCGTAGCGGGTAAAGACAACCGGTTTGGTGGCCAGGCGGATACCGGCAATTGCTTCTGCAGAGCCGTCAGCCGGGGCGTGGTCGTCCTTGTACGCCATGGAGTGCTTCATGAATTTTTCGTCGTCGCGGTCCGGGAAGTCCTCGCGGAAGTGTCCGCCACGGGACTCTTCACGGTGCAGGGCGGCAACCGTCATGACCTTGGCCAGTTCCAGCAGGAAGCCCAGCTCAACGGCCTCGAGGAGGTCCAGGTTGAAGCGCTTGCCCTTGTCCTGGACGCTGATGTTCTTGTACCGCGCCTCGAAGGACTCGATGTCCCTGAGGACCTGGTTCAGCGTGTCTGCGGTGCGGAACACCTGCATGTTGGCGTCCATGGTGTCCTGGAGTTCCTTGCGGATCACAGCCACCTTTTCGTCGCCGGTGCCGTTGCGGGCGATGTCCAGCAGTTCGATGGTGTACGCCTCCGGGTCGGCCGGGAGCTCCACGAACTCAGCGGCCTTGGCGTACTCCGCAGCGGCGATGCCGGCGCGCTTGCCGAACACGTTGATGTCCAGCAGCGAGTTGGTGCCCAGGCGGTTGGAGCCGTGGACCGAAACACAGGCCACTTCACCGGCCGCGTAGAGGCCCGGCACCACGGTGTCGTTGTCCTGCAGGACTTCGGTGGTGATGTTCGTGGGGATGCCGCCCATGGCGTAGTGCGCCGTCGGGAACACCGGGACCGGCTCCGTGTACGGCTCCACACCGAGGTAGGTGCGGGCGAACTCGGTGATGTCCGGCAGCTTGGCATCGATGTGCGCCGGCTCGAGGTGGGTCAGGTCAAGGAGCACATAGTCCTTGTTCGGTCCACAACCGCGGCCCTCGCGGACTTCGTTGGCCATGGAGCGGGCCACGATGTCACGGGGTGCAAGGTCCTTGATGGTGGGGGCGTAGCGCTCCATGAAGCGTTCACCCTCGGAGTTGCGCAGGATGGCGCCCTCGCCGCGGGCGGCTTCAGAAAGCAGGATGCCCAGCCCGGCAAGGCCGGTCGGGTGGAACTGGAAGAACTCCATGTCCTCCAGGGGGATGCCGCGACGGAACGCGATGCCCATGCCGTCGCCGGTCAGGGTGTGCGCGTTGGAGGTGGTCTTGAAGACCTTGCCCGCGCCGCCGGAGGCGAACACCACGGACTTGGCCTGGAACACATGCAGTTCGCCCGAAGCAAGATCGTAGGACACGACGCCGGCAACACGCTTCTGCTTGTAGGGCGTGCCGTCTTCGCGGACCGCGTCCTCTTCAACCGTCAGGAGGTCCAGGACGTAATACTCGTTGTAGAACTCCACGTTGTGCTTGACGCAGTTTTGGTACAGCGTCTGCAGGATCATGTGGCCCGTGCGGTCAGCCGCATAGCAGGCCCGGCGGACCGGGGCCTTGCCGTGGTCGCGGGTGTGGCCGCCGAAGCGGCGCTGGTCAATCCGTCCTTCCGGCGTGCGGTTGAACGGAAGACCCATCTTTTCCAGGTCCAGCACGGCGTCGATGGCTTCCTTCGCCATGACCTCGGCGGCGTCCTGGTCCACCAGGTAGTCGCCGCCCTTAATGGTGTCGAACGTGTGCCACTCCCAGTTGTCTTCCTCGACATTGGCCAGTGCTGCACACATGCCACCCTGCGCCGCACCGGTGTGCGAGCGTGTGGGGTAGAGCTTGGTCAGTACTGCTGTGCGCGCGCGCTGACCGGATTCGATCGCGGCGCGCATGCCAGCGCCACCGGCACCGACGATGACGACGTCGTACTTATGGACCTGCATACCAGATGCTCTTTCTCTCAAAATTCGCTATAGAACCACGGGCGGGCGGAGCCCGCACCGTAAAACCGTTGACCCGCGCTTGCGGGCACAGCTGATCCCCGGGAAGGGAAGGTGCCGCTAGGCTGCGGGGCAGAAGCCGCCGGGCAGCGGGATTCCGTTGACGTCCACCGGGCACGGGTTGAAGGTGAAGATCACCAAGGTGCCGAGGATGATGATGACGGTTGTTGCGGCGTAGAGGACGATCTTCAGCCAGAAGCGGGTGGAATCCTTCTCGGCGTAGTCGTTGATGATGGTGCGGACGCCGTTGGTGCCGTGCAGCATGGCCAGCCAGAGCATGGCCAGGTCCCAGAACTGCCAGAACGGATCGGCCCACTTGCCGGCCACGAAACCGAAGTCAATGGCCTGGATGCCTTGGCCCACCAGGAGGTTAACGAACAGGTGCCCGAAGATCAGGACCACCAGGACAACGCCTGAAAGCCGCATGAACAGCCAGGCCGCCATTTCGAAGTTGCCCTTGGAGGCAGCGCTGCGGCGGTATTTGGGGGCAATCAGTCCTGCGCCCGGCTTCCCGCCGTCTTTTCCGCTGCGGGGACTCTGAATGGTTGCAGTCATGGCTTAGTGACCTCCAAAGGCGAGGGAAAGGTGGCGGATGGAGAAGCCCACCATGACGATGACCCAGAGGATGAGGACCGTCCACAGCATCTGGCGCTGGTACTTTGCGCCCTTCTTCCAGAAGTCGACGGCGATGATCCGCAGGCCGTTGAAGGCGTGGAAAACGATCGCTGCGACGAGGCCCGTTTCACCCAGGGCCATCAGGGGGTTCTTGTAGGCGCCGATTACGGCGGTGTATGCCTCTGGGGACACGCGCACCAATGAGGTGTCCAGTACATGGACCAACAAGAAGAAAAAAATCACTACACCTGTAATGCGGTGTCCAACCCAGGACCACATGCCTTCACGGCCGCGGTACAAGGTGCCAGCTGGTTTTGTCGGCACTGAATAAACCTCCCTGCAACACAGCGGCGCTGGCATGGGATCCACGCGGGGGGAACGCCTGCTGCGAGAGCACTCGTAAGCTCAAGCCTAAATCTAGGCTTCGCTCACAGCTTATTCAATTCAGGAACTTGTAGGTGACGCCTCCCCGTGCGGTTTTTGCGCATTTTTGAGACGAACGCCACATTGTGGCCTCCGCGGGGGCGCGGAGGGGCAGCATCTGCCGGTATCCGCGCGGTGGTCGGCTAAAGTAGGCCGTGATGACTACAGACATAGTGACAAGCCGGAATTCACCGCTGGACCGTTTTATTGCGGTAATTCCTGCAGGCGGAGTGGGGACCCGCCTCTGGCCCCTGTCACGTGCAGCAGCCCCGAAATTTCTACACGACCTCACCGGTTCAGGCAGCACGCTGTTGCGGGCCACTTACGACCGCCTGGAGCCGCTTGCCGGTAAGGGCGTGCTGGTTGTAACCGGCGTGGCCCACCGGAGCGCGGTGTGCGGCCAGCTTCCCGAGATCGAGGAATCCAACCTCGTGCTGGAAAGCGAGCCCAAGGACTCCGGCGCGGCCATCGGCCTCGCAGCGGCCATCCTGTACCAGCGGGACCCGGAAACCATCATGGGTTCCTTCGCGGCGGACCAGGTGATCAGCCCGGACGACCTCTTCCAGGATGCCGTGCGTGAGGCCATCTACACGGCCGCGTCCGGCAAGATCGTCACCATCGGCATCAAGCCCACGCACCCGTCCACCGGGTTCGGCTACATCCGTGCGGGCCAGAAGCTGGCCGTCGAGAACGCCCCGAGTGCGCAGGCCGTGGTGGAGTTTGTCGAAAAGCCCAGCGAGGACGTCGCCCAGCAGTATGTCGACAGCGGAGAGTACGTCTGGAACGCGGGTATGTTCGTCGCGCCGGTGTCGCTCATGCTGAAGCACCTCGAGCAGAACCAGCCGGAACTCTTCAAGGGGCTCACGGAGATCGCGCAGGCCTGGGACACGGATGAACGTGACGAGGTCACGGCCCGCGTCTGGCCCACCCTTCCGAAGATCGCCATCGACTATGCGGTGGCGGAGCCCGCCGCGGCGGCCGGGGACGTCGCCGTCGTGCCTGGCGCTTTCCGTTGGGACGACGTCGGAGACTTCGCCTCCGTGGGCCGGCTCAACAGTGCCAGGGAGGTGGACGATGTCACCGTCCTGGGCGAAGGTGCCCGCGTGTTCACCGAAAACGCCAGCGGCGTGGTGGTGACGGACACCAAACGCGTTATTGCACTGATCGGCATCAAGGACGTGGTCATCGTTGACACGCCGGATGCCCTGCTGGTGACCACCATGGCGAACTCCCAGCGGGTCAAAGCCGCCGTGGACGCGCTCAAGGCCAGCGGCGACACCGACGTCCTCTAAACCGGCCGCCAGCTTCGGCTCAGCCCAGGTGTTCCCGGCAGTGCGGGAACACCTGGGCTGAGCCTTTTCAGGCACGGGAGCCGGCTCCCGGATCCGTAACCTCCGACACTGATGCTGGTATTCGGAGCAGCCTCGCTAGAGTTGTTTCGTGCGCAATTACACTACTGAAGCCGAGCCCACCGCCCTCGTGGGGCCGTGGCTGGAGCCGCTGCTGCCGGAACTGATCGATTTCCGCCGTGACCTCCATGCGCATCCGGAGCTGTCCTTCAAGGAGTTCCGGACCACGAACAAGCTGGCAGACCGGCTCGAAGCGGCAGGGCTCAAGCCCCGCCGGCTCGAAGGCACGGGCCTCACGGTCGACGTCGGCGAAGGTCCCATTGCCACGGCACTGCGCGGCGATATCGACGCCCTTCCCATCATTGAGGAAACTGGGCTGCCGTTCGCCTCCAAGAACCACGGCGTCACCCATGCCTGCGGCCACGATGTCCACACCACCACCATGCTCGGTATCGCGCTGGTGCTGCACCGCATGCACCAGGAATCCCCGCTGGGCGGCACGGTCCGGATCATTTTCCAGCCCGCCGAGGAAACCATGCCCGGCGGAGCGCATTCCTGCATCGAGCAGGGCGTGCTCGAGGGCGTGCCGCGCATCCTGGCACTGCACTGCGATCCGCGCATCGACGTGGGCAAGATCGGGACCCGGATCGGGGCCATCACGTCGGCCTCGGACACCATCAGGATCGAGCTTTCCGGGCGCGGCGGCCACACCTCCCGGCCGCATCTGACCGAGGACCTCGTCTTCGCGCTGGCGCAGATCGCCGTCAACGTCCCGGCCGTCCTCTCGCGCCGGGTGGATGTCCGTAGCGGCGTCTCCGTCGTCTGGGGGCACATTTCGGCCGGCTCGGCACCCAACGCCATTCCCGGCACGGGCTACATGGCAGGGACCATGCGGTGCCTGGACCGCGACGCCTGGCACAGCGCAGGCGAACTCCTGGATGAAGTGGTCCACCAGGTGGCGGCGCCCTACAACGTGGACGTCCGGCTGGAGCACACCCGCGGCGTTCCGCCCGTGGTCAACTCCGAGCATGAAACCGCGCTCATCGAAGCAGCAGCCCGCGCCGAGATCGCCGAAAGTGCCGTAGTGCTTACGCCCCAGTCCATGGGCGGGGAGGATTTCGCCTGGTTCCTGGCCGAGCTGCCCGGTGCCATGATGCGGCTGGGCACCAAAACGCCCGGCGGCGAGGAATACGACCTTCACCGCGGCGACTACATCCTGGACGAGCGTGCACTGGGCTACGGCATCCAGGTCCTGACCGCGGCAGCACTCCGCACCATCCGCGACCTCTAAGCCCACCCTCAAAGCGCGAACGTACAGTTGAGGCCCCGACCCCGGGGCCTCAACTGTACGTTCGCGCTTCTGCTGGGGCCGGAAGTGTCCGTTCGCACTCTCACCAAGTGCAGATGAGTTGTGCACAATCTAATTGTGCGATATCGTTTTATTTATGACCGACGCTCCCAGACTCAACGCCCCCCGCCTGAACCGGCAGGTGTGCTTCGCCCTCTATTCCGCGTCGAAGGCAGCCACTGCCGTGTACCGGCCCATGCTGGACCAGCTGGGCCTGACCTATCCGCAGTACCTGGCCATGCTGGTGCTCTGGGAGGAACAGCCCCGCAGTGTCCGCGAGCTGGGGGAGGAGCTGGGCCTGGACTCAGGCACCCTGTCCCCGCTGCTGAAGAGGCTCGAGTCGCTGGGGCTGGTGGAGCGCAGGCGTTCCACCGAGGACGAGCGCCGGGTGGAGGTCTTCCTGACGGACTCCGGTACTGCGCTCAGCGCGCGGGCCAACGCCATTCCGCAGCAGCTCGCAGACGCCGCCGGTTTGTCCGCGGCCGAGCTGGACCAGCTCCGGGAGACCCTGTCGAGGCTCACCGCGGCCCTCCACTCCTATCGCTAACAGATTTCCCCCAACAGAACGGAACCACGTGAAGACTCTTTACACAGCTGAAGCCCTCGCCTCAGGCGAAGGACGGGACGGAAACGCCCGCACCCAAGACGGCAAGCTGGACGTCACCCTCGCCAGCCCGGTGGAACTGGGCGGCAACGGCCAGGGCACCAACCCGGAACAGCTCTTTGCAGCCGGCTACGCCGCGTGCTTCCACTCCGCCCTGCGACTGGTGGGCCGGAAGGAAAAGGCCGACCTCACCGATTCCGCAGTGGCAGCCAAGATCCACTTCGGCGCACTCGAGGGCGGCGTGGGCTACGGCCTGGCCGCTGAACTCGAAATCGCCCTGCCCGCCCTGGACCTGGCGACGGCGGAGGCCCTCGTGGCCAAAGCGCACCAGATCTGCCCGTACTCAAATGCCACCCGCGGCAACATCAACGTAGACATCAAGATCCTGGAGGTGGCCGCATGAGCGCCAACACCGCAACCCTTCCCCTCACCACCCGCGAAATCCAGCTGGCGTCCCGCCCGCACGGCCGGCCCGTCCCGGAAAACTTCCGTCTGGCCGAATCCGACCTCCCGGAACTGCAGGACGGCCAGGTGCTGGTCCGCAACCAGTTCATCTCCGTCGATCCCTACATGCGCGGCCGCATGAACGACGTCAAGTCGTATTCGGCACCGTTTGCGCTGGATGCAGCGCTCGACGGCGGCGCCGTCGGTGAGGTGATCGCGTCCCGGTCGGATGAACGCAAGGTGGGAGACGTCGTCGTGCATTCCCTCGGCTGGCGTGAATACGCCGTTGTGGACGCTGCGGCCACGTCCCTGGCGCGCACCGACCTGGCCCCGGCGTCAGCGTTCCTCGGCGCCCTGGGCATGACGGGCCTGACGGCGTATGCCGGCCTCCTGAAAGTCGCCGAATTCAAGCCCGGAGAAGTGGTCTTCGTTTCCGGGGCAGCTGGAGCCGTCGGGTCGCTCGTGGGACAGATCGCCAAGGCGATGGGCGCTTCCAAGGTGATCGGCAGTGCAGGATCCCCGGAAAAGGTGGCCCGCCTGCTGGAGCTCGGCTTCGACGCCGCGTTCAACTACAACGACGGCCCGGTGGCCGCGCAGCTCGCGGCGGCTGCCGGGGAACGCGGGATTGACGTGTACTTCGACAACGTCGGCGGTGAACACCTGGAGGCGGCGCTGTCCGCGCTCACGGTCGGCGGCCGCGTTGCCATGTGCGGCGCCATTGCGCAGTACAACTCGACGGAACCGACTCCCGCTCCCCGGAACCTCATGCTGGCCATCGGCAAGCAACTCACGCTCAAAGGCTTCCTGGTCGGCGGCTACTGGCAGCACATGGCCGAGTTCGTGGGCGCTGTGTCCGCCTGGGTGGCTGACGGCACCGTCCGCTATGACGAAACGGTGGTGGACGGCCTCGAAAACGCCCCGCAGGCCTTCATGGACCTCCTCGACGGCGCCAACACCGGGAAGATGCTGGTCCGGCTCTAGGAAATGGACATGACTTGCGGTACCTGCTACCGGTAGGTAACAAGTTCTCAACGATCTCCGCGTCCGGGTGCCCCTGTGGTACCCGGACGTGTTCCAGGCCACTACAGTAACTGTCATCAGTGCGCCTCGGCGCAGTGCTGCGAACCCATCAGTGAAAACAGAATTTCAGTGTGGAGCATTCGAAACGGACACTCATTGAACACCCGTCGTAGCGCCTATCTCTTTGTTCCTGGAGGAAAATTGAAGAACTCACTGCGTGCAACCCTCAAGCGCGGTTCAATGACCGGCGTCGCCACCGCCGGGGCGGCAGCTCTTCTGCTGACCGGCTGCGGGGCTGCCCCGGAAGCCGGCAGCACCGCTAGTGCCACCGCAAGCGACTACACGGGCTGCATCGTGTCCGACTCGGGCGGATTCGACGACCAGTCGTTCAACCAGTCCTCCTACGAAGGCCTGAAGAAGGCTGAGAAGGACCTCGGGATCAAGGTAAACCAGGTCGAGTCAAAGACCAACAACGACTTCGAGCCGAACCTCCGCGCCATGGTCACCGCAGGCTGCGACCTGACCTTGACGGTTGGTTACCTCCTCGCTGACGCTACCAAGGCCCAGGCCGCGGCCAACCCCGAGAGCCACTTCGCCATCATCGACGAAACCTACGACCCGCCCATCGACAACGTCAAGCCGATCGTCTACGACACCGCCCAGGCGGCGTTCATGGCAGGGTACCTCGCAGCCGGCACCACCAAGACGGGAAGCGTGGCCACGTTCGGCGGCCGGAAAATTCCCTCCGTGACCATTTTCATGGATGGTTTTGCCGACGGCGTGAAGTACTACAACGAGAAGAAGGGCACGGACGTCAAGGTCCTTGGCTGGGACAAAGCCAGCCAGGACGGCAGCTTCACCAACGACTTCGAGAAGCAGGACAAGGGCAAGCAGCTGACGCAGAACTTCCTAGACCAGGGAGCTGACATCGTGTTGCCCGTAGCCGGGCCGGTGGGCAAGGGCGCCGGCGCAGCCCTCATGGAGGCGAAGGCTGCAGGCAAGGACGTCAAGCTCATTTGGGTTGACTCCGACGGCTTCCTAACCGCACCGGAGTACAAGGACATCATGCTTTCCTCGGTCATGAAGCTGATGGGCGAAGCCGTTGAAACCGTGGTTAAGGATGACAAGGAAGGCAAGTTCACCAACACGCCCTACGTAGGCACCTTGGCGAACGACGGCGTCCAGCTGGCACCGTTCCACAATTTCGAGGATGAGGTCCCTGCCGAGCTGAAGTCCGAGCTCGACCAGCTCAAGAAGGACATCATCGACGGCAAGCTGAACGTCGAGTCTGCGGCCAGCCCGGCCAAGTCCTAGCCACCCTTTGAAGCGCCACCCCCGGATGGTCAACGACTGGCCGGGCGGTGGCGCTTTTTGTTGGAGTCGCTGTCCGGCGGACCGCCCACACAGGACTGCACGCACTAGGCTGGTGCTGCAGCCATATATCCCGTCCGGTGGGATTCACCGGACGCTTCGAGATTGGTCAGAGTTTTGAAACTTGAACTCAGAGGGATCACTAAACGTTTCGGCGCCCTGCTCGCCAACGATCACATCGACGTTGTGGTTGAACCCGGGCAAATTCATTGCCTGCTTGGTGAAAACGGCGCTGGCAAGTCCACGCTGATGAATGTCCTGTACGGACTCTACGAGCCCAGTGAGGGCGAAATCCTGGTGGATGGCAAGGCCGTCACCTTCCGCGGACCGGGCGACGCCATGGCTGCGGGCATCGGCATGGTGCACCAGCACTTCATGCTGGTTCCCGTGTTCACCGTCGCGGAGAATGTGGCGCTCGGCGCAGAAACCACCAAAGCCGGCGGCTTCCTCAACCTGGATGATACCCGCCGCAAAATCAAGGAAATCTCCGACAAATACGGTTTCGACGTCGACCCCGACGCCCTGATCGAGGACCTCCCCGTGGGCGTCCAGCAGCGTGTGGAAATCATCAAGGCACTGGTCCGCGACGCAAAGGTGCTCATCCTCGATGAACCCACCGCCGTGCTGACACCGCAGGACACCGACGAGCTCCTGGACATCATGCGCCAGCTGAAAAGCAACGGCACCTCGATCGTCTTCATCTCGCACAAACTTCGCGAAGTGAAGGCTGTTTCCGACACCATCACGGTGATCCGCCGAGGCAAAGTGGTGGGCACAGCGGATCCCGGCGCGTCCACCACCGAGCTGGCCTCCATGATGGTGGGCCGCGCAGTGAACCTGACCCTGGACAAGGCCCCGGCGAAGCCGCAGGAAACCACGTTCCAGGTCAAGGACCTGACTGTTATTGCCCCGAGCGGCCAACACGTTGTTGACGGCATCAGCTTCGACATCGCGCGGGGCGAGATCCTGGCGCTGGCAGGGGTCCAGGGAAACGGGCAGACGGAACTGACCGAGGCCATCCTTGGCCTACAGGAACGGGTCCACGGCTCGATCATGCTCGACGGCGAGGAACTCCTGGGCCGCAGCGTCAAGGACGTCCTCAACTCCGGTGTCGGCTTTGTTCCGGAAGACCGCTCGGTGGACGGACTGATCGGTACGTTCTCCATCGCCGAAAACCTGATCCTGGACCGGTACGACCAGCCCCCGTTCGCCAAGGGCATCAGCATGAGCCCGGCGAAGGTGCTTGAGAACGCGAAAACGCGGATTGACGAGTTCGACGTCCGCACCCAGTCAGGGTCGTTGGCGGCGGGGACGCTGTCCGGCGGCAACCAGCAGAAAGTCGTCATGGCCAGGGAACTGTCCCGGCCGTTGCGGCTGTTTATCGCCTCCCAGCCCACCCGCGGAGTTGACGTGGGTTCGATCGAGTTCCTGCACAAGCGGATCGTTGCTGAACGCGACCACGGAACGCCTGTCCTGATCGTGTCCACGGAACTGGACGAGGTCATGGAACTCGCCGACCGGATTGCAGTCGTTTACAAGGGCAAGCTGGTGGGTATCGTCCCGGCGGGCACCGGCAGGGACGGCCTTGGCCTCATGATGGCAGGGATATCGCCGGAGGACGCCGCACCAAAGGACAATTCGCACGAAGGCAGGCTGCCCGCAGACGGCGGGCGCCCCGAAGCCGGCACGCCCGAGACTCCGGGGACTTCCACCGCAAGCGCCGAAGGAGGCGACCATGTCTGAGAAGCATCCCCGCAAACACGCGGCAGACCAGCATCCTGACAAACCCCATGAGGCCACTTCCGCTGCCGAAGAGACGGCCGCGGTGGTCGCCATGGATACCGCCGGGGGAGCCATGGAACCGTCCGCGGTTCCGGCGACGGCCCAGAGCGGCAAGCTGCCGGGCGACCCCGAAACCTTGGCCAGGAGGATTTTCACCGGTAGCGGCATGGTTTCCGTGTTGGCTGTGCTGCTTGCACTCATCTTCGGCGGCCTGCTGATTGCCAGCACGGATGAGCGCGTGGGCGCGACCTCCACCTACCTGTTTGCCCGGCCCACCGATTTCCTCTCCGCCGTCTGGACCGCGGCCACAGCCTCCTACGTTGCCTTGTTCCAAGGTGCGATCTTCAACCCGCTGGCGTCCAGCGTGGCTGTCCAGTTCGCCCCGCTGATGGAGACCCTCACCATTGCGACGCCCCTGATCACGGCTGGCCTGGGTGTGGCCCTGGCATTCCGCGCGGGCCTCTTCAACATCGGTGCCCAAGGCCAGATCATCATGGCTGGCATCCTCGCCGCCTGGGTGGGCTTCGCGCTGCAGCTCCCCGTCGGACTGCACCTGCTTCTGGTCCTCGTGGCCGGCATCGTGGGCGGCGCGCTCTGGGGCGGGCTGGTGGGGCTACTCAAAGCGCGGACAGGCGCCCACGAAGTCATCCTGACCATCATGTTCAACTACGTAGCTCTGTACTTCCTGGGGTATCTGCTGAACACGCCGGCCTTCCAGCGGCCAGGCGAATCCAACCCGATTTCTCCGATTCTGGATCCCACAGCTGTTTACCCCCAGATCCTCGGCTCACAGTACCGCCTGCACCTCGGCTTCATCCTGGCCATCGCCGCAACCGTCCTGGTCTGGTGGATACTCAACCGGTCCACCGTGGGCTTCGAATTCCGGGCCGTGGGGGCAAACCCCAAAGCAGCCCAGACCGCAGGCATCAACGTATCCCGTTCCACCATCCTGGTGATGGCCATCGCTGGCGCCCTCGCCGGCATGTCAGGCGTCGCCCAGGTGGCGGGCACGGAGAAGGTCCTCACCGACGGCGTGGCAGCCACTTACGGCTTCGACGCCATCACCGTTGCGCTGCTGGGACGCTCGACGCCGTGGGGCACCTTGGCTGCCGGTCTGCTGTTCGGCGCCTTCCGCGCCGGGGCTGTGCAGATGCAGATCCAGACAGGAACCCCGATCGACATTGTGCTCGTGGTCCAGTCACTGATCGTCCTGTTCATCGCGGCGCCGCCGCTGGTGCGGGCTGTCTTCGGGCTGAATCCGCGGCGCAGAAAGCCGGCGAAAGCCAAAAACGCAGAGCAGGCAGCAACCACCGGAGGCGCAGCATGAGCGCAACAGCAACATCGCCCCTGCCCGGAAAAGGTGGGCCCGGAATCCCGCAGGACGCCAACCAGTCCCAGGGAGTCTCGGCCAAGCCAGTGACGTGGAAGTCTCCCGTAATGCTGGCGCTGCTGGCACTCGTGGCCTTCGTGTTCTTTGGCCTGATGGGACCCAACCAGACCGCCGAGTTCGGCATTTCCACCGGCGGTGATTTCTTCCAACTCCCCGCCCTTGAGGTGCCCGCTTTCCTCGGCGGCATCGTCCTTTCCGTGATTCTGCTGGGGCTCGCCGCGTATGCGGTCTTCCTCAAAACGAAGGACCAGGCGGCACCGGCCTGGCTGCCCATCACCTTCACGGTGCTCTTCGTGGCGGCCTTCCTGATCTGGGTGGTAGGCGGAGCGCGTACGCCCAGCATTTCGCTCGCGGGCCTCATCGCCGGATCCGTCACCCTTGCCGTGCCGTTGGTGTTCGGTTCCCTGTCCGGGGTCCTGTGTGAACGCGTCGGGGTGGTCAACATAGCCATCGAGGGACAGCTCCTCGGAGGTGCTTTCACGGCCGCCATGGTGGCGACCATGACCAGGAACCCGTTCCTGGGCCTGCTGGCCGCAGCAGTGGCGGGCGCCGTCGTCTCCATGGTCCTGGCGCTCTTCAGCATCAAGTACCTGGTAAACCAGATCATTGTGGGCGTTGTCCTCAACGTCCTGGTGTCCGGCCTCACCGGCTTCCTGTTCAGCACGGTCATGCAGGCCAACAAGGCGCAGTTCAATGCGCCGATGGGCCTGGACAACATTGAAGTTCCGGTGCTGTCCGGGATTCCGATCATCGGCCCCATCCTCTTTAAGCAGTCCGTGGTGGGATACCTGATGTACATTGCGGTCATCGTGGTGTGGATCGGCCTCTTCAAGACCAAATGGGGCCTGCGCGTCCGTGCCGTCGGCGAACACCCCCAGGCCGCGGACACCATGGGCATCAAGGTCAACGCCACCCGCTTCTGGAACGTCACCCTCGGCGGCGCCGTTGCAGGCATCGGCGGTTCCTTCTTCACCCTGGTGGCCATCGACAGTTTCACCAAGGAGATTTCAGGCGGACGCGGCTTCATCGCCCTGGCCGCGCTGATCTTCGGCCGCTGGAACCCGATCGGTGCCTTCTTCGCCGCGCTGCTGTTCGGCTTCGCGGACAACCTGCAGAGCATCGTGACCATTATCGGCACGCCCGTTCCGAGCCAGTTCATGGCCATGCTTCCGTACCTGGTGACGGTGCTTGCCGTGGCCGGCCTCGTGGGCCGCTCCAGGCCGCCGGCCGCCAGCGGCATACCGTACGTCAAGGGTTGACGGCGGTGGAACTCAACACGGTGGACTGGGCGGCGCTCGAAGCGGCCGCCGTTTCCGCCATGAAGAACGCGTACGCGCCGTATTCGAAGTTTGCGGTGGGGGCGGCTGCCCTCACCGCGGACGGCCGGATCGTCAGCGGCTGCAACGTGGAAAACGCAAGCTACGGCCTGACCCTTTGTGCCGAATGCGCCCTGGTGGGCAACCTGCACATGACCGGAGGCGGCCAGCTGCGCGCCTTCTACTGCGTGGACGCCGGCGGCAACATCCTGATGCCGTGCGGGCGCTGCCGCCAGCTGCTGTACGAATTCCGGGCGCCCGACATGGAACTCATGACCACGCAGGGAATCAAGACAATGGACCAGGTGCTACCCGATGCCTTTGGTCCCCAACACCTGGAGGAACCCCGGTGACACAGAGTACTAAGACCAACAACAGCAAGACTGAAGCGTTCGACGCCGTCGACATCATCCGCATCAAGCGGGACAAGGGCGTCCTGAGCCCGGCCCAGATCGACTGGACCATCGACGCCTACACCCGGGGCGCCATTGCCGACGAGCAGATGGCTGCCTTGAACATGGCCATCCTGCTCAACGGCATGGACCGCGCGGAAATCTCGCGGTGGACCGCTGCGATGATCGCCTCCGGTGAACGGATGGACTTCTCCGCCCTGCGGCGTCCCGACGGCGGCGTGAAGCCGACGTCGGACAAGCATTCCACCGGGGGAGTGGGGGATAAGATCACGCTCCCGCTCGCACCGCTGGTAGCCGTCTTCGGCGTGGCCGTTCCGCAGCTCTCCGGCCGCGGACTCGGCCACACGGGCGGCACCCTGGACAAGCTGGAATCGATCCCGGGTTGGCGTGCGGCACTGAGCAACGACGAAATGATGGCCCAGCTGCAGGACGTCGGAGCCGTGATCTGCGCCGCCGGTGCGGGTCTGGCACCCGCGGACAAGAAGCTCTATGCCCTGCGTGACGTCACGGGAACGGTGGAAGCCATCCCGCTGATTGCGTCGTCCATCATGAGCAAGAAAATCGCCGAAGGCACCGGCTCGCTGGTCCTCGACGTCAAGGTGGGAAGCGGTGCCTTCATGAAGGACGAGGCCCGCGCCCGGGAACTGGCCGAGACCATGGTGGCCCTGGGCAATGACGCCGGCGTCAACACGGTGGCGCTGCTGACGAACATGAACACGCCTCTGGGCCTCACCGCCGGCAACGCCATCGAGGTGGAGGAATCAGTGGAGGTGCTGGCCGGCGGCGGCCCGGAAGACGTCGTCGAACTGACGGTCCGGCTGGCCGAGGAAATGCTGGCCTGCGCCGGAGTCCACGATGCGGATCCACGCGCCGCGCTCAAGGACGGCCGGGCCATGGATGTGTGGAACCGCATGATCGAAGCGCAGGGCGGGGATCCCCGCGCCAAGCTGCCCGTTGCCAGGGAATCCGAGGTCATCTACGCTCCGGCCGACGGTGTCCTCGTGGAGCTGGATGCCCTGGCGGTGGGCGTTGCCGCCTGGCGGCTGGGTGCAGGCCGCGCCCGCAAGGAGGACCAGGTCCAGGCCGGTGCAGGCGTCAGGCTGCACGCCAAGCCCGGTGCCATGGTCCGTGCCGGAGAACCCCTGATGACGCTGCTGACCGACACACCGGAGAAATTCGGCCGCGCCAAGGAGGCCCTGGAAGGGGCTGTTGTAGTTGCGCCGGAGGGCTCCCGGCCGGCGCAGAAGCTCATCATCGACCGCATCGCCTGATCCCGTGACCCTCCCCGGCCGGCTCCCTTCGGGAGCGCCACGGCCCGCCCGCAGACCGGCCGGGGAGAAAACGGGCGGCCCCGGCCGTTAGGAAACTGTGCAGGCTATCAACGACTTCATTCTCGCGGCGGCGGGGCAGCCCTGGGTACTCTTCCTGGTGCTGGCTTGCTGCGTGATCGACGGGTTCTTCCCGCCGATCCCCAGCGAGTCGGTGGTCGTTGGCCTGGCGGCCGTGGCAGCGACCGCAGACGTCCCCAATCCGTGGATGCTGATGCTCGTGGCCGCGCTGGGTGCGTTCGGCGGCGACAACATCGCCTACCTGATCGGCCGCAAGGTGGGTACGCGCCGGTGGCGGTGGATGCGCGGGCCGCGAATGCAGACCGCCTTCCACTGGGCCGGGAATGAACTGAGGAAACGGCCGGCGTCCCTGGTGCTCGTGGCCCGCTTTGTTCCGATCGGACGGGTTGCCGTCAACCTGACGGCCGGTGCCACCCATTTCGCGCACCTGCGTTTCGTGGGCCTGACGGTATTGTCCGCAGCCCTGTGGTCCTCGTATTCAGTATCCATCGGGCTGTTTTTCGGGCAGTGGTTCGAAGACAACCACCTGCTGGGTGCCACCATCGCCATCGTCTGCGCGATTCTGCTCGGCATCATCGTGGACATCCTGATCAGCCGCCTCCGCGGCCGGCTGCCGGAGGAACCCGCAGAGGGGACAGCGGCGGGCCCCTGATCCGCTGCGCGGGCCGCCCTGGGCGCCGCCGGGAGACACATGACGGCGGGTGAGCTTTCGCGGCTTTAGCGTAGCGGATTATGCCGCCGCCATGGGACACTAAATAGCGATTTCCGTCACTTTATAGGAGCAGGGCCCCGCGTGGAATTTATCAATGAGGCAGTGCTCCATGCCGCAGGCCAATGGTGGATTTATCCCATCCTGCTGGTGTTCTTTTTTGTGGACGGTTTTGCGATGGTCGTCCCCAGCGAAACACTCATCGTGGCACTGTCGGCGTTTTCACGCCAAAGCGGTGAACCCAACCTCTGGATCCTCGGCGCCACCGCCCTGGTGGGTGCCATCGCCGGAGACAACATGGCCTACATGCTCGGCCGGAAGATCGGGCTTGAACGCTGGCGCTGGATGCGGAAGCCCAAGGTTCAGAAGGTCTTTGCCTGGGCCCACTACGAGCTGGAGAAGCGCGGCGCCGTCCTGATCTTCACAGCCCGGTACATCCCCTGGGGCCGTGTGGCGGTCAACTACGTTGCCGGCACCACCGCGTTCCCGCACCGCAGGTTCTTCGTCCTCGATGCCTTTGCCTGCGTCACGTGGGTCGGTTACTCGATCGGGATCGGCCTGCTGGCCAGCTCCTTCCCGCTGCTGCATGACAACCCGCTGCTCGGGGCCGGCATTGCCGTGGTGTTCGCCATCATCCTCGGCGTCATCATCGACCACCTGCTTCGCTGGTGGCACAAGCGTCTGGGCCGCCACGATCATGTGGCATCCGGCCAGGAATCCAGCAAGGAATCAGCGGCAGAACAGGATGCGCGTGCCGAGCGGGAGGCGGTGGTGGAGGTCGCGCCGTTGGCCGTTCCCGCCGTCGTCGATGTGGAAACGCGCCGCTGAACCGGCGCCTCCGCCAAAGCTGCCGCTTTCCGGGTGGCGCCGGACGCCGTCCGACCCTAAGGTTGGTACGTGACTGAGCCTATTCTTGACGCTGCCCCTGCCATCGACTTTGACCTCAAGAGCCTCCCCAAGGTATCCCTGCACGACCACCTGGACGGCGGCCTGCGCCCGGCCACCATCATCGAACTTGCGGAAGCCGTGGGGCACACGCTGCCTTCCACCGATCCGGTGGCGCTGGGGGAATGGTTCCGCGAATCCGCAGACTCCGGCTCCCTGGTCCGCTACCTCGAAACCTTCGACCACACCATCGCCGTGATGCAGACCAAAGAGGGCCTCTTCCGGGTGGCCAAGGAATTCGTGGAAGACCTTGCCGACGACGGCGTCGTGTACGGCGAAGTCCGCTGGGCACCGGAGCAGCACCTGCAGAAGGGCCTGACGCTGGATGAAGTGGTCGAGGCCATCCAGGAAGGGCTCGACGCCGGCGTGGAAGCCGTCGCCGAAACCGGCCGGGACATCCAGGTGGGCCAGCTCATCACCGCCATGCGCCACGCCGACCGCGGCCAGGAAATTGCCGAACTGGCCGTCCGCCACCGCAACAACGGGGCCGTGGGCTTCGACATCGCCGGCGCAGAGGACGGGTTCCTGCCGTCCCGCTTCCGTGATGCATTCACATACCTCGCCCAGCACAATTTCCCCGCCACGGTCCACGCCGGCGAGGCAGCAGGCCTGGAAAGCATCCAGTCCGCCCTCGTTGACGGCCGTGCCCTGCGCCTCGGCCACGGCGTGCGCATCGCCGAGGACATCACCGTTGAGTTCGACGACGAGGACGCTGACGCAGAGAGCGATGAAGCCGACGCCAACATCGGGATGGTCACCCTCGGCGAGCTCTCCAGCTGGATCCGCGACCGCGGCATCGCCCTGGAAATCTGCCCGTCCTCCAACCTGCAGACCGGTGCCATCGCCGGGTTCGGCGAAGGCATCGAAAGCCACCCGCTGGACATGCTGTACCAGCTCGGCTTCAACGTCACCATCAACACCGATAACCGACTGATGAGCGGCGTGACCCTCACCGATGAGTTCGAACTGCTGGTGGAGACGTTCGACTACGACCTCGACGACATCCTTGAGCTGACCCTCAACGCCGCCGAGGCCGCTTTCCTGCCGCTGGAGGAAAAGGAAGCACTCGTTGAGTACATCAACGACGCCTACGCCAATCTTGCCTAAGGACGATTCCGTCCCGGTGGCCTCCCTGGTTGCCGTGATCGCCGCCCTCCGGGAGCACTGCCCCTGGATGGGGGCGCTGACCCACGAATCACTGGTGGAGTACCTCCTCGAGGAGGCCTTTGAAGTAGCCGAAACAATCGAAACCGGCGCCGACGAGGCAGAGCTCCGGGGGGAGCTGGGCGACGTCCTGCTCCAGGTGGTCCTCCACGCCCGCCTTGCCGAGGAACGCGGCACTTTCGGTTTCGACGACGTCGTCCGTGGCCTCAGCGCCAAGATGATCCGCCGGAACCCGCACGTGTTCCGGCCCGACGGTTCGCTCCAGGACACTTTCCCGGCCAGTGTGGAGGAAATTGTCCGCACGTGGGACTCCATCAAGCGGGCCGAGAAGCCGGAACGCGGTGATCCTTTCGAGGGAATTCCGCAGGGCCTTCCGGCCCTGGCCCGGGCCCAGAAGTCACTGGACCGGGCGGCGAGGGCGGGCGTCACGCCGGCCCCGCCTCTCACCGCGGCAGCTGACTTTGTCAGGAACCTGGACTCCGAGGAGCAGCTCGGCGAGCTGCTGCTCGCCGTCGTGTCCGCCGCCCGGACCAGGGGTTTCGACGCCGAACGCGCCCTCCGCGGGGCAGTCCGGCGGTATCAGGACAGCCGCCGCCCCCTTCACCCTTCCACGCACCGGACGGGATCATGACGTCCGGGTGCTGGATAGGTTTCCGTAACCTGCAACACTCTCGACTACGCTAGTCCCTGACGAGGACGTCGAGTTTTTCCGCTAGTTTCCCAGTAAATCGCTTCACCATAAGGAGCATATTCATGGCGCTTATCGATGCCATTCACGCCCGCGAGATCCTCGATTCCCGTGGCAACCCGACCGTAGAAGTTGAAGTCCTGCTTTCCGATGGCCAGATCGGCCGCGCAGCAGTGCCCTCCGGCGCCTCCACCGGCGAACACGAGGCCGTGGAACTCCGCGATGGAGACAAGGGCCGCTACCTTGGCAAGGGCGTCCAGAAGGCCGTCGACGCCGTCATCGACCAGATCGCGCCGGCACTGACCGGTTTCGACGCCACGGACCAGCGCAGCATCGACCAGGCCATGATTGACCTGGACGGCACCCCCAACAAGGGCAAGCTCGGCGCCAACGCCATCCTGGGTGTTTCCCTGGCCGTGGCCAACGCCGCCGCAGCATCCGCTGACCTGCCGCTGTACAAGTACCTGGGCGGCCCCAACGCGCACGTCCTGCCCGTTCCGCTGATGAACATCCTCAACGGCGGCTCGCACGCCGACTCCGACGTGGACATCCAGGAATTCATGATCGTCCCGATCGGCGCCGAAACCTTCTCCGAGGGCCTGCGCTGGGGCGTCGAGGTCTACCACAACCTCAAGTCCGTCCTGCAGGCCAAGGGCCTCTCCACCGGCCTGGGCGACGAGGGCGGTTTCGCGCCGAACCTGCCGTCCAACCGTGCCGCGCTGGACCTGATCCAGGAAGCCATCAAGAACGCCGGCTACACTCCGGGCAAGGACATCGCCCTGGCCCTGGACGTCGCCTCCTCCGAGTTCTTCAAGGACGGCGCCTACCAGTTCGAGGGCAAGGCACTTTCCGCCACCGAGATGAGCGCCTACTACGCCGAGCTCGTGGCCGACTACCCGCTGGTTTCCATCGAGGACCCGCTGGACGAGAACGACTGGGAAGGCTGGAAGACCCTCACCGACACCATCGGCGACAAGGTCCAGCTCGTGGGCGATGACCTCTTCGTCACCAACCCGGCCATCCTGCAGCGCGGCATCGACACCAAGACCGCGAACTCGCTGCTCGTCAAGGTCAACCAGATCGGTTCCCTGACCGAGACCCTGGACGCAGTGTCACTGGCCCAGCGTGCCGGTTACACCACCATCACCTCGCACCGCTCCGGCGAAACCGAGGACACCACCATTGCTGACATCTCCGTTGCCACCAACGCGGGACAGATCAAGACCGGTGCCCCGGCCCGCTCCGAGCGCGTCGCGAAGTACAACCAGCTGCTGCGCATCGAAGAGGAACTCGACGACGCCGCACGCTACGCCGGACGCAGCGCTTTCCCGCGTTTCAAGGGCTAGCATCCAAAAAAACAGCTGACCGGTGGCTATGGTTGAAAGACCATGGCCACCGGTTTTTGTTTGTGGTCCGCTTTTGAAGGAGTGTCATGGCCACCCGCCGTCCCAAGGTTCCCCGGGCTACGCCCGCGGCGCGTCAGTCAAAGGACGCCGACGACGGCGCTGACGTCATCCGCGCCGATTTCGGCGCGACGCGGCACCTGCCCGCGGCCGGGGAAGCGAAAACGCCCGCCGCGGATACACCCGCTGGGCGGGCACCCGCTGCGCAAGGAAAGTCCACCACCGCCGGACGGCTGGGGGCGTCGGTCAAGGCCGGGGTTGCCGCCGGCAAACAGGCGGCCCGCCGGCCTGCCGGCAGCCCGGACGGCAACAAGCAGCCCGGCCAATCCTCGGGGAGTGACGCCAGGCACGGGGGGGATAACCAGGATCCGGTGCCCGCCAAGGCCTTTTCCGGCCGGATGCTGGCGCTGGCCGTCGTCATGATTGCCATCACCATCATGCTGGCCCCCACCGTCAAGATCTTCATCGACAAAAGGGCGGAGATCGCGGCGCTGGAGGCGGATATCGCCGCCCGTCAGGCGGAGCAGGAGGGGCTGAAACTCCAGGTATCCAGGTGGCAGGACCCGAACTACGTGAAACAGCAGGCCCGCGACCGCATTAACATGGTTATGCCGGGAGAGACCGGCTACTGGGTGTTTGGCAGCGATCTGCCGGCCGGGACCGCCAGTGGCCAGGGCGGCACAGGATCAGCCCAGGACCCGGCCAACCTGCCATGGGTGGACTCGCTTTGGGAGTCCATCAGGCGCTCGGCAACAGACTAGAGGCGGTGCCCTCCGCCGGCTTTCCCACGGGTCAGCCTCCAAGGGCAGGAAGGCGGCCGCGCCAGTGGACCAGCATGCAGTAGGCGACAACGCCCCGGGCGGACACCCCGCAAAAAACGAGGCCCCGACCGTGCCCGGGTACAGCCACCCCTCCGCCCGCGACCTCGACGTCCTGAGCCGCCAGTTGGGGCGTCCAGTGCGCGACGTCGTCGAAATCCCCGCCCGCTGTGTCTGCGGCAACCCCCTCGTCGCGGCGACGTCCCCCCGGCTCAGCAACGGAACCCCGTTCCCCACCACGTTCTACCTGACCCACCCGGTCATCACCTCCGCCGTGTCGCGCCTTGAGGCCGCCGGCCTGATGAACCGGATGAACGAACGCCTGGCCGAAGACTCCGGACTCGCAGCGAGCTACCGCGCCGCCCACGATGCATATCTGGTTTCGCGTGCGGAGATCGGGGAGCGGTCCGGCATTGGCGCCGTGCCCGAGATTGACAGGATCTCTGCCGGCGGCATGCCCACCCGCGTCAAGTGCCTTCACGTCCTGGTGGGCCATTCCCTTGCTGCCGGTCCCGGTGTCAATCCGCTGGGCGATGAAGCCCTCGAAGCCATCAGTGAATGGTGGACGGCGGACCGTTGCTACTGCGACGGTGCGTGGGACACCGGCGGAGAAGCGCCCTCGCAGGACCTCAGCCGGCACGGGCCGCAGGGCCTGCCCGAGATCGTGGGCCGTCCGGCACCCGTGCGCAACACGCAGAAGCACGCTGAAGAGAATCACGCTGACGAGAAAACCGACTCCACGGAGGCCGCCCAGTGACCCGAGTTGCCGCCATCGACTGCGGAACCAATTCCATCCGGCTCCTGATCGCCGACGTGGCCGGGAACGGGAGCAGCCCGAAGCTGACGGACGTCGTCCGCGAAATGCGTGTGGTCCGGTTGGGCCAGGGCGTGGACGCAACCGGAGAACTGGCCCAGGAAGCCCTGGACCGGACCTTCGCCGCCACGACCGACTACGCCGCGCTGATCCGCGAGCATGGGGCTGGAAAGGTCCGTTTCGTTGCCACGTCGGCCACGCGCGACGCCAGCAACCGGAAGGTATTCGTGGACGGCATCCGCGAAATCCTCGGCGTGGAACCTGAAGTGATTACCGGCGACGAAGAAGCCGCCCTGTCCTTCGCCGGTGCCAGCAGCGTTCTTCCGTCCCGCGGCACCGATCCCGTGCTCGTGGTGGATCTCGGCGGGGGAAGCACCGAATTCGTGCTCGGCGACGCCAACGGCGTCATCGCCGCCAAGTCCGTTGACGTCGGCTGCGTCCGGATGACCGAACGCCATCTCCGCAACGACCCGCCGTCTCCGGAGCAGGTTACTGCCGCGGAGGCCGACGTCGACGCCGCCATCAGCGAGGCGGGACTGGCCGTTCCGCTGGACCGCACCACCGTCGTCGTCGGCGTGGCGGGGTCCGTCACCACGATAACGGCCCACGCGCTCCGGCTGCCGGAATACTCGCCTGCGGCGATCCACGGCGCGGAGCTTCCGCTGAAGACCTTTGGCGAGGCGTGCACGGATCTGCTCGGGATGACCAAAGCCGAACGGGCCGGACTTCCCTACATGCATCCGGGCCGGGTAGACGTCATCGGTGCCGGCGGACTGGTCTGGCGGCGCGTTTTGGAACGCCTCGCCGAGGTAACGGAGGGAAGGATCACTTCGGCTGTCGCCAGTGAACACGATATTCTCGACGGAATTGCCCTGAGCATCAGCTAGGACGTGGCATCAGCTCATGACTTCGCACGTACAGCCGATTGGACCCGAATGACCAGAGCAACAACCCGCTGGGGCCGGATGGCCTCCGCCGTGACGGCAATTGCCTTGGCCACAGGCGGCCTGGCGACGTCGCTGGTCGCTGCACCGGAAGCCCGTGCCGATTCATGGCGGGACAAGCAGTACTGGCTGGCCGAGTCCGGCATCACCAAGGCGTGGGAAGTGTCCAAGGGCGCCAACGTCAAAGTGGCCGTCATCGACAGCGGCGTGGATGCCAAGCACCCCGACCTCAAGGGTGCCGTCGTCGGCGGCAGCGATGCTTCCGGGGCGGGCAGCGCGGACGGGCAGAAAAGCATCGGCTCGAAGCCCGAGCACGGCACCTTGGTGGCTACGATGCTGGCCGGCCGCGGACACCAGCCGCCGAAGTCCACGGCGAGTCCCGGCGCCACTCCGGCCCCGGGCCCCGACGGAATCGTGGGCGTGGCTCCCGAAGCGCAGATCCTGTCAGTGTCCACCTGGCTTGGTTCCCAGAACCCCGGCGGGAAGACGGACCAGGAACAGATTCCGGCGGCCGTCCGCTGGGCCGTGGACAACGGCGCGCGCGTGATCAATATTTCGCTGGGCAGCACCTCACCCGAATGGCCGCAGAGCTGGGATGCAGCGTTCCTCTACGCCGAGCAAAAGGATGTGGTCATTGTGGCCGCAGCGGGCAACCGGGTGGGCGGCAACGTCCAGGTCGGAGCGCCGGCAACCATCCCGGGCGTCCTGACTGTGGCGGGCCTGAACCGGGAGGGTGCTGCCAGCATCGATTCCTCCTCCCAAGGCATCAGCATTGGCGTGGCGGCACCGGCCGAAAACCTGATCGGCGGGATGCCCGGGGACGGCTATGCGGAATGGGCCGGCACGTCCGGCGCCACACCGATTGTGTCCGGCGTGGCGGCGCTGATCCGGTCCAAATGGCCGGAGATGACGGCCAGCCAGGTCATCAACAGGATTGTCACCACGGCCAAGGATGCCGGGGCGCCGGGGAAGGACCCCATCTACGGGTACGGCGTGCTGAACGCGGAAGCTGCGCTAAAGGCGGACGTGCCCGAAACGAAGGTGAATCCGCTGGGCACCGTCGCCGACTGGATCAGGATCCACCGCCGGGGCGAGGCAGCCGCAACCGCCCCCGCCGCTGAGCCCAGCGACAGCCCCACGAGTGCGCCGCCCACACTGCCGGTGGCCACGGTGCCGGTGGCTGAGGCGCCGTCCCAGCTGGACAGTGCCGTGCCGGCCGTGGTGGTCATCGGCTTCGGGCTGCTGTTCGTGGGCATCATCGGGGGCGCCGCCTTCCAGCTGCGGCGGGCCACCAGGAACCCCGGAAATGTGCCCGAGGAGCCGGAGACCGGAGTCCTTGACAAGGTGGACTCGAACGGAACGTAACGGCGACGATTTAGTTAGTGAAGATTTTCACAAACTACTGTATTCTTGAGTCATGGCAACAACCCCACAGCTCCAGGACCGTCCCAGGGTACTCGTCGTCGGCGGCGGGTACGTCGGCCTGTACGTAGCCCTCAAACTGCAGAACAAGATCGCGAATGCCGGTGGCATCGTCACCGTCGTTGATCCGCTGCCCTATATGACCTACCAGCCCTTCCTGCCGGAAGTTGCCGGCGGAAACATTGAGGCGCGCCACGCTGTCGTCTCACACCGTCAGCACCTGAAGCAGACGGAACTTATCCAGGGCCGCGTCACCTCGATCGACCATGCCAACCGGACCGCCGTGGTTGCCCCGTCCGACGGCGGACCGAACTTTGAGGTTCCTTACTTCGACGTCGTCCTGGCCGCAGGCGCCATCACCCGCACGTTCCCCATCAAGGGCCTGGCGGATAAGGGCATCGGCCTGAAGACCATCGAGGAAGCCGTTGCGCTGCGCAACAAGGTCCTCGAGCGGATTGAAGCCGGTTCCACCATCACCGATCCCGCGGATCGCGCACGTGCCCTCACCTTCGTGGTGGTTGGCGGCGGCTTCGCCGGCATCGAGTGCATCACCGAGATGGAAGACCTCGCCCGTGCGGCGGTCAAAAACAACCCCCGCGTCAAGCAGGAGGAAGTCCGCTTCGTCCTGGTTGAAGCCATGGGCCGCATCATGCCCGAGGTCACGGCCAAGCAGGCCGACTGGGTTGTGGAGCACCTGCGCAGCCGCGGCATCGAAGTCCTGCTGAACACCTCGCTGGACAACGCCGAGGGCTCCCTGAAGCTCATCAACCTTCCGGACAAGACCCCCGCCCAGGAATTCGAAGCGGACACCCTTGTCTGGACTGCCGGTGTGCAGGCGAACCCGATGGTCCGCTCCACCGACTTCCCGCTGGAGCCGCGCGGACGCGTCCGCGTTCTTCCGGACCTGCGCATCGCAGGCGACGAAGGCATTGTTGAGAACGCCTGGGCCGCCGGCGATGTCGCCGCCGTTCCGGACCTCACCGGCAGCGGCCTGCCCGACGGCACCTGCGTGCCCAACGCGCAGCACGCCCTTCGCCAGGCCAAGCGCCTCGCGAAGAACCTGTGGGCCTCCCGCTGGGACAAGGAGCTCAAGGACTACAAGCACAAGAACCTGGGCGCCGTTGCCGGCTTCGGCGAATGGAAGGGCGTTGCCAACATCAACCTCCTGGGCCGCATCGGGCTCAAGGGTCCGCTGGCCTGGCTGGCGCACCGCGGGTACCACGGCATGGCCATGCCTACGTTCGAGCGCAAGTTCCGCGTTATTTTCAACTGGATCCTGAGCTTCTTTGTTGGCCGCGACACCACACAGCTGATCGACCTGGAGAACCCGCGCGGAGCCTTCGTCTCCGCCGCCACTCCTGCTCCCAAGCCGGCTGCGGCTCCGGCCGCACCGGCGGCTGAGAAGCCGGCCGAATCCGGCAGCACCAGCGGTCAGAAGCAGACCGTATCGGCTGACACCAAGTAGCTGCGCGACTCCGTCAGCGGCGGCCGTTCCCCCGGGGAACGGCCGCCGCTGTTGTTTAATGGCTCAATGACTGGTGAAAAGGACATCCGGACCCTGCTGGCATCCATCCATCCCGTGCTGCGCGAGGGGGAATACGTCTATGTCCTGTGGCCGTACGGCCGGCCGCTCGTGCCGGGCATCGAAGCCGCCGTCCGGGAAGCTGAAGGGCTCACGGTGGTGCTGCCCCGGGCTGAAGCGGACAGGCTGGAGCTTCGCTACGACTTCGTTGCCGCCTGGATCACGCTTCAGGTGCATTCGTCGCTTGAAGCCGTCGGACTGACAGCCGCCGTCAGTGCGGCGCTTACCGAGGCCCGCATCAGCTGCAACGTCCTCGCCGGGTTCCATCACGACCATCTCCTGGTCCCGGTGGCCGACGCCGACCGCGCCCTGGAAATACTGCATGAACTGGCCGCCCGGAGCTCCGACCAGACGGCGCCCGCTCCCGCGCTCGTCCTGCGTACCGAACAGCCGGCGGACCGGCCGGCGATCCTGGAGCTGACGGCGGCGGCTTTCTCGGTCTCGCCCGCAACCGGGCTGCCCGTGGACGGCGAACCGGTGGAAGTGGGGCTGCTGAAGCAGCTGTTCGACTGTGACGAGTACCTGCCCGAGTTCAGCATCGTTGCGGAACAGGACGGCGAAGTGGTGGGCCACGTGATCAGCACCAGGGGCTGGGTGGGGGACCTGGAGCTGCTGGGACTTGGCCCCATCGGCGTGGTGCCGCGGTTGCAGCGGCACGGCATCGGTTCGGCCCTCATCCAGGAAACCGTGGCCCGCGCGAACGCCGCGGGGGAGCGGGGCATCGCCCTGCTGGGCGGCCCCGAGTACTACTCCCGTTTCGGATTTGTGCCGTCGGTCTCGCTGGGCATCGACCCTCCGACTGCCGAGTGGGGAGAATCGTTCCAGGTGCTCCCGCTCGCCGTCTGGCCAGGTGGCATCCACGGGACGTTCCGGTACGCCGCACCCTTTGAGCGGCTCTGACGGGATACCATGGACCGGGCGCCCCAGTAGCCCAATTGGCAGAGGCAGCGGACTTAAAATCCGCGTGTTGTGGGTTCGAGTCCCACCTGGGGTACTACTTTTCTCCTCCATGCCCCGTGATTTCCCATATGCAACGACTGTTATAAGGATGTGACCATAGTCACTTATGTTCGCGGGGAAATTGCACTAGCTTGAATCTAAATCAGGTACACCTGGTAATTCGCATCAAAGGCCGTTCGCACCTTTCGATCGAGGAGACTCTCTATGATTTCACTCCCCCAGGCGGCGCCGCGTGTCGCTAAGCTGACAGCGCTTAGCATCGGCGTCGCCCTTCTGGCTACGGCTTGTGGCGGCTCGTCCACCCCGAGTTCGACAGGCTCAACCACTCCCGCAGCGTCAGGTATTGCCTGCCCGGCGCCGAGCGCTACCGGCAGTGCCACTACCGGAGCAGGCGCAGGCGGGTCGGTTCCGGCCTCAACCACCACAACCGACACACCGCTCAAGATTGGATCGCTCCTGCCGACAACGGGGTCGCTGGCGTTCCTCGGGCCGCCCGAAATTGCGGGTGTCAACCTTGGCATCAAGGAAGTCAATGACGCAGGCGGCGTACTGGGCAAGCCCGTCGAGGTGATCCACCGCGACTCCGGTGACACCAAGACGGACATCGCCACGCAGTCCACCACCGCGCTGCTCGGCAGCGGCGTCAGCGCCATTATCGGCGCTGCTTCCTCGGGCGTTTCCAAAACCGTTATCAACCAGATCACGGGCGCCGGCGTCATCCAGTTCTCGCCTGCGAACACGTCTCCTGACTTCACCACCTGGGATGACAAGGGCCTCTACTGGCGCACGGCACCTTCGGATGTGCTGCAGGGCAAGGTGCTCGGCAACTACATGGCTACCTGTGGTGCCCAGACCGTCGGCATGATCGTCCTGAACGACGCCTACGGCACCGGCCTGGCAAAGAACGTCAAGTCTGCGTTCGAAGCCGCCGGCGGCAAGGTCGTTGCCGAGGAGCTCTTCAACGAAGGCGACTCGCAGTTCAGCAGCCAGGTGGACAAGGTCATTGCAGCCAAGCCTGACGCGATTGCCCTGATCACCTTCGACCAGGCCAAGAGCATCGTCCCCCTGATGACCGGCAAGGGCATCAAGGCAACCCAGATGTTCCTGGTGGACGGCAACACGTCGGACTACAGCAAGGACTTCCAGGCGGGCACCCTGAAGGGCGCCCAGGGCACCATCCCGGGCACGTTCGCCAAGGACGACTTCAAGAAGAAGCTGCTGGCCATCGACCCGGCCCTGAAGGACTACAGCTACGCTGGCGAGTCCTACGATGCCGTCAACCTGATTGCACTGGCAGCCGAGGCCGCGAAGAGCACAAAGGGCACCGACATCGCCAAGCAGCTCAAAGCTGTCTCTGAGGCCGGCGAGAAGTGCAACGACTTCGCATCCTGCGTGACGCTGCTCCGCAACGGCAAGGACATCGACTACGACGGCCAGTCCGGTCCGGTGACCTTCTCCGATGCTGGCGACCCCACGGAAGCCTACATCGGCATCTACGAGTACCAGGATGACAACACCTACAAGCCGTCCAAGGAAGAATTCGGCAAGCTGTAAAGCCGACCCACCCTGGATAGCAGGAAAGCCCCCGTCCGGCCGGACGGGGGCTTTCTGTTGCCCGGGGGCGGGGGACGCGCCGCGGGGCACGCAGAAGGGCCGCCACCGGACGGTGACGGCCCTTGCGCGGTTCCTGGAATGGCTCCCGGAGGGGCGGGGCTTAGACCTCGTCTGCCAGGGTGCCGAGGTATAGCTGGATCACCTTGGGGTCCTTCATGAGTTCCCGTCCGGTGCCCGTGTACGCGTCCTTGCCCTGGTCCAGCACATAGGCGCGGTCGCAGATCTGCAGGCAGCGGCGGGCGTTCTGCTCCACCATGATGACTGACACACCGGCCCGGTTGATCTCGTGGACCCGCAGGAAGGTTTCATCCTGCTTGACGGGGGAGAGGCCGGCCGACGGCTCATCGAGCAGCAGGACGGCGGGTTCCATCATCAGGGCTCGTCCCATGGCCACCATCTGGCGTTCACCGCCGGAGAGCGAGCCGGCCCGCTGGGCGCGGCGCTTGCCGAGTTCGGGGAAGAGGCTGGTGACGAAGTCGAACCGTTCGGCGAAATCCTTGGGCCGCTGGAACATGCCCATCTGCATGTTCTCCTCGATGGTCAGCGTGGCAAACACGTTGTTGTTCTGCGGGACGAAGCCCACGCCCTTGGACACGAGTTTGTTGGCTTTGAGCCCGGTGATGTCCTGGCCCCGGACCACCACTGACCCCGAGTGCACTTTCACCAGGCCAAACATGGCCTTCAGGAGCGTGGACTTGCCGGCGCCGTTGGGTCCGATGATGCCGATCAGTTCACCCTTGCGGGCCTCGATGCTGCAGCCGTTGAGGATGTTCACGCCGGGGATGTAGCCCGCCACCAGGTTGGTGACCTTGACGACGGATTCATCCGCTGCGGCTGGTGTGGCGGCCGCGGCCGCACTGGTGGCGCTCATTCGGTGTCCTTCTTCCTGGTGTCGGGCGTCACCGTGTCAGCGTCCGTTTCGGGGGCAATGACGTCGACGGCGATGATGCCGGCGTTCTCGGTGCCCACGATGGACTCTTCGTCGGCCACGAGCTCGGCGGCCAGTTCCTTGATGCCTTCGGCGTCGCCCAGGTCCACGTCGTGGTGGGCGCCCAGGTAGGCATCGATCACGGCCGGGTTTTTCATGACCTCAACAGGCGGACCTTCGGCGACGATCTTGCCCTCGGCCATCACCACAACCCAGTCGGCAATGTGGCGCACCATGTTCATGTCGTGCTCGACGAAGAGCACGGTCATGCCTTCGGCCTTGAGGTTCTTGATGTGGTCCAGGAGGGACTGGGTCAGCGCCGGGTTGACGCCGGCCATGGGCTCGTCCAGCATCACAAGCTTGGGCCTGACCATGAGCGACCGCGCCATCTCGAGCAGCTTGCGCTGGCCGCCGGACAACGATGCCGCGTAGTCGTCCTTCTTCGCGTCCAGTTTGAACTTCTCCAGCAGGACGTTGGCCTGTGCCGTGATTTCCTTTTCCCGTCCGCCCCACATGCCCTTGAACAGTGCCTTGGAGAGCCGTTCACCGGGCTGTTCCGAACCGCCTAGCCGCATGTTCTCCATGACGGTCAGCTTGCCCATCACCTTGGTCAGCTGGAACGTGCGGACCATGCCCATCCGGGCCACCTTGTAGGGGGAGACACCCGCGAGGCTGTTGCCTTCGAACTGCCACTTGCCGGAGTTCGGCGTGTCAAAGCCGGTCAGCAGGTTGAACAGGGTGGTCTTGCCGGCACCGTTCGGCCCGATCAGCGCCGTGATTTTGTGCCGAGGGATCTCCAGGTATTCAACGTCGACGGCGTTGATGCCGCCGAAGCTGCGGGTGACGTTTTCTGCGACGACGATCGGGTCCCGCTTCTTGCAGCCGGGAGCTGTCTCGCCGGCCGCGATCGGCCGGGTGTCCGTCATGTAGTCAATCTTGTCGGTGGTCCCGGTGGTCCCGGTGGTCCCGGAGTTTCCGGTGCTTCCCGTGCCGTTTGCTGTTGGCACATTGCGTTGCTCACTCATGCGAACGCCAACTCCTTCTTGTTGCCGAAGACGCCCTGGGGCCGGAAGATCATTAGCAGCATCAGGGCCACACCCACCAGGATGTACCGCAGCTGCCCGGCCTGGACCGTGTTCAGCCATGTCACGGCGCCGGACTCAATCAGGCCGTAGAGAATGCCCTGGGTGAGCGAAAGCACCACCCAGAAGATCATGGCGCCGACCACGGGGCCGAGTACCGTTCCGAGGCCGCCCAGCAGCAGGCACGTGTACAGGAAGAACGTCAGTTCAGTGCCGTAGTTGGCCGGCTGGACTGCGCCTCGGGGAAGGGTGAAGATCATGCCGGCGAGGGCGCCGAGCACGCCGCCGATGACAAGGGCCTGCATCTTGTAGGCGTAGACGTTCTTGCCCAGCGAGCGGACGGCGTTCTCGTCTTCGCGGATGCCCTTGAGGACGCGTCCCCACGGGCTCCGCATCAGGAGCCACACCAGGGTGCAGCAGATGATCACAAGCCCCCAGCCCACAACGCGGATAAAGAAGTCCCTGTTGTTCATACCGAAATAGGAACCTTCCGGGAACGGGTTCATGGCATAGAACCCGCCTTCGAAGGCGGCGAGGCCGTTGGCCGATCCCGTGACGGACGTCAGCTGGTTGGTGGTGACGATGTAGCGGACGATTTCCGCCGCCGCGATGGTCACGATGGCAAGGTAGTCGGCACGCAGGCGCAGGGTCGGAATACCCAGGAGCAGGGCGAAGATCGCCGAGCAGATCACGGCGATCAGCAGGCCGACGAAGAACGGCACGCCGAACGTCAGGGTGGAGATGGCGAAGCCGTAGGCGCCGACGGCCATGAAGCCGGCCTGCCCGAAGTTCAGCAGGCCCGAGTAGCCGAAGTGAACGGCGAGGCCGAGGGCGGCAAGCGCGTACGCCGCCGTCGTCGGGCTGAACAGTTCACCGGCAGCGCTGGAAAATATGAATCCCAAGTCCATGGCTGTCTCCTAACCCACGCGCTCGCGACGGCCAAGGATGCCCTGCGGCCGGAACAAGAGGACAACAATCATGATGAACAGTGCTCCCACATATTTGAGGTCGGCGGCTAGGCCGAACACGGTGGTCAGCTCCACGAAGATGCCGACGATGATGGATCCGATCAGTGCACCGAAAACGGTGCCGAGGCCGCCCAAGGTCACACCCGCGAAGATAAGCAGCAGGATCTGTGAGCCCATGTCGAACGTGACGCCGGGCCGGTAGTAGGCCCAGAGGATGCCACCGAGGGAGGCGAGCATGCCGCCGGCCACCCAGACAATCCGGATCACGTTATCCACGTCGATGCCGGACGCTGCCGCGAGGGCGGGGTTGTCGGCTACTGCACGGGTGGCCTTGCCCAGGCGGGTCTTGAGCAGGATGAAGCCGATCAGCGCGATCACGACGGCACTGATGACCAGGGACCACAGGTTGTTGGGCGAGATGGACACCGGCCCGATCTGGATTTCGGAGCTCTGGGCGTACGGCAGCTGCTGGGTGGATCCGCCGAAGTAGAACTGAATGACGTAGCGGACTGCCAGCGCGAGGCCGATGCTGACGATCATCATGGGGACCAGGCCGGTCCCGCGGCGGCGCAGCGGCTTCCACAGCCCGGCATCCTGGACGTAGCCGAACAGGCCGCCGCCCAGCAGGGCAAGGACCACAGCCAGCCAGAACGGCAGGCTCATGGCATTGAAGGCGAAGACCAGCACGGCCCCGAACGTCACCATTTCGCCATGGGCAAAGTTGGTAAGGCCGGTGGTTCCGAAGATCAGCGAGAGTCCGACCGAGGCCAGTGCCAGCAGCAGGCCGAAGCTAAGCCCTGCTACGAGCCGGTTGAGCAGGTTCTGGCCGAAGTCCTGTTGCTGGACCACGATGCCTTTTCCGAAGGCGAAGATCACTGACAGGTTGGACGTCTGGCTGAACGTGACTTTTCGTGGATTTTCCTGGCCGTCGGCGAGCTTGATGCCTTCGGGGAGGGTGGATTCGTCGAGTTCCACTTCGTAGGTGCCCTGGACCGGAACTCCGATGGTCCACGAGCCGTTGGCGCCTGATTTTGCGGTCCCGGTGAAATCGCCGCTCTTGGCGGTGATCGTCACGTCAGCGATAGGTGCACGTGCATCGTCCCGAAGGAAGCCGCTGATGCTGTTCTGGAACTGCTGGTTCGACGGGGATGGTGTCGGTGAGGGAGTGGTGGCCTGCGATGCCGGGGCAACGACGAGGAGAATTGCCACGACGGCGGCAAATACAGCCCCCATCGTCTTCAGCAATCCGCCGCGCCGTCTGTGCGACAGGCCTCTCGGTGTGCTTCTCAAAATGAAAACCTCCACATGGGGGTGGACTGGGTTGCGCCTTTACAACCACTGCGAACGGTGCGGGGGACGTAGTCGTGGCGCCAAATATGCGGTAGTTAAACCGAATACCTTGTGATGTCAGTCACCCTGCTTGGGCTTATGTTACAGCCAGCGGGCATCAATGGAGCCTCGTGCAGGGGCGCCTAAGATAGCGATCGGATAACAACCGTGAAGCCAAACCTTCGAATCAATACAGTTCTGCTAAAGAAAACTTTTGTTGATTCTGAGTATTCCTAAACAGTCACTTCGACTTCGTGCCCGTGGGATCCGTCACAGCCTGGAGTAGCGCATGTCACGGTTGCGTTTCGGCTGGCGGGACGGGGGAACTATCCCTGCCTCTTGGGCGTGGGAATTGATACCTTGAACTATAAGGATCACCACCCACCCCCTTTATTTGGAGGACACCCGCAATGGCACTTGGCGGAAACCCGATCTTCAACGGAAAGAATTTCCGTGGAGCCACCCAGGCACCGCCTGTTCCGCAGGCTCAGTACGGCCAGAACCCCTACGGCCAGGCCCCGTACGGGCAGAACCCGTACGGCCAGGCTCCGGGACGCGCCCCCGGCCAGGTCATGGATGCGCAGGGCGGCTGGATGGCCCAGCAGCAGAACATGACCCATGACCAGCTGCAGCAGATGTACAACCAGCCGGCAGCCGGTCCGGCCGAAACCGGACGGATGACGTTCGACGACGTCATCATCAAGACCGCCGCCTGCCTCGGTGTGCTGGTTGCCGGCGCGGCGGTGACGCTCTTCGTGGGCATGTCGCTGGCCTCGCTGCTGATGATCGTCGGCGCACTGGGCGGCTTTGTGCTGGCCATGGTCAACACGTTCAAGAAGCAGCCTTCGCCGGCGCTGATCCTGGCGTACGCCGGGCTGGAAGGACTGTTCCTTGGCGGCCTGACCCGCGTGCTGGACACCATGTACCCGGGCGTGGGCCTGCAGGCCGTCATCGGCACGCTGTCCGTGTTCGCGGTGACCCTGCTGCTGTTCAAGAGCGGCAAGGTCCGTGCAACGCCCAAGGCCATGAAGTTCTTTATGATCGCCCTCGTCGGGTACGCCCTGTTCTCCGTGGTGAACCTCGTGATGATGGTGACCGGCCTGACGACGGAACCGTTCGGCCTGCGCAGCGGAATCATTGGCGTCGTTATCGGAGTCCTGGCCATTGGCCTGGCTGCGTTCTCCCTGGTGATGGACTTCACCAGCATCGAAGAAGGCGTCCGCAACGGCGCACCCGAGCGGTTCTCCTGGACCGCCGCCTTCGGCCTCACCGTGACCCTGGTCTGGCTCTACGTGGAGATCATCCGCCTGCTGGCGATCCTCCGCGGCGACGACTAGGGCGCTAGCCAGGCACGCGCCGTCGTGCCTTCAGCCGTCGTGCATTGATTCGTGCAGTAACTGGAATGGGCCCCGCCACACGGCGGGGCTCATTCCAGTTAACGGTCCTGCTTAGCTGAGCCGCTCGTAAACAACCGCCATGCCCTGGCCGCCGCCGACGCACAGGGTGGCGAGGCCGAGCGTTGCGTCGCGCTCCCGGAGACCGTTGAGGAGCGTTGTGGTCATGCGCGCGCCGGTCATGCCGAACGGATGCCCCAGGGCGATCGCCCCGCCGTGGACGTTGAGCCGCCCGTGGTCGATGCCGAGTTCACGGGCGCTGGCCACCACCTGCACGGCGAACGCCTCGTTGAGTTCCACAAGGTCGATGTCGCCGATGCCCAGGCCTGCCCTCGCCAACGTCCGGCGGGTTGCCTCCACCGGCCCCATGCCCATGAGTTCGGGGGAGAGCGCGCTGACGCCCGTGGACACAATCCGAGCCAGCGGCTCCAGCCCGAGTTCCCGGGCGCGGTCATGGCTCATCACCACCACCGCGGCGGCGCCGTCGTTCAGCGGGCACGCGTTCCCGGCGGTTACCGTCCCCCCGCTGCGGAAGACAGGCTGCAGCGCGGCCACTCCTTCCAGCGTGACTCCGGCGCGGGGCGAGTCGTCCCGGTCCACCACCGTGCCGTCGCGGCGCGTGTACGGCGTGATTTCGCGCGAATAGAATCCCGAGGCCATGGCCGCCTCTGCCCGGTTCTGGCTGAGGACCGCCCATTCATCCTGCTCGGCCCGGCTGATGCCGTAGGTGGTGGCCACGTTCTCGGCGGTCTGTCCCATCGCAATGTAGATGTCGGGCATCCGGCCGCCGAGCCGCGGGTCCGTCCAGGGCGTGTTGGACGCGGCCCGCGCCTCTGTCCGGCGGCGGGCTGCGTCGAAGAGCGGATTGTGCGTGCCCGCATCGGTTTCCCCGGCCCCGGTCCAGTGGGGGTACCGGGAGACAGCTTCGACGCCGGCCGCCACAAACGCGTCCCCCTCGCCCGCCTTGATGGCGTGGAACGCCATGCGGATGGTCTGCAGGCTGGAGGCGCAGAACCTGTTGATTGTTGCACCTGGGACGTTGTCCAGTCCGGCCAGGATGGTGACCACCCTGGCCATGTTTGAACCCGCTTCGCCGCTGGGTTCGGCGCAGCCAAGATAGAGATCGTCCAGGCCGGCGCCGGTCTCTCCACGGGGGTCGAAGGACGGGATCTTGTCCAGGGCCGCCGTCACCATCGCGGCGGCAAGATCATCCGGCCGTTCATCCTTCAACGACCCCTTGAAGGCGCGTCCGATGGGGCTGCGGGCAGTGGAAACAATGACTGCTTCTGACATGCGCCCAGCCTACGCCCGGGCTACACCAGCCGCATCGCCCCGGCCGCCGGGGTAACGGTGAAGATCTCCGGCTTCCGGTACCCGGCGCGGGAAAAGGCCTGCTCGACGGCGGTGCGCACCTGCTGCTCCGCGGCCACCGGCGTCAGGGCAATCGCCGCGCCGCCAAAACCGCCGCCCGTCATGCGTGCCCCGATGGCGCCGCTGGCGCGGGAGGTGTCGACCGCCAGGTCCAGTTCCGGGCAGGAAATCTCGAAGTCGTCCCGCATCGAACGGTGGCTGGCATCGAGGAGGGGACCGATGGCGCCCGGTCCGGCCGAACCGAGGAGTTCCACGGTCTGCAGGACCCTGTCGTTTTCAGTGACCACGTGGCGGACCCGGCGGAACGTGACCTCATCCAGGAGGCCGCTGGCTTCGTCCAAATCCTCGACGCCAACATCGCGGAGGGCCTTGACGCCCAGCACTTCGGCTCCGAGCTCGCACGAATCCCGGCGCGACGCATAGCCGCCGTCGGCGTGTGAATGGGAAACCTTGGTGTCGATCACCAGCAGGACAAGGCCGGCCGGTTCGGTCTCGAACGGGACGAGGCGGACGCTCTGGTCCCGGCAGTCGAGGAAGACGGCGTGGCCCTTGGCGCCGCGCAGTGAGGCGGACTGGTCCATGATGCCCGTGGGGGCTCCCACGAAGTCGTTCTCGGCACGCTGGGTGGCCAGCACCATGTCCTCTGCCTTCAGCCCAGCGCCGGTCAGCTCGTTGAGGGCTGAGATGACGGCGCACTCAATGGCGTGGGACGAGGAGAGCCCTGCGCCGAGGGGAACGTTGGAGTCCAGCAGCAGGTCCAGGCCGGGCACGTTGATGCCGCGCTCCTGGAGCGCCCAGATGACGCCGAGGGGGTACTTGGTCCAGCCCTTGGCCTGCGGGCCCGCCAGGGATGAGGTGTCCGCCGTCGTCATGCCCTGGTCGCCGTAGGTGGACAGCAGCCTGAGTGTCGAGTCCGGGCGGACCCGGACAGCCACCCGTGCCGTCCGGTCGATGGCGAAGGGGAGCACGAAGCCGTCGTTGTAGTCGGTGTGCTCGCCGATCAAGTTGACGCGCCCGGGTGCCTGCCAGATGCCGTCCGGCTCGGTGCCGAAGGCATCCCGGAACCGTGCTTCGAGGTCGTTGCTGCTCAGGTCGCCGTTGCTGAGTGGGGCGGTCATGCGTGTGCGCCTTCCGGGAGTGGCTTGAGGGCTGATGCGGGAACTGTGACGGTGCGCAGCCGCTCCGCCACGAGTTCCGGGGTGGTGTCGTTAATGAAAGCACCCATGGCCGCTTCGGAGCCGGCCAGGTACTTGAGCTTATCCGCAGCCCTCCGCGGGGACGTCAGCTGGAGATGGAGGTAGCCTGCCGGCCGCAGCACGTCATCGAGCGGTGCCTGGTGCCAGGCCGAGATGTAGGGGGTGGGCGTCGGATACAGCGCATCGAACCGCTTGAGAAGGTCCAGGTACACGTGCGCCAGTTCGTCCTTCTCTTCGCCGCTGAGCGCCGCGAGGTCCGGCACCTGGCGGTGGGGGACCAGATGGACCTCCAACGGCCAGCGCGCAGCGAACGGAACGTAGGCGCTGAAGTTCTCGCCTTCCAGGACCATACGGCTGCCGTCTTCGCGTTCGGACCGCAGCAGTGAGCCGGTCAGCGTCTGCCGGCCGTCGGCATCGTCGAAGAACTTCCGGGCTGCCGCCCCCATCACAGCTGCGCGGGGCGTGACGTACGGGTACGCGTAGATCTGCCCGTGCGGGTGGTGGAGCGTCACGCCGATGTCCGCGCCGCGGTTCTCGAACGGGAAGACCTGCTTGATGCCGGGCAGCTCGTTCAATGCGCCCGTGCGGTGCGCCCAGGCCTCGACGACGGTGCGGGCCCGGACTTCGCTGAGCCCGCTGAACGACCCGGTGTGCTCGGGGGTGAAGGACACCACTTCGCAGCGGCCGAATGCCGTGCCGGTGGTTCCCCAGCCGGCGTTGCCGGGAACCGGTCCGAGCGCGGGCCCGAGCGACGGGAAACGGTTCTCGAACACCACGACGTCGTAGTCGGGTGCAGGGATCTCGGAAGGGTTGCCGGGCGTGGTGGGGCAGATGGGGCACTGGTCCGCCGGGGGAAGGTGGGTGCGGCCCTGGCGGTGCGCAGCCACCGCAACCCATTCTCCGGTGAGGGCGTCAAACCTGACTTCGCCCGGCTCGCTCCTTGCCGGCAGTTCGCGGAGGTCGGGGTGTTCCTCCGGCCGGCGCGTGTTCTTTCCTGCCGAAGCACTATCCAACGCGGCATCGTCAGCCGAGGCAGCATCCGCCGTGGCGTCGTCGAAGTAGAGCAGCTCCCGGCCGTCGGCAAGGTTGGTGCTGGAGATGTGTGTCATGCGTCTAATCCTTTACGAGCGGGCGGCCATCGGAGCCCGCCGTGGGTAAGGCGTGGCAGCAGGCACTTCAATTCTCCCACAAAACGATCAAAAAGGAATAGTTTCGAACAAAAGATAACAAGACGGGTGGGGACGCCCCAAGGCAGGTGAGGCAGCGGGGCCGAACAGGTACGGTTGTGCCCATGACTCCGAGCGCACCTCATTCCGGCCAGGGCGGCACCGCAGCCGCCGGCACCACCGCAGCCGCCGGCACCACCGCAGCCGCCGGCACCACCGCGGCCGCCGGCACCACCTCTGCCTCCGGCGCTGGCGAGGGCGCGCCGCGCCGCTACGCCTCCGGCCGGCAGTTTGAGCTCCGCCGCGGCGATGCCCTGGCCGTTGTCACCGAGCTGGCCGCTGGCCTGCGGCTGTATTCCCGCGACGGCGTCCAGCTGACGGAAACGTACGGGGACGGGGACATCCCGCCGGGAGCCACCGGAATCACGCTGGCTCCCTGGGCCAACCGGGTCGAGGACGGCGTCTGGTACCTGGACGGCAAGAAGCAGCAGTTGGACATCACCGAGGTTTCGCGCAACAACGCCAGCCACGGCCTGCTCCGGAACGCCTCCTACGAACTGGTGGATGAATCCGAGTTTTCGGTGACCCTGGAGGCGCCGATCTTCCCGCAGCACGGCTACCCGTTCCTGGTGCGGCACCGCGTCCAGTACGCCCTGGCCGAGGACCTTGGGCTTGTTGTCCGCCAGACCCTGCTCAACGATTCCCAGGCATCCGCACCCTTCGTCCTGGGATCCCACCCCTACCTCAGGCTGGGGGATGTCCCTGCCGGGGAGCTGGTACTGACAGTTGGCGCCGGGCGCCGGCTCGTGGCGGATGACAGGCTCATACCCCGCAGCTCGGAGCCGGTCAGCGGTGACACGGACCTGCGGGGCGGACTAACCGTGGCCGAACTGGATATCGACGTCGCCTACACAGACCTGGAGTTCCACGGCGGCGTGGCCCGCCAAACGCTGCAGGCATCCGACGGCCGCAGCGTGAGCCTCTGGCAGGACGAGAGCTGCGCCTACGTCCACGTCTTCGTCACGGACCAGTTCCCCGGGAGGGCAAAAGCCGTTGCCATCGAACCCATGACCGGCCCGGCCAATGCGTTCAACAGCGGCGACGGCCTGCGCTGGCTGCCGGCAGGGGAGCAGTTCACCATGACCTGGGGCATCAGCGCCGCGCTGTAGCCCTCAGCAGTTTCCCATCGGAGCGCTGCTGGGGAAGTATTAGGCTATGACGCCAGCTGAGGACGCCGCACCGACCAGTAGCACCGACGCCGCGACCGGTCCCGCCGCCACCGCGGCCCCGTTGCGGGTGGTCACTGACCGCGAACTGGATCAGGACATTCCCTACGGCGTGCGGATCGCCGCCTCCTGGGCCTGGCGGCTGGGGTTGATCCTGCTCGTTGTTGCTGCGCTGATCTGGCTGCTGAGCAAGATCAGCTTCCTGATCATCCCCGTGATGGTGGCCGCTTTGCTGGCCGGCCTGCTGAGTCCCATCACACGCTGGCTCAAGGCCCGGCGAGTGCCCAACGGCGGTGCGGTGGCCATCACCGTGCTGGGCTTCATCGGCCTGATCGGCGGTTCCCTTGCGCTCGTGGGCCGGCAGCTGGTCAACGGCTTCAGCGAACTATGGAGCGAGGCTCTGATCGGAATCCAGCAGATCCAGGGCTGGCTGGCGGACGGGCCGCTTCACCTGACGGCGGCCCAGATCGACCAGTATCTGAAGGAAGCCTCGGATGCGCTGCAGAACAACAGCAGCAGCATCCTGAGCGGTGCCCTCTCCTTCGGAAGCACCGCAGGCCATTTTGCCGCGGGACTCATCCTTGCGTTGTTTGTCCTGATTTTCTTCCTCCTCGAGGGTGACCGGATCTGGGCCTTCCTGGTCCGGCTGCTTCCGAGGAAAGCCCGCGCCGCCACGTTCGGTGCAGGCCGAAAGGGCTGGGCGTCCATGGTCAGCTACGCCCGCATCCAGATGTTCGTGGCTTTTGTGGACGCTGTGGGAATTGGCGTGGGCGCCGCCATCATCGGTGTTCCGCTGGCGCTTCCGCTGGGTGTCCTGGTCTTTATGGGTTCGTTCATTCCCATTGTTGGCGCCCTGGTCACCGGCGCCGTAGCCGTGCTCCTTGCCCTGGTGGCCAACGGCTGGGTCAACGCGCTGATCATGCTGGGAATCGTGTTGCTGGTCCAGCAGCTGGAAAGCCACATCCTGCAGCCGCTGGTGATGGGCAAGGCGGTGGCCCTGCACCCGGTGGCCGTGATCCTGTCCGTGGCGGCCGGTTCCTACCTCGCCGGCATCCCCGGCGCGCTCTTCTCGGTGCCTATCCTTGCCGTAGCAAACTCGGCGATTCGATATATTGCTGCCAGAACGTGGGAACATGAAGGTGTGCTGGTGGCGGATGGCCCGGGTGTAACCGGGGACTCCGGAACCAGCGAAGACAACACCTTCAAGGATGTCTACCTTCCCGGTGCGAATCCGGGCCGCGGCAAGGGCGCCGCACAGTCAACGGGAACTCCCGCCGGACATTCCGGCCCGGACGCCCCAGCCGAATTTCCCAAAGGAGACTAGTTCGTGAAAACCCTCAATAGCCTGCCCGTCACGTTGGACAATGTCCTGGAGGCGCAGAAGCTGCTTGAGGGGATTATTACGAAAACTCCGGTGGAAACGTCCCGGGCGTTGGGCAGCATGGTGGGCGGCGAAGTCTTCTTCAAGTGCGAAAACCTCCAGCGTGCCGGCTCCTTCAAGGTCCGTGGCGCCTACGTCCGCATGGCCAAACTGTCCGCCGACGAGAAGAAACGCGGCGTGGTGGCTGCTTCGGCGGGAAACCACGCCCAGGGCGTCGCGGTCGCAGCAAAGAGCCTGGGCATCAAGGCGCGCATCTACATGCCGCTGGGCGTGGCACTGCCCAAGCTGGCAGCCACCCGCAGCCACGGCGCCGAAGTGGTCCTGCACGGGCACAACGTGGACGAAGCACTCGCCGAGGCCCAGCGCTACGCCGATGAGACCGGGGCCGTGTTTGTCCACCCCTTCGACAACGTGGACGTGGTGGCCGGACAGGGCACGGTGGGGCTGGAAATCCTGGAACAGATCCCCAACGTGGACACCATCCTGATGGGCGTGGGCGGCGGAGGGTTGCTCGCCGGCGTGGCCGTGGCCGTGAAGGCGAGGGCCCGGGAGCTGGGCCGGGACATCCGGATCATCGGCGTCCAGGCCGAAAACGCCGCTGCCTACCCGCCCTCGCTCGCCGCCGATGCCCTGGTGCCGTTGAAAAAGGTCTCCACCATGGCGGACGGCATTGCCGTGGGCCGTCCGGGACAGCTGCCGTTCAGCATCATCCGGGAGCTCGTGGACGACGTCGTGACGGTCAGCGAGGATTCCCTCGCCCGGGCACTGATCTTCCTGCTGGAACGCGCCAAGATGGTGGTGGAGCCGGCCGGCGCCGTGGGCGTTGCCGCCCTGATGGACGGCAAGATCGAAAACCCCGGCACCACTGCCGTGATCCTCTCCGGCGGCAACATCGACCCCATGCTGATGCTCAAGGTGATCCAGCGCGGTCTTTCCGCCGCCGGCCGCTACATGACCGTCCGGATGATGCTGGACGACCGCCCGGGTTCGCTGGCCACCATCGCCCGGATCATCGCCGAGAACGACGCCAACGTCACGGGCCTGGACCACACCCGGGTTGGCGGTTCGATCTCCATGGGAGACGTCTCGATCACCGTGAACCTGGAAACCAAGGGGCACGAGCACTGCGAGCAGGTCCTGGGCGCGCTCCGTGCCGAGGGTTTCCAGCCGATCGTGGTCCACTAGGGGCCATGATGCTGGACGCACAGGGGGGACGGCCGCAGACTGCAAGGCACAGCCCTGCCGCACGTGCGCAGGGCGGTCTGCTGGTCACGGGGTTGTTCGTCGTGCTCCTGTTTGCGATCGAGTTCGTCAACGCTGCCACGTTCCATGCACTGAACAGGACGTTCGGCCTCCGCCCGCGCAGCGCCGACGGACTGCTGGACATCCTCACCTTTCCGCTGTTCCACGCCAACCTCAGCCACGTGGTCTCCAACGCGCTGCCGCTCATCATCTTCGGCTTCCTGGTCTTTATGTCCGGACTCAGGGTCTTCGTCACCGCGGTGGCGTTCAGCTGGCTCGGTTCGGGCATGATGGTGTGGCTGATTGGCGGCTGGGGGATCACGGTGGGTGCTTCAGGCCTGGTGTTTGGCCTGTTTGCCTTCCTCCTGGTCCGCGGCTTCTTCAACCGCAGCTGGTGGCAGATCGCCCTGTCAGTGCTTTTGTTCCTCAGCTACGGCGGCATCCTGTTCGGGGTCCTTCCGGGCGTGGCAGGATTCGTTTCCTGGCAGGCCCACCTGGGCGGCGCGCTGGGCGGTGTTGCCGCCGCTGTGCTGCTGAAACCCCGCCGGCTGACGCGGGGACGCCTGGTGGCGGAGAACCAAAGCACATAGAACTCAGCGTTAACGCACGACGCCGGCCATCCCCGCGGAGGGGAGGGCCGGCGTCGTGCGTTAAGGCTTTGCCGTGGTTGGGGAGCTGCGCTCCTAGCCTGCGTACGGCTTGGCGGAGAGGATCTCCACCGTGATGTCCTTGCCGTTCGGGGCGGTGTAGCTGAGCTTGTCGCCCTCCTTGTGGCCCACAATGGCGGAGCCCAGGGGTGACTTTTCGCTGAAGACGTCGAGGTCCGAGTCGCCCGCGATCTCGCGGGAGCCGAGCAGGAACGTCTCCTCGTCGCCGGCGATCCGGGCGACGACGATCATGCCGGGCTCGACGATTCCGTCGTCCGCCGGGGACTCGCCCACGTGGGCGTCACGGAGCAAAACGGTGAGCTGGCGGATGCGGGCCTCGATCTTGCCCTGCTCCTCTTTGGCGGCGTGGTATCCGCCGTTTTCCTTGAGGTCGCCTTCCTGGCGTGCAGCTTCGATCTTCTGGACGATTTCCGCCCGGCCGGCGCCGGAGAGGTGGTCCAGCTCTGCCTTCAGGCGGTCAAAAGCTTCCTGGGTAAGCCAAGCTGCAGTTGCGCTGTTGGTGGTAGACACGGACTTCTCCTTTTTCGTGGTCAAACAAGTTTGCGGTCAAACAAGTAAAGACCCCGCCACGGTGGCCACTTGTGGGACTCAGTAACCAGCTCGGCGGGGTAAAGGTATTTGATCCATTGTAGTCAATGCGGTGGACAAACCAAAGAACGCCTGCGGCATGGGTCACATGACCAGACCGGGAGTGTGCCTGGGGCCGCGGGCGGCTACTTCTCCGAGCCAAAAATCCAGCAGCTGTCCACCACGCCGGAAACGGACAGCGACTCCGTGCGCACCACGGCACGGTGGACCGTCGTTCGTCCGCCGTCGGGGGTGGCTTCGGCCGGGTTCGGCCCGATATCAACCACTTTCCAGCCGACTACGGCAAATTTTGCGTCCAGCGCCTTGACGGCGCATTTGGCACTGGTTCCGGGATCCTTGGTGACCTGGAAATCGATCTCCGCCTGGGTGGCGTCCGTCGTGCTGTAGCCGATATCCGTGAAGGACACGGTTTCCGTGTTCAGGGAAGTGGAGATCCACGCCATGAAGCCTATGCCGGCAGCAAGAGCAGCGATTCCGATGTTGCGCTTGGCCTTGCGGGACAGGGCACGCTTTTGGCCCCCGTAACGATTGGCTAGGGTGGTAGTTGCCGGCGTCGAGATGGCCGGCCGATCCTCGGAAGTCACCGTTCCAGTTTAGTGTGGATCCGACCGGAATATTTCCGCGTCGCTCAGCCATAACCCGCAAGCCCAAATTCGAAGAAAGTGAGCCGTTTCAGATGACAGCGTCCGCAAGCCAGTCCAAGCCGCTCCGCCTGCTGGCCGTCCACGCTCACCCTGACGACGAATCGAGCAAGGGCGCCGCCACCATGGCCATGTACGCAGCGGCCGGTGTTGACGTCATGGTGGCCACCTGCACCGACGGATCCCGGGGGGACATCCAGAACCCGGCCATGGAGCACGAGCCGCACCCCAAACGAGACATGGCAGGCGCCCGCCGCCTCGAAATGGACAATGCCGCCCGCGTGCTGGGGGTCCGCCAGCGCTGGCTCGGCTTTGTGGACTCAGGGCTCCCGGAAGGCGACCCGCTTCCGCCGCTGCCGCCCGGCTGCTTCGCCCTCCAGCCGCTGGCCGTCGCGGCGGCCCCGCTGGTCAGGCTGGTGCGCGACTTCAAGCCGCACGTGATCCTGAGCTACGACGAAAACGGCGGCTATCCGCATCCGGACCACATCATGGCCCACCGCGTGGCTGTCGAGGCCTTCGAAGCAGCCGGCGACCCGGAACGGTACCAAGGTATCGGCGAACCGTGGTCAGTCAGCAAGCTGTACTACGACCGTGCCTTCAGCCCTGACCGGTTCCGGGCCCTCCACTTTGCGCTCGAAGAGGCGGGCCTGCAGTCCCCCTACGCCGAGCGGCTGGCGGCCTGGCTCGAGGCTGATGCCGAGGGCCACACGCCACCGGCCCCTATGCACCCCACCACCACCCAAATTGACTGCGGGGACTATTTTGAAGCCCGGGACGATGCGCTCCGTGCACACCGCACCCAGGTTGATCCGCTGGGATTCTTTTTCGCCGTATCCCCGGACATGCAGCGCCGCGCGTGGCCTTGGGAGGACTACAGCCTGATTCAGTCGCGGGTGCCGGTGGAGCTGCCGGAAAAGGATCTCTTCGCCGGACTAAGATAGAACCAAGCCATGTTCTATCTCCCGTAGAAGTCAGGGCCCCCAATACGCTCCACAGAAGGTCTAACCGTGCATCACTTGCTCCTCGCCCTCGCGACAACTCCGGCGCCCAGCCCCACGCCGTCCCTGCGCCCGGGCCTCTCCGAAGACCAGGTGACGCCGGGCACGTGGGGCTTCATCATGACCGTGTTTTTCGTCCTGGCCACCACGCTGCTGATCGTGGACATGGTGCGGCGCATCCGCCGGGTCCGCTACCGGGCCCAGGTGGAGGAAGAACGCCTGGCTGCACTGGCCGCCGGAGAGCAGGACATGCCGGAGGCTCCGGGAACGGACGGACCGCGAAGCGACGAGGCCGGCACGAGCGATGCGGCCGTCACACGCGGGGGCCCGCTGGACGGCGCCGATCTCCGGACGGAACACAACGGTGATGAAAGCCGCGGACAACGCTGACGGCGCAGCCGGCGACGCCCGGCCCGGTGCCTCCAATGCGCTGGCCGGCCAACCTTCCGCCTACCTGAGGCAACACGCCGGCAATCCTGTTCACTGGCGGCCCTTCGGTGATGAAGCGTTCGGCTTTGCCGCCCAACGAGACGTTCCCGTGTTCCTGTCCATCGGCTACGCCGCGTGCCACTGGTGCCACGTGATGGCCCATGAGTCCTTCGAAGACCAGGAAACAGCGGACTTCCTCAACGCCAACTTCGTGGCCATCAAGGTGGACAGGGAAGAACGCCCGGACGTGGACGCCGTCTACATGGCCGCAACCCAGGCAATCAGCGGTGAAGGCGGCTGGCCGATGTCCGTCTTCCTGACCCCGGACGGACGCGCGTTCCACGCCGGAACGTATTTCCCGCCCCGGCCCATGCCCGGCCGGCCCTCTTTCCGCCAGGTCCTCGAGGCGGTCCGCGAAGCCTGGCTGGAGCGTCGCGAGGCCGTCGAACAGAACGCCGAGACGCTGGCCCGCGGAATGGCGGAAACGCAGCTTGCCGCCGCCGTCCAACTGACCGGAGCGCCGGACCCTGTGGACACCGGGCTGCTCTCCGAGGCGGTCCGCGTCCTGGCCCGCTCTGAAGACACGCACGACGGCGGCTTCGGCACCGCCCCGAAATTCCCGCCGTCGCCCGTGCTGGAATTCCTGGTCCGGCACGCCGCGGTGGCGTCCGACACCGCCGATGCCGCGAGGGACATGGCGGGCCGGACGCTGGCAGCGATGTCCCGGTCCGCCCTGTTCGACCAGCTGGACGGCGGTTTTGCCCGCTACTCCGTGACGCGCGACTGGTCCGTGCCGCACTTCGAAAAAATGCTCTACGACAACGCCCAGCTGTTGCGTGCCTACGTTCACTGGGTCCGGCTCGGAGGCAACGCGGTGTACACGGCGGAGGAGGCCGCGGACGCCGCAGCGCGCACCGCGGACTGGATGATCGCGTCGCTGGGCCTCGCCGGTGCCGGAGGCGGCCCCGGAGCGGGTTCAGGGCAGGCTGAGGCGTTTGCTTCGTCGCTGGATGCGGACACCGTGGTGGACGGCCAACACCTCGAAGGCGCCAGCTACCTCTGGACCCCGGCGGAACTGCTGGAGATCCTGGGGCCGGAGGACGGTCCCGTTGTGGCGCGGCTGATGAACGTCGCCCCCGAGGGCACCGTGACGAAGGCAGCTTCGCCGCTGCATCCCGGCCGCAAGCTCGACGGCGCGGAGCACCTCGTGTGGGCCCGTGCCCGGCCGCGGCTGCTGGCTGCCCGATCGGGCCGCCCCCAGCCCGCCAGGGACGACAAAGTGGTGGCCGGCTGGAACGGCCTGGCCGTCGCTGCGCTCGCTGAAGCGGGGGCAGTCCTCGGCCGGCCCGACTTCACGGCTGCTGCAACGCGAACGGCCGCCTACCTCGAACGGATCCACTGGACGGACGGCACCCTGGTGCGGGTGTCGCACGCCGGAGAGGCCCGCGGGATCGGCGGCCTGCTCGAAGACTATGCCTTCTGCGTGGACGGATTCCTGACCCTCTTCGGGGTCACGGGAGATGCCCGGTGGTACCTGCTGGCCGAGGACATCCTGTTGGCTGCGTGCCTGCGGTTCGCCGCGGACGGAACCCTGGTGGACACTGCCGGCGAATCGTCCCAGGTGTTCAACGCGCAGGGGCAGCGCGCCGGCCTGGAGCTCTTCGACAACGCCACGCCGAGCGGTGCGGCAGCGTTCGCAGGCGCCCTGCTGGGCTATGCAGCGCTGTCCGGTTCCAGTGACCACCGGATCATGGCCGGTAATATCCTTTCGCTGCTGCCCCCGCTGGCAACCCGGGCGCCCCGGGCGGCAGGCTGGCTGCTGGCCACGGCGCAGGCTGCGCTGGCCGGACCAGTGGAAGCCGCCGTCGTCGGGCCTGACGGTCCGGCTCGCGCAGAACTCCACCACGCGCTGCTGCTGTCGGCCAGCCCGGGGCTGGTGGTAGCGCTGGCGTCCGACGCCGGGATCCCGGCTGCTGTTGGTGGCGCGGGTAGTAGTGGCCCGCCCGCCGTGCCGCTGCTGGAAGGCCGGACAGCGGCGCCTGACGGCTCAGCGCAGGCGTTCCTCTGCCGCGGGATGGTGTGCGAACGACCGGTGGGTTCCGTGGCCGAACTGCTGGAGCGACTGGCGACGATGACCCGATGACTTCTTCGCCGCACCCGGAGCCCGGGGCTCCCGGGAGCCGGCGCCCCTTTGACCTGGTCATTTTCGATTGTGACGGTGTCCTGGTGGACTCCGAGTCCATCGCCATCAGGGTGGACCAGCGCGTCCTCGCGGATCTCGGCTGGGAGCTTGGCCTCGAGGAGATCGTGGAACGCTTCGTGGGCAGGTCCGAGGCACACTTCGTGGCGGAGGCGGAGCGGCACCTGGGCATCAGGCTGGACGCTGACTGGGAGCAGAAGTACCAGCACTGGTACCGGACGGCCTTCGAACGGGACCTGGCGGCCGTTGACGGCATCGAGGACGCCCTGGCACAGCTGCGGCTCCCGCACTGCGTCGCCTCCAGCGGCACGCACGCCAAGATGCAGCGGACGCTCGGACAGACGGGGCTGCTGCCGGCGTTTGAAGGACGGATCTTCAGCGCCTCGGAGGTTGAACGGGGCAAGCCGGCCCCGGATCTGTTCCTTCATGCTGCCCGGATGCTCGGTGCGGAACCGGCCGGATGCGCCGTGGTGGAGGACAGCCTCTACGGAGTCCAGGCTGCCCGGGCCGCCGGAATGCACGTCTTCGCCTTTGGCGGGGGAGTGACGCCGGCGGCCCGGCTGGCGGGCCCGGGCACCACGGTCTTCCGGCACATGAGGGAGCTTCCGGACCTCATCTCCGCGGGCAGGCCCTAGGCAGGCCTGCCGAGCACCGCGATGGCGATGGCGATGAAGTGCGCGGCAAAAGCGAACACGGTGAAAGCATGGAACAGCTCATGGAAGCCAAAGTGCTGGTAGCTGAAGTTCGGCTTCTTGAGGGCGTAGAAGACGGCTCCGGCGATGTACAGGGCGCCACCAACGCAGATCAGGACTGCCGAGGCGATACTGGCTGCGAAAAAGTCCGGCAGGTAGAACAGGGAGCCGCAGCCCAGGGCGATGTAGATGGGCACGTAGAGCCATCGCGGAGCATCGGTCCAGAGCAGCCGGAAGAGCACCCCCAGGATCGCGCCGGACCAGATGACCCACAGCAGCAGCACAGCCTTGGGCCGTTCCAGCAGCGCCCATGCCAGCGGCGTGTAACTGCCGGCGATCACCAGCATGATGTTGGTGTGGTCGAGGCGCTTCAGGACGATCTTGACTCCCGGTGACCAGTTCCCGCGGTGGTACACGGCACTGATGCCGAAGAGCAGCACACCGGTCACTGCGTAGACGGCGGAAGCAATCTTCAGGTCGGTGGTGGGGGCCAGCAGGATCAGGACCAGCCCGGCGGCAAAGGCCAGCGGAGCGGTGACGGTATGGATCCAGCCGCGCCATTTGGGCTTGATCGTCAGGAGCTCCGCGATGCGGACTGCAGCCTCGTCCATCGGGCCCGATTTCCGGCCGCGGCCTGCTCCCGCATCCGGTTGGGGAGTTTTGCTTTCCATGGCTCAAGAATAAACTACGTTCCAGTAAGTTACTTGTGAGTAACTATTGGGTCTACTGGATTGGAAAGCCCTCGTGCACCGCGCTGCTGTTGCGGGCGGGTAGCCTAGGAATGCACTGCCGTCGTACATCAAGGAAGTCAGGTGAGTCTCCGGATGGAGTTGCCCGGGATCCTCTATGGCTTCTACGAGCGCAAGCTCCTGCGCTCGCTGGACAAGGACCGCATCCCCAAACACATCGGCGTGATGGTGGACGGCAACCGCCGGTGGGCCAAACAGTTCAACGCGCCCACCAGCCAGGGGCACCAGGCGGGCGCGGACAAAATTCATGAGTTCCTCGGCTGGTGCCAGGAACTCGGCGTCAAAGTGGTCACGCTGTACATGCTCTCCACCGACAACATGAGCCGCTCCGGCGAGGAGCTGGACCTGCTGATGGGCATTATCGCCAACACCCTGGACCGGCTGGACGAGGACGAGGACATCTCCGTGCACGCCATGGGTGCTCCGGAGCTGCTTCCCGATTACCTGGCCGAACGGCTCAACAATCTCACGGCGCGCACGCCGGCCCATGAAAAGCTCCACGTCAACGTGGCTGTGGGCTACGGCGGACGCCGTGAGATCGTGGACGCGGTCCGGGAACTCCTCCACGATGCCGTGGCCCGGGGCAAGGACATCGGCAAGCTGGCGGACGACCTCACGGTCGACGACATTTCGCGCTTCCTGTATACCCGCGGGCAGCCCGACCCGGACCTGGTGATCCGTACGTCGGGGGAGCAGCGGCTGTCCGGTTTCCTCATGTGGCAGAGCGCCTACAGCGAGTTCTACTTCTGCGAGGCGCTCTGGCCCGCCTTCCGCAAGGTGGACTTCCTCCGGGCCTTGCGCGACTACGCCGGCCGGCAGCGGCGCTTCGGCTCCTGAAGCCGGCTCCTGAAGCCTGGCGGCCGGCAGCCCGGTACGGCGCCCGCTCATGGCCGGTTCACGCGGAATTCACGTGATCGCAACAAGAATCGCCGCGAAATAGTTTGGGAAACAAAGCGGCGGGGAATTACGTTGAATCCATTAGCAGGCACACTGCCCGCTAATCGGGGAGGCCAGTACATGGAGCGAACTTTCGCACCGGATGTATGGGAGGCCGGAACCGGCCTCGTGGCCGCTCCGCCTCACCTATAAATTATCCGGGCGTGCGCCCCGGGGCTGGAGTCGATGTGGCTATTTCTGAACAACTGCCCGACGTCATTTCCGACCAGGGAGAGAAAGCTACCTCTCGCACCGCGCGAGCCACCTCACAGACCGGAGCAGCGAGCTATGACGCTGCGGCCGGTCTTGCTGTATCCGGCAGCAGTGCTGCGGCGGATGACACCTTGTGGAGCTTTGTCATCGACACCTCGGTGTTGCTCTCGGACCCCCGCGCCCTGCTGCGGTTCGCGGAGCACGAAGTCATTGTGCCGATCGTGGTCATCACGGAGCTTGAGGGCAAGAGGCACGACCCCGAACTGGGCTACTTCGCCCGCAAGGCCCTCCGGCTCCTCGACGACCTCCGGGTCCAGCACGGCGGACTTGACCGGCCCATCCCGCTGGGCGAAGACGGCGGCACGCTGATGGTGGAAATGAACCATATCTCCACCGAGGTGCTCCCCGCCGGATTCCGTGGCGGGGACAACGACAGCCGCATCCTCGCCGTCGCCAAGAACCTCGCCAACGAAGGCCGGAACGTCACGGTGGTGTCCAAGGACCTGCCGATGCGCGTCAAGGCATCCGCCATGGGGCTCCTCGCCGACGAGTACCGCAACGAACTCGTGAAGGACTCCGGCTGGACCGGCGTGGCGGAAGTCGAGGCCAGCGAGGAGGACGTCTCCACCCTCTATGGCCACGAGCCCGTCTTTATCCCGGCCGCGGCAGAGATGCCCGTCAACACCGGACTGGTGCTGCTCTCAAACCGGGGCTCAGCCCTGGGACGTGTGGGTGCGGACAAGCAGGTCCGGCTGGTCAAGGGGGACCGCGACGTCTTCGGACTCCACGGACGTTCCGCGGAGCAGCGGCTGGCCATCGACATGCTGATGGATCCGTCCGTAGGCATCGTGTCGATCGGCGGCCGGGCCGGCACCGGCAAGTCGGCGCTGGCACTCTGCGCCGGCCTCGAAGCCGTGCTGGAACGCCGCGAACACCGCAAGGTGATTGTCTTCCGGCCGCTCTACGCGGTGGGCGGGCAGGAGCTCGGCTACCTGCCGGGATCCGAAGCGGAGAAAATGAACCCCTGGGCGCAGGCCGTCTTTGACACCCTCGGAGCCCTGGTCAGCCAGGAGGTCGTCGAGGAAGTCATGGACCGCGGGATGCTCGAAGTCATGCCGCTGACCCATATCCGCGGCCGCTCGCTCCACGATGCGTTCGTGATCGTCGATGAGGCGCAGTCCCTGGAAAAGAACGTCCTCCTGACGGTGATGAGCCGGATCGGCCAGAACTCGAAGATCGTCCTGACACACGATGTCGCCCAGCGCGACAACCTCCGGGTGGGCCGTCACGACGGAGTTGCCGCCGTCGTTGAAACCCTCAAGGGACACCCGCTCTTCGGGCACATCACCCTCACCCGCTCGGAGCGCTCGCCGATCGCGGCACTCGTCACTGAACTGCTGGAAGGGGCGGAAATCTAGGCTCCCAGGTGGTTGCGCCGTGGCCGGGTTCGCCCGGCCACGGCCCTTCGCCGTCGCTTAGACACGTCGCATAGGGACCCGCTGCGGTCGCTGGGCGACCTTCGGGTCCGATGCGCCGCGATGCGCTCCTACGCGAAGGACCGCGACCGGGCTAGTGCGTCGGTCGCCCCACTAGCCTTGAATACCCAGGAACCGGGCCGTGGGTTCGTGGCCTTCTACCTTCAGGGTCCAGTCGGGGCGTTTGAAGGTGGCCGGGGTAACCCGGACCTTCTGGACGTCCTCCACCTTGCCGCCCCAGGAGGCCCGGGTGACGCCGTTCAGTTCGTAGCCGAGGGACCGGGACACGCCGAGGGATTTTTCGTTCCAGGCGGCCGCCTCGGATTCCGCGACGTCCGCTTTCAGGTAGTCGAAGGCATAGCTGACGACCGCGGCCCGCATCTCCTTGCCAAAGCCCTTGCCCTGTGCCGATTTCGTGAGCCAGGAACCGGTGGTGACGGTCTTCAGCGCCGCGAAATCCTTGGCCTCGACGTCCTGGCAGCCAAGGAACTCGCCGTCGTGCCAGATGCCGAGCAGGAGCGTCCACTCCTGTGGCGACATGTTCCCCCGGCAGCGCCAGTACCATTGCGCCATGTTGGGGCCCAGCTCCTCTGCAGGGGACTCCGCCCAAGGCCGGCTGAACGGGCTGTGGCCGGGTTCGTGGACGCCATTCAGCGCAGCCTGCACCGCGGCCGGGATGTCCTCGTCACGGATGGGCCGGAGGGCCAGGCGGGGCGTGGTCAGGGTGAGGGCGAACGGGGGCCAGAAGGTGGCGGGCTCAGTCATCAGGGAAGCTTAGCCGGGGGACCCGCGGGCAGCCAGTCACACGCCCCGCGAGATATCCCAGCTGATGTGGCGGCGGACGTCGGTAAGGTTCATGGATTCGGCGAGGAACAGGTCATCAAGCATGTACTCGTCCACGCCGAGGATCCTGAGCCAGTGGCCAGGGGCCGCCGATTCGTTCTCCAGCGAGCGGCTCAACACGCAGACACCGGTGCCGACATCGATCCGGATCAGGTTCCGTCCCGGTCCGCACAGCGGCGCCAACGGGTCCGCCGGCCGGTAGGCGGCATTGGGAGTCACGACGGCTTCCAGGGCGGGGCGGCCCTGGTGGTCCACGGCGGTGATGGGGCCGAGCTCCACGGCGTTGGTGTTCGGGAATTCGATGGGTACGGGGGCATTGCCGGCGAGTTCCACCGGGTCCAAGGCCGCGGCAAAGCGGCCGTTTCCAAAGCACGGTTCGCCGTAGGCGGCCTCCGGGCGGCGCCGGACCAGTCCGCCGTCGTCATACACGGGGGTGACCAGCTGCGGAGGCAGGAGCCACGACTTCCTGGTGGAGCTGACGTAGAAGCCGTCTTTGGAGTCGTTGATGCCCGTGGTGCTGTGCAGCACCACGCCGGCTGCGGATTCAAGGCGGAGGGCGCCGGGCCGCCGCAGCCAGGCACGCACGGTGTTTTCCGGGTCCGGGTTTTCGGCGCCCGAATCTGCGGTGTGGGGGGTTGCGGGGGCCGGCGCGGGGCGGTCCACATATTCGAAACGGAGGCTCTGCCACTTCCAGGGAGAGGAACGGCACAGGTTCCGGAACTTTGCGGCCATGTCCGGCGGCCTGGACTGCTGACCGGCTTCCCCCTGGCGCCTCGCGTCCCATGTCGACATATCCACAGTTTACGCGCGGGCTCAGCGGCGGGACGCGAAAATCCAGTAGCATCCGAGGGTGATCCAACGACTGGGCGAACTTTGGGAATCCACCCCGCTGGGGTTCTGGCTGGTCCTGGCGGCCTGTGCCTACTACGGCGTGATGGCGGTGCGGCTGACCGTCATCGACGTCAGGCACCACCTGCTGCCGAACAGGATTGTCTTCCCGTCCTACGCCGTAGGCGGCGTGCTCCTGTTGGCGGCGGTTGTCGCCGTCCTCGCTGCCGGTGCGGACGCCGCGGCAGTACCCGACGGCGCCGCCCCGCTTTTCGGGCTTCCGGGCGGACGCATCCTTGCCGGAGGAGCCGTGCTGTGGCTGTTCTACTTCATCCTGCGGATGGTTTATCCGCCCGGGATGGGATTCGGAGACGTAAAACTCGCAGGCGTGCTGGGCCTGTACCTTGGCTACCTCGGCTGGGGACATGTTTTTGCCGGGACCTTCGCCGCCTTCCTCCTGGGCGGGCTCTGGAGCCTGGGCCTGCTGGCTGCCCGCCGCGGAACCCTCAAATCGGACATCCCTTTCGGCCCGTTCATGCTCGCAGGCACTGCCGCGGCCATGCTGCTGCTGCCTGCGGCCTGAGGGGCTGCGCCAGCGGTGCTGCCGCTAGGCTGAAGGTATGCCAGCACCTGAATTCGTCCTCAAGCTTCGCGAAAAAATCGGCCATGATCCGTTGTGGATTCCTGCGGTTCGCGGGGTGGTCTTCAACGACGACGGCCACGTCCTGCTGGGCCAGCGCTCTGACAACGGACGGTGGGCGCTGATCTCGGGCATGCCGGAGCCGGGCGAGCACCCTGCTCCCGGACTCGTGCGGGAGATCTTCGAGGAGACGGCCGTCGTGGCCGAAACGGAGCGCATGGTCTCGGTCGGCGTCGTGGGTCCGGTCACCTTCCCCAACGGCGACGTGTGCGACTTCCTGGATATTGTGTTCCGCTGCCGCCATGTGTCCGGTGAAGCACGCGTGAACGACGACGAGTCCCTGGCCGTCGGCTGGTTTCCGTTGGAGGAACTTCCGGACATCAGGCCCGGTGACCGCGAGTGCATCCGGCGGGCGCTGCTGCCCGAGGACGCCGTCCACTACGAACCCTGAGGGGCTCCCTGCTGCGGGAGCCCCTCAGGGCGGCTTCCTAGACTGAGGCGGACTGGCGTTCAGCCTCGAGGCGTTCTGCTTCCTCGCCACCCACAGCCTCGCCCCGGGCCACCATTCCGGCGGTGTCGGAGAGCGGGATCTGCTTCAGTGTCAGCGCGAGGATCAGCGCAATCCCGAGGAACGGCAGCAGGTACCAGAACACCGGTGCCAGCGAATCAGCGTAGGCGTTCACGATGGCGTCCCGGAGCTGTTCCGGGAGCTGGCTCAGGGCCTGCGGGTCCAGCGTCTGGGTGGACTGCGCTGCCTGGTCGGCGGAGGCGCCTGCCCCGGTGAACGCCTTGGTCAGGGATTCTGCCAGCCGGGACGTGAAGATGGAGCCGAACACGGCCACGCCGAGGGACGCACCCACCTCGCGGAAGTAGTTGTTGGTGCTGGTGGCCGTGCCGATCTGCTCGGCGGGCACGGAGTTCTGCACCACCAGGACGATCACCTGCATGATGGAGCCCAGCCCGGCGCCGAAGACGAACAGCTGGACGCAGATGACCCAGATGGGCGTGTCCGCTGTGAGCGTGGTCAGCCACAGCATGGCGCCCATGGTGAGGGCGGCGCCCATGATGGGGAACATTTTGTACTTGCCGGTCTTGGAGATCCGGATGCCGGAGTAGATGGCCATGCCCATCAGGCCCGCCATCATGGGCAGCATCAGCAGGCCGGATTCCGCTGCGGAGGTCCCGGAGGACATCTGCAGGAACGTGGGGACGAATGCGATGGCCGCGAACATGCCCAGGCCAAGGGTGAAGCCGATGGCCGTCGAGTTCACAAAGATCCGATTCTTGAACAGGCCCAGCGGGATGATGGGATCCTCGGCGCGGCGTTCCACCATCACAAAGGCGGCCGCGGCGAGTACCAGCCCGGCGCCGAAGGCCCAGGTCAGCGGCGAATCCCAGCCCTCATCCTTCTTGCCGCCGAAGTCCGTGAAGAAGATCAGGCAGGTGGTGGCGGCGGACAGCAGCAGCACGCCCAGGATGTCGATCCGCTTTTCGGCCTTCTTGTTCGGCAGTGTCAGGGTGAACCAGGCAATGGTGAAGGCCGCAACGCCGATGGGGATGTTGATGTAGAAAGCCCATTCCCAGGTGAGGTGGTCCACAAAGTAGCCGCCCAGCAGCGGTCCGGCGACCGCGGAGAGGCCGAAGATGGCGCCCAGCGGGCCCATGTACTTGCCGCGGTCCTTGGCCGGCACGATGTCCGCGATGATGGCCTGCGAGAGGATCATGAGTCCGCCGCCGCCCAGGCCCTGAATGGCGCGGAAGACCACGAAGCCCCAGAAGTCGGTCGCGAAGGCGCAGCCGACGGAAGCGAGGGTGAACAGGGCAATGGCCACGAGGAACAGGTTGCGGCGGCCCAGCACGTCACCGAACTTGCCGTAAATGGGCATGACGATGGTGGTGGCCAGCAGGTAGGCGGTGGTGATCCAGGCCTGGTGTTCCACTCCGCCGAGCTTCCCCACGATGGTGGGCATGGCGGTGGAGACGATGGTCTGGTCAAGGCTGGAAAGCAGCATGCCGGCGATGAGGGCGGAAAAAATGATCCAGATGCGTTTCTGGGTCAGCAGCAGCGGCTCGGCTGCCTTGGGACTGACGGCGGTGCTCATGGGCGTCCTTCTGCGGGTACGGGTTCTTCAAAGGGAAGGGAAAAGAGCTGGCGGGCGGCTGAGACGTTCTTCAGCAACAGTTCCTGGTAAGTGCGGGTGTTGCCGTCGGAGAAATAGGTCATGCTGCTCTTGCGGGCGATGTTGCCTAACAGGACGACGGCCATCTGGACCACCGGGTGGCCGGGCTCCACGCCTTCACGGATGGCCAGGACCCGGGCGAACTCCGCCTCACGTTCCTCGGTGGCACCGATGATCCTCAGCATGAGCTGGGGTTCCTTCTTGATGACCCCGATCAGCTGCCGGGTCTCCTCTTCGGAGGCGGCCATGTTTTCGGACAGCTTCAACGAAAGTTCGATGAGGTCCTGGAAGAGCGTGGGGGAGATTTCGCCGGGGGCGGAGGACTCGCCGCCGCGGATGAAGCCCTCGATGACGTCGCCGGGAATTTCGTCGTCCACGTGGCCGAGGATGGCGTCTTCCTTCGTGGGGAAGTAATTGAAGAAGGTGCGGCGGGAAATGTCCGTCTGCTCGCAGACTTCTTCGACGGTGTAGCCGTTGAGCCCGCGTTCGGCGGTCAGCTTACGCGCGACGGCGGTGATCGCCGCACGCGTTGCCGCGCGCTTGCGTTCGCGGAGCCCGCCGTCGCTTGTTGCACTATTATTCACAAAGTAAAGTTTTGCACCAATCAAGAATTGGTGCAATTTTTGCGCGAGCGGACAGTGGGATCCCACCCGGCGGGGGCTGCCTTAAACGCCAGCGGCCGCCCACCTTCGCGATGAAGGTGAGCGGCCGCCGTCGTACTTCAGGAGGCGGTGGGGACTTATGCCTTGTGGGCCGGAGCCGTCATGGTGGTGACGTCCAGGGCCTTGTCGAGATCGGCTTCGGTGACCTTGCCTTCGCCTTCGCCGACGAAGCCAAGCTTCACGGTGGCCTGGCGGACGGTGAGGCCCTCGGCTACCGCGGTCTTGGCGATCTTGGCGGCGTTCTCGTAACCGATGTACTTGTTCAGCGGGGTGACGATGGACGGCGAGGCCTCGGCCAGGAAGCGCGCGCGCTCGACGTTGGCGGTGATGCCGTCGATCATCTTGTCGGCCATGACGCGGCTGGTGTTGGCCAGCAGGCGGACGGATTCGAGCAGGTTGGCAGCCATCACGGGGATGCCGACGTTCAGTTCGAAGGCGCCGTTGGTGCCGGACCAGGCGATGGCGGTGTCGTTGCCGATGACCTGGGCGCAGACCATGATGGACGCCTCGCAGATGACCGGGTTAACCTTGCCCGGCATGATCGAGGAACCCGGCTGCAGGTCCGGGATGGCGATTTCGCCGAGGCCGGTGTTGGGGCCGGAACCCATCCAGCGGAGGTCGTTGTTGATCTTCATGAAGGAGATCGCGATGTTGCGCAGCTGGCTGGAGGCTTCGATGAGGCCGTCGCGGTTGGCCTGGGCCTCGAAGTGGTCACGGGCCTCGGTCAGGGGCAGGCCGGTGTCGGTGGCCAGCAGTTCGATGACGCGCTCCGGGAAACCGGCCGGGGTGTTGATGCCGGTGCCCACAGCGGTTCCGCCGAGGGGAACTTCGGCCACGCGGGGGAGCGAGGCGTTGATGCGTTCGATGCCGTAGCGGACCTGTGCGGCGTAGCCGCCGAACTCCTGGCCCAGGGTCACCGGTGTGGCGTCCATGAGGTGCGTGCGGCCGGACTTGACGACGTCCTTGAACTCCACGGCCTTGCGCTCCAGCGATTCGGCGAGGTAGCCGAGGGCCGGGATGAGGTCGTTGATCAGGGCCGAGGTGGCTGCAACGTGGACCGAGGTGGGGAACACGTCGTTGGAGGACTGCGAGGCGTTGACGTGGTCGTTCGGGTGGACCACCTTGTCGCTGCCGGCGGCCTTCAGGGCGCGGGTGGCAAGTTCGGCGAGGACCTCGTTGGTGTTCATGTTGGAGGACGTGCCGGAACCGGTCTGGAAGACGTCGATGGGGAAGTCGCCGTCGTACTTCCCGGCAGCAACCTCATCGGCGGCGTCCGCGATCGCCTTGGCCAGCTCGCCGTCGAGCACTCCAAGTTCTGCGTTGGCCTGGGCGGCAGCCTTCTTGACCCGTGCGAGGGCTTCGATGTGTGCGCGTTCCAGGGTTTTGCCTGAGATGGGGAAGTTTTCAACTGCACGCTGCGTCTGGGCACGGTACAGGGCGTTCACGGGGACGCGGACTTCGCCCATCGTGTCATGTTCAATGCGGAATTCTTCAGTGGAAGTCATGGGGCTAGCTTAGGGCGATTGGCGGCGTTGGCTGAAACCGTGAAGCGCTTGAGTCGGGCGGCGGGCGGCCGCCCGCGCACCGGCGACCTAGAGTTCGCCGATGCCCGAAACGAGGTCCGCCCGGCCCTCTTTGAGGCTGTAGGAGAGGCCGATCACCGCCGCGCGTCCGGTCTCAATTGCGCTGGAAATCACACGGGAGCTGTCCACGAGGCGGTGTGACGTCTGCTTGACGTGCTCCACCACCATGTCGTTGACCTCGGTTTCGTTGTTGCGCAACGAGGTCAGCACGGACGGCGTGATCCGCTCCACGAGGTCGCGGATGAATCCCACCGGCATTTTGCCTGTCTCAACGGCGTCCTTGGTGGCACTCACGGCGCCACAGCTGTCATGGCCAAGGATCACGATCAGCGGCACACCCAGCACGCCGATGCTGTATTCGAGGGAACCCAGCACGGCGTCGTCGATGACCTGGCCGGCCGTGCGGACAACGAACGCGTCGCCCAGGCCGAGGTCGAAGATGATCTCAGCGGCGAGGCGCGAATCCGAGCAGCCGAAGATCACCGCGAACGGGTGCTGGTTCTCCACCAGCGAGGAACGGCGTGATGCGTCCTGGTTGGGGTGGGAGGATTCTCCGGCGACAAAGCGTTCGTTTCCTTCGCGCAGTCGCCGCCAAGCCAGCGCGGGAGTCAAGTAAGTAGCCACGGGGCCACTTTACGGTGAAGGTGCGGCCGAGGGTGAAACTGTGGCGGCAGCGTTACTCTCCATGGACTTCACGACGGCGTCTGCCAGGACGGCGAACTCGTCGAGTTGCGCGGTGCCGGTCAGGATGACGGTGGTGCCCTTGTGGACCAGGACCATGCTTCGCTCGCCCTTGCCGGTGTCGCGGAGTTCCCAGTCCAGGCCGCCGGCGTTGCGGCTTCCGGTGACCGGGGCATTGTTCGTCTGCTGAAGCAGCCAGGTCGGATTTGCCTGGGCAGTCTGGACCAGTCCGATGAAGGATTCCTTCGGCGTGACGTATCCGACCTCCCACGTGGGCACGCCGCTGCCGGTGCCGGACTCCCAGCGGGCGTAATTCGGACTGAATGTGTCGCCGGTCTCGGGGGCCACGGGTGTGAATCCCGCCACACCTGCGGCGTTCTGGGCCACGGCGCTGACATTGACGTTCGGGCGGTAGCCGTCGCTCTTGGGTGACGGGTTCATGAGGACGATGGGGAGGAACGCGGCGACACTCACCACCAGGGCGATGATCATGCCGATGACTGAGGCATTGGCCCTTTTCGCCGCCGCCGCGCGGATAACGGGCTTCACGACGGGTGCATCGGGGGTGCCGTTGGTGGCCGCGGGGAAGCCCGTGCTGGCCGTTTGGTTGTCGGGGGTGGACTTGTCCTGCGTTTCGCTCACGCTTCTATAGTCGCCCATGGGAATGCCGTTCTCACATTCCTGCAATTCAGGGGTGAGGAAACGCCGGGTATCACGGGCCGGTCATCCCATGACCTTCGGATGCTCTCGCGACTATGATCAGTGACAGAGGAATCACCGTGACGGACTGTACCGGCCGCACGGGTTCAATGATCGCCACTCGAAGAAGAGGTTCACGTGTCACCAGCGCCTATGACCCAGCAGTACTCCACGATTTCGCCGTCGCTTGCCGTAGGCATTGACGAACCGGACCGCAACCTTGCCCTTGAACTTGTGCGCGTCACCGAAGCTGCGGCAATTGCCGGCGGCCACTGGGTTGGCTTCGGCGACAAGAACAAGGCTGACGGCGCAGCAGTTGACGCCATGCGCTCCTTCCTGCAGACCGTCCACTTCAACGGCGTTGTGGTTATCGGTGAAGGCGAGAAGGACGAAGCTCCCATGCTTTTCAATGGCGAGCACGTCGGTGACGGCACCGGCCCCGAGTGCGACGTCGCCGTCGACCCCATTGACGGAACCCGACTGACCGCCCTGGGCATCAACAACGCCCTCGCCGTCCTCGCCGTGGCCGAGCGCGGCTCCATGTTCGACCCCTCCGCTGTGTTCTACATGGAGAAGCTCGTCACGGGCCCGGAAGCTGCCGACATGGTCGACCTGCGCCTCCCGGTCAAGCAGAACCTGCACTTAATCGCCAAGGCGAAGGGCGTGAAGGTCAACCAGCTGAACGTCATGATCCTGGACCGGGACCGCCACCGCCCGCTTGTGGAGGAAATCCGCGAAGCCGGTGCACGGACGAAGTTCATCATGGACGGCGACGTCGCCGGCGCCATTGCCGCAGCCCGCTCCGGTACCGGCGTGGACGCGCTCATGGGCATCGGCGGAACGCCGGAAGGCATCGTCGCCGCGTGCGCGATCAAGTCCCTCGGCGGCGTCATCCAGGGCCGCCTCTGGCCCACCAGCGATGACGAGAAGCAGAAGGCCATCGACGCCGGGCACGACCTCGATCGCGTCCTGTCCACGAACGACCTCGTCTCCAGCGACAACTGCTACTTCGCGGCCACGGGCATCACCGACGGCGACCTGCTCAGGGGCGTGCGCTACTCCAAGGACAAGGTCCTGACCCAGTCGATCGTCATGCGGTCCAAGTCCGGCACCATCCGCTTCGTGGACGGCGAGCACCAGGCCAGCAAGTGGGAAGGCTACGCCCGCAAGAGCTAGCTCTTCTGCGTCGCCCGCTTCATTCAGCGCGAACGTACACTTGAGGCCCCGCCTAGCGGGGCCTCAAGTGTACGTTCGCGCTGTTGTTTGCCGTTCGGCGCTGGGCATCGTGGCCGCCCGGACCTTGTCGAGCAGGAACGGTTTGTCGCCGTCGAGATCCTCTTTGTAGACCCTGACTTCACGCCAGCCAAGCCGTTGAGTCAGGGCCTGACGGCGGACGTCGCTGCTGATCTGGAGCGGATCGGCGTGGTGGCCCCCGTCGTACTGAAACGCGATCCGTTGCTCCGGGTAGGCCGCATCCGGCCACACCGCCGGCTGTCCCCAAGTGTTCCTGATGACGTAGTTGAGAACAGGTTCGCCGTAGCCGGAGCGGGCGAGTACCAGCCGCATCCGGGTCTCCTGAGGGGAGTCGGCGCCCACTCGTATTTCAGTGAGAGCCAGTCTTGCGGTCTTCATCCCGCGCATTCCCGGATGGGCGCCGACCATCCGACGCAGTTCGGCCACCGTACAGAGGCCATCCTTCGGCCGGGGAAAGTCAGGGCCATGGGCACAGACCAGCGAATCGCCAGCTGCGATGAGGTCATCGACGGTTATTAGCGACGCGAGGTCAAGCCACGTCCTCGCCGGCGAGGTGACCCGGACGCCGTCGTGCATCACAACCTCCCCTGCCTTGAACGTCAGACGGTGACCCACGACGTTGCGTCGCCGCGGCTTGCTGCCGTTCCGTTCCCTGGCAATATGGATCCGCCAGTCCTCCTGCATCCAGGCCGGCAAGGCGCACTCCCAGATGCGGCCTCCGGAATGGTGGGTCAGGACTGATTTGCTGTCCAGTTCCGTATAGGCACGGAGGCTTGCAGCCGGGCCGCCCGCGCCGCCAAATGGGACACGGATGCCCCGTGAAGGTATGGCGACCTCGGGTTGCCGCTGCCGCTTTCGGGTGACACCAAGGTCCCGGGCAGCAAGGTCAGTGAAAGAACCGGTGAGTAATTCCTGGGGCAGGCGCGTGACGGGCATGCTTCAGTCTGCACCGGCCAGTAATGCACGAAGACGTTATCCACAGGCCGGATTCCAGGCGATGCGCGAACGGACAGTTGGAGCCCCAAACGGTGGGCCTCAAGTGTCCGTTCGCGCTCAGGGGGTGGGTCTCAAGTGTCCGTTCGCGCTCAGGGGGTCGGTCAGCTGCGGAGGGCGCGGAGCTTCTCCCGGGCCTTTCGGGCGAGCTGGTAGGCCCCGTAGCGGAGTTTCTTCACGGGCAGGTCCCAGGTGCCGGGGTAGGCGATTTCGCGCCCGCCGAAGGACTTCTTGAACGCCGTGAACCCGGCCCACTTGTGGTTCGGCTCGTCCTCCGGTGCCACGCCCCACAGGTCCACGTACTTCAGGCCCTTCTCCTTGGCATCCGCCATGAGCGTCACCAGCAGCGGAATACCCGCGCTGAGCTTCCGGTGTGCGTCGTCCAGGGCTGCGTGCGCATAGGTGCGGGTGTCGGCGGAGTCGTAGGCCAGGGCCGCGGCGATGGGACCGCCATGGCGCTCGGCGATGAACAGCGTGGCCGCGCCCGCAGGCATCAGGGAACGGGCCACCTGGCTAAGGTACTCATCGCTTTGCGGCTTGAATCCGCTCCGCTTGGCCGTCATGTGCAGGAAATTCAACAGCACGCGGATCTCGTCGGGATCCTGCGACGTCCGGAAGGTCACGTCCTTCTTGTGGATGTTCCGGTAGAGGTTCCGGTTCACGGGTTTCATACCGGCCAGGACCTCCTTGAAGTCCCGGTCCAGGTCCACGATCCAGCTCAGTTCAGGCTGCTGGTTGACGGGAGCCGGCCGCAGGCCGCGGCTGCGCAGCACTGTTTCGGATGCCGCGTTGTCGAACCCGGCGCTGACCGGCTCGATCCGGACGAACGCCGCACCGCACCTGCGGGCCAGTGCCACCAGGGCGGCCAACGCGGCGTCGAACGCTTCGAGTGATTCAGCAATGGGGCCGTACGGGGCGTAAAGGACCTTGCCTGCCGGATTTTTTTCCTCCACGGCGAGGAAACTCCAGCCGGGACCCGACTGTTCGTGCACCGTGCGCCCGAGGGAACGCTGGACGTCGGCCCACTGCGGGGTCTGCAGGAAATATTCCACCGGATCAAGCCCCTACGGCAGTGGTCACGGCGAAGGCCACGGCGGTCCCCTCGGAGCCCGCTGCGGGGTGGACGTTGACCGGTGCCTCGGCGGCCGGGAGGAAGGCACTCGCGCCGCGGTCCAGATGGAGATCGCCCTTGGGGGAGTCGAGCAGCACCGAGCCGGAGACCACGATGATCACTGCCGCGCCGGACTGTGCCAGCGGGACGGGGCCGCCGTCCGGTTCCAGTTCGATCCTTTGCAGCTGGAATTCACGGAACGGGGGCCGGTAGAGTTCCTGGCCCAGCTCAGACCTCTCTGCGGCAAGCATCGGCACGCCCACGGACTCGAACTCCACGGTTGCCAGCAGTTCGGGAACGTCCACGAACTTAGGCGTCAGGCCTCCGCGGAGCACGTTGTCCGACGACGCCATGACCTCGATGCCGAGCCCGTGCAGGTAGGCGTGGACATTGCCGGCCGGCAGGTACACAGCCTCGCCGGGCGCCAGCGAGATGCGGTTCAGGAGCAGCGAGATCAGCACGCCGGGGTCGCCGGGGTAGTGGCCGTGCAGGCTGACCACGGTGGACAGTTCGGTCTGGTACGGGGACATCGGCAGCCCGGCCTTGAGTGCCGCCACGAGTTCGCGCACGGCGTGCGAGACGGCGTGGCCGCCGCCGATGAGCCGGGTGAAGGCGGCTTTCAGGGCATCGTGTTCCACGGGGCCGGCGAGGTCCTCCGCGACGTCGAGGATCACGTGCGGAACCTCCAGCGACATCGCGCGCATGGACGCCGCCAGGTGTTCGAAGAGGGCACGCGTGGACGCAGCCGGGCGGAAGCCGCACAGCGCCTCGAACGGCGTCAGGGCGAAGATCATCTCCGGCTTGTGGTTGTCATCCTTGTAGTTCCGTTCGGCCGCGGAACGGTCGACGCCGGCTGCCTCCTCGCGGGCAAAGCCCGCCCGTGCCTGCTCCAGCGTCGGGTGGACCTGCAGCGACAGCGGGCTCTCGGCGGCCAGGACCTTGAGGAGGAACGGCAGGCGCGGGCCGAACTCCGCCACGCTGGCGCGTCCCAGATGGTGGTCCGGATCGGAGCTGATCAGCGCATCCAAAGCCAGCGGACCGCCGTCGGCCGCAACTGCCACGGACGGCGAGTCCGGGTGGGCGCCCACCCACAGTTCCGCTTCCGGACCGCCGGAGGCCTGCCTGCCCAGCAGGCCGGCAATCGCCGTGGTGGAGCCCCAGGCATAGGGCCGGAGGACATTCTCGATTTCGTACAAAGCCTGGTGTCCTTTATCTCAGTGCAGCAGTTACGGCGGAAGGGGCGTGGGCGCTCAGAGCGGGCGGCACTGGCCGTTCGTGGCCACAAGGTCCCGGATCGCTTGCTCGTTGCCCTCACGCTTGAACTGGTTGAGCATCTCTTCGGTGATCGGCTCGCCGTCGGGAGTGGTGGTTACCGGTGTGAAATCCGACGACGACGGCGAGGGTGCCGGCTGTGTCAGGGGCGCCGCCGGTGCGGCTGCCATCAGGTGGCCCGCCCCCGTTCCGGCCTGCACGATGCTGTCCTCGCCAGCGGGATCCCCGGCCGCCCCGGCCGACTTCCCGGACTGTGCGGCCAGCAGCTGGTCCACCTTCTGGTGGATCTGGTCGAAGTCCGGCACGGTGGAGAAGGATGCGTCGAAATCAGGCGGTCCGATGGTCAGCCGGCTGACTTCCTTGCCCTTGGCCTTCATTGCCAGATCCACAAAGCTGCCGAGCTGGCTCGCGGAAATGTTGGAGTCCACCACCTTGGTGCCCGCGTTGGCGATGTCCTCGAACTTGGCGAGCAGCGTTGCCGGGTCCAGCTGCTTCAGCATGGCCTGCTGGACACACTGCTGACGCTGGATGCGGGCGTAATCGTCCACGAATTCGCGGGAGCGTCCGTACCAGAGTGCGTGGTAGCCGTTCAGGTGCTGCTCGCCGGCCGGGATCCAGCCGAGGGGCATGCCGTGGATGCCGTTGGCCTCGTCCACCATGTCCCCGCTCAGCGGCACCCAGCCGCCGGCCTTGATCCTGATGCCGCCCATGGCATCGATGAGCTTGGCGAAGCCGTCCATATCCACCAGGACGTAGGCCTGGACGGTGATGCCGAGCGTGCCCGAGACAGCCTCAAGGGTTGCCTGGGCGCCGGGATCGGCGACGCCGGGATAGAGGTCCGCGTGCTCGTTGGTCACCTCGGTGTTGATGGCGTTGATCAGGCACTCGTTGCCGCAGTCGTAGCCGTCCGGGTAGATCTGCCGCATCGGCGAGCCTTCGCTGAACTGTGCGTTCTGCAGGTTGCGCGGCACCGAGATGATGGCGGTCTGGCCGGTCTTGGCGTCGACACTGAGGACGGAGAGGCTGTCCGGACGGCGGCCCGTGCGGTCGTCTCCGGCGTCGCCGCCCATCATCAGGAAGTTGTAGCGGCCGTCCACGGGATCAATGGCCGGTCCGGCGGAGAAGATGCTGCCGATGGCGTTCCGGCTCACATTCAGCACATAGGCCGCGTAGCCCAGGGTGCCGCTGCTGAGCACCATGGCCAGGACCAGGGCGACGCCGACGATGGGCCGCATCCCGGGAGCCAGCAGGACCGGCCGGATGAGCCTGAGCGTATTGACGAACAGCGCGGCCCAGCCTATTGCGAGGGCAATGAGGAGGGCGATGATCAGGAGCGAAGCCACCGTGTTGGTGAGGACGCCGATCAGGAGCGTGCGGTTCACCAGCAGCAGCACCAGTCCCGCGATCGCCAGTGCCCAGGCGGCGAGCGTCACCCGGAGGGCGATCCTTCCCAATTTGCGGTCGCCGGCCACGATCTGGGCGCTGCCGGGGACGAGCAGGGTCAGCAGCAGGAGGACGAACGCGCGTTTGGTCCTCATCGGAGCCGGGGCATTCGCCGGATGGCGGACGGGGTCCGTCAGTGCCGGTTGCGGCGCCTTGGGACGGGAGTGGCTGGTGGTCATCTGATTCCTAACGGCTGCCCCGGAGAACGACGTTGCCGTCGGAGAACACTTCGCTGACTTTGTGCCGCAGCGCCGCGCCCTTGCGGGTGGCGACGTCGTTGAGTTCCTGGGCGAACTCCACCAGGTCCTCGCGCAGGCGGACGGCCAAGTCGTCCGTGCCCGAGGCCAGCATCCGGACGGCCAGCAGGCCGGCGTTCCGTGCGCCCGCGATCGAGACAGTGGCCACCGGAACACCGGCGGGCATCTGGACGATGGACAGCAGCGAGTCCATGCCGTCGAGCGTCTTCAGCGGGACGGGGACACCGATGACGGGCAGCGGGGTGACGGATGCCAGCATGCCGGGCAGGTGGGCCGCGCCGCCGGCTCCGGCGATGATGACGCGCAGCCCCCGTTCGTGGGCTGTCTGGCCGTAGCGGATCATTTCGGTGGGCATCCTGTGGGCCGAGACCACATCGGCTTCAAAAGGGATGCCGAACTCGGCCAGGGCCTCGGCTGCGGCTTCCATGACGGGCCAGTCCGAGTCGGAGCCCATCACGAGGCCAACGATCGGCGCCGCGGCGTCGGTTTCGGCCGGGTGGATTGCTGCTGCAGGAGTGCTCATGCGGATTCCTCGGAATTCCCTGGTGCTGTTCGGGCCGGAGCACGGCCGTCCCTGATGATGTTGGCGACGGTGGTGGCACGCTGCCGGACGGAATCGACGTCGGAAGCGGCTGCGCCCACCAGGTTGACGTGGCCGATCTTCCGTCCGGGCCGGACGGCTTTGCCGTAGCAGTGGATTTTCGCGGCCGGCTCGCTGGCCATGGCCAGCGGGTAGGCCGAGAACAGTTCCTGGTTGTCTCCGCCGAGGAAGTTCTTCATCACAACAACCGGCCCCAGGGCGTCGGTGGCGCCGAGCGGGAGATTCAGTACCGCGCGCAGGTGCTGTTCGAACTGGCTCGTGACGGATCCGTCCTGGGTCCAGTGGCCGGTGTTGTGCGGACGCATCGCGAGTTCGTTGATCAGGAAGCCGGACCCGACGCCGGGAGTCTCGAAGAGCTCCACGGCCATGACGCCGGTGACGCCCAGTTCGTTGGCGATCCGGATTGCCGCGTCTTCGGCGGCCGCCGCCACCTCGAGCGGGATGTCCTGGGCGGGGGCGATCACTTCGTCGCAGACGCCGTCCACCTGGATGGTGTGGACCACCGGCCAGGCGCGGGATTCGCCGTCCGGTGTCCTCGCGACGAGTGCGGACAGTTCGCGGCTGAATTCCACCTTGGCCTCGGCCAGCAGGGGAGACATGACCGCGAACCAGTCGGCGGTATCGGCGGCTTCCTCAGCCGAGCTGACAATGCGGACGCCTTTGCCGTCGTAACCGCCGCGGGGCGTTTTCAGCACCACCGGCCAGCCGGTCTGCTCGCCAAAGGCAACCAGGGCATCGACGTCGGCGACAGAGGCCCATGCCGGGTTCGGCAGCTCCAGCCTGTCGATGGCGGCGCGCATCACGAGTTTGTCCTGTGCGTGCACCAGCGCGTCGGGGCCGGGCTGCACGTTGACCCCTGCCTCCTGCAGCGCGCGCAGGTGGTCGTTCGGGACGTGTTCGTGATCAAACGTCATGACGTCGAGGCCCTGGGAAAACTCCAGCAGGGCGTCGAGGTCCTTGTAATCACCTACCGGCGACGTCGGCACGGCGGAGACCGCGGACACGTCTTCGCCCTCGGCCAGGACACGTAGTTCAAAGCCCAGGGCCGTTGCGGCGGGGGCCATCATGCGGGCAAGCTGGCCGCCGCCAACTACGCCTATTACTGGAAAAGTCACAAGAACCAGCCTACAGAAGTGCAGGGGAGTTCCGGGCTTCACCACCGTTTCGGCCCGGAATTTGCGTTATTTAGAGCCGGCGGGAGGCTGGGCTGCCCGGCCCGTTCAGACTGTTTCCAGCTAACGGGCTAAAATGGGTACCCGGCCCTGTGGCCCGAAATCTCAGACGGCCATGGAGGGTCATGATTTACACACTTGCAGAACGTTTGCGCGGACTCGCCTCGCTTTTTTGGCGCGAGGTGGCCAAGTTCGGCGCCGTCGGCGGTGTCGCCTTCGTGATCGACAACGGCCTGACGTACTACCTGATGCACGGCCCGATGACTGACAGCGAGGCCAAGGCACGGTTCGTGGGCGCCTCGGTGGCCACGGTCTTTTCCTGGATCGCGAACCGGTTCTGGACGTTCCGCCACCGCCGCCAGGACAACGTGATCCGCGAATTCTTCATGTTCATCCTGATCAACGGCATCGGTATCGGCATTTCAACCGGCTTCACCGCCCTGGCCAAGTATTCATTCGGCATCACGGACAAGAACATGCTGTTCCTGGCCGGCGTGGCGGGTATCCTCGTGGCCACCGTGGTGCGTTTCTTCGCCTACCGGTTCCTCGTCTTCAACAAGGAACTGGACGAAGAGCCGTCGTTCTCGCATGACCACGAGATCATCGAACTGCACCACCACCAGGACAAGCACGCGGTCCGCGTTCCCGCGAACGACGAGCTGGCCAAGGTGCAGGATCCGGACCTCCCCGGCCCGCCCCGCAGCTAGGACGGCCGGAGCGGCTGGGGCCTAGTCTCCCTGCACGCGCTCGTCGTTGAGGAGCTTCTCGGTCACCGAAACGTCAGGGTGGACCAGGACGACCGAACCGCCGTTCTGCCACGCGCCCAGCGACTGGACCAGGGCCTGCTCCAGTCCGTCGCCGGCCCGGACCAGCAACCGCACACCGGTATCGTGCGTGGCGGCGAAGCCTTCCAGCAGTTCTGTGTGCGGATGGGATGTGCCGGCAGCCGACACGATGGCCCGCTGTGACCCTTCCGGATCCTGATGGGCCATAAAGACGTCGCCGTGCGAACGCACTTCGGCAGCGAAATCGACGACGCCGGGCGGCAGTTCGCCGGGCCAGCGCATGGCCAGCGCCGGAAGCGGAACTGCAATGACGGCGTCGAACCCGCCCTGGGGGTCCGCCTCCGGCGAGCCGGTGGCAAGGAGCTCTGCGTCAGCGGAGTCGAGGACCACTTCCATCCCGAGCTGCCAGGCGGCAAGGGCCAGGACCATCGACTTCCAGTGCGCCGGCAGGTCCAGCCGGAGCCGCATCCCGGGCTCGGCATCGAGTTCGTCCTGTAGCAGGTTGCTGGTTTTCGCGACCCAGTTGTCGAGGACCCGGCCGGACAATTCCACCCGTTCGGCGTCCGGTCCGTACCAGGTCAGCCGGGGAGAAGTGGAATGGCCGGACCGCAGTGCAGTCATCAAGTCGATCGCGGGGATGCTCATGCGAACATCTTGCCACGGTGCCTGCCTGGGCGGGAGGCCTGGACGGGAGGGTGGTATGCGGGGCTACGGGGAAGTGGCACCCGCCGAAGTGTGTGATTTGCGACACGTCGTTTTTGATCACTTTGATTGCCTAAATCACGATGGACGGAGGATTTCCCGGGATTCCCGGTAAATTCCCAGAAAACTAGTCAGTATGCTGTTGAAAGTCCTGTGATGGCGGCGAGTCGTCCGAAAATTCATGGGCGTGGCGCGGCGGCGGATTGAGCACGAAGTTGATTATTATCCCGGCAGCCGCTTGACTCCCAACGACTTACACACGTGTAATTAGTTATCGAACGCCATTGCGCAGATACGGGCCACACAACCGAGTGTCCCGGTATTCAGTCAGGGGCAGCAACATCAGGAGGGACGCCATAATGGGGCAAGTTGAGCGTATCCATGAAGATGCAGTCGTCGCGGGTCAGGCGTCGGCAAAATACCGTTCGCGCGGTGTGCCAAGTGATTGGTATGTAGATCCGGCCGATCCGGATGCCGCCGAGCGGTACAACCAGAGCACCAACGATCTGCTGCAGGACCAGGCTACGGCCTTCCTGGCAGCACATGAAGCACTCCTGGCGGGCAACCCCGACCAGGACAACGATCTCCACGATCCTCCGATGGAACTGCAGACACTGCACTCGGAAACCACCGCGCAACCGGTCTGGATCGGGCTACCCTTCGAGCAGGACTTCGACGACGAAGGCGAGCTCGGCTGGCAGACCGACGCCTTGTGCGCCCAGACCGATCCGGAGGCATTCTTTCCCGAAAAGGGAGGGTCCACCCGCGACGCCAAGAAAGTATGCGGCGCCTGCAACGTACGCTCGCAGTGCCTCGAATACGCACTGTCGAACGACGAACGCTTTGGCATTTGGGGAGGCCTCTCCGAGCGCGAGCGCCGTCGGCTGAGGAAGCGAGCGGTCTAATTCTTCAAGTAGTACATGTCACCGCCGTTGTGGTCGCCCACAACGGCGGTGACTATCTCCCCAGAACCCTGGCGGCCTTGTCGGAGCAGACCCGACCCGTTGACGCTTTCATCGGCGTCGATACCGGCTCACGGGATAATTCCCTGGCCTTGCTGGACCAGGCGTTCGGCGAGGCAAACGTCACCACCTTCCAGCAGGGACGGGCCGGGATGGGGGATGCGGTCAAGGCCGCCCTGGCCGCCCTGGCCCCCCGAAACGGAGATCCCGGGGACAGCGTTCCCCAGGACAGTGTTCCCCGCGACAGCGACCGGCCGGCGGCCGACGCCGAATGGATCTGGCTGCTGCACGATGATGCCGCGCCCGCGCCGGAAGCGCTCGCCGAACTGCTCCATGCCGTGGAGCGGGCACCGTCAGTGACGGTGGCCGGCTGCAAGCAGCTGGACTGGCATGCCAGGCGCCGGCTGATCGACGTCGGACTTTCCACCAGCCGCTGGGCTGAACGGCTGACCCTCATCGAAGCGGATGAACTCGACCAGGGGCAATACGACGGCCGCAGCGACACCTTCGCGGTCAACTCCGCCGGCATGCTGGTACGACGGGACGTCTGGGAGGAACTGGGCGGTTTTGACGCCGCCCTGCCCGGAACCGGGGACGATGTGGACTTCTGCTGGCGCAACCGCCTTGCCGGACACCGCGTGGTGGTGGTTCCCACAGCGCGGATGTTCCACGTGTCGCACCGGCCGCACGCGCTGGGGAGCGCCAGCGCAGCCCGCAAGGCCCAGGTCTACCTCCGCCTCAAGCACACCGTGTGGTGGAAGGTGCCGCTGCACGCGGCGGGAGCACTGCTGGGGAGCCTCTTCAAGCTCGTCCTGAGCATTGCCGTCAAGGATCCCGGCCACGGATTCTCCCAGCTCATGGCGACGTTTGTGGCGCTGGGCCGTCCCGCGGCCGTGATCCGCGGGCGCCGCGACGCAGCACGGACGCGGCGGATCCGCCGCTCGGTGATCAAAGGACTCCAGACCCCGCGGCGCGAGGTCTGGGCGCACCGGCGTTCCCTCATTGAAGCGTTGGGCTCCGACGACCAGGGCCCCGACGCGGCCAGAACCGATCCGCTGGCCGAACAGCCCAGCGGTGACTCCACGGACGACTTCGCCGCGCTGACCACCTCGGACCGCGGCTGGGTGGGCAACGGCGCCCTGCTGGCCGTGATCCTGACAGCGGCCGCCTCGCTGATCGGGCTTTCGGGGTTGTTCCGTGCCGAAGCAGTCTCCGGCGGTGGCCTGATTCCCGTTTCGTCAAAGGTCTCGGACATCTGGCACCACGCCACCAGCTGGTGGATCGGGCTGGGCGCCGGACTCCCCGGCCACGGCGACCCCTTCGCCCTCCTCCTTTGGGTTCTTGGCATTGCGGGCGGCGGGGATGCCAACAGCGCCCTGGCCTGGCTGCTGCTCCTTGCCATGCCGCTCTCCGGCCTCGCCGCCTGGTTTGCAGCCGGCGGCCTGACCACCCGGCGGCGGTTCCGCCTCGTGGCTGCACTCGTGTGGGGCGGGGCGCCCGCCCTGCAGGTCGCTTTGAACCAGGGACGCCTGGGTGCGCTGGTAGCCCACATCATGATTCCGCTACTGGTGGTGGCCCTGCTGCGTGCCACCGGCACTGCCCGTGGCCAGGGCCGCTTTGCCGTGCCCGAACCGGGGGACCGCCGCTTCCTGGAAAAGCCTCCCGCCAAGCCCGGCGTCAACGGTATGCCATCGTGGACCGCCGCAGCTGCGGCCGGCCTGGCGCTGGCTGTGGTGTCAGCTGCGGCACCGTCGCTGCTGCTTCCGTCCGCCGCCGTGGTTGTCCTTGCCGGGATCCTGCTGGGCCGGCGCGGACGCACTGTCTGGTGGGCGTTGCTTCCGAGCGCAGCGCTTTTTGTTCCCTTCGGGTTCTCCGTCCTCGACCGCCCGCGGGCACTGCTGGCCGACCCCGGCGTGCCGCTCGGTTTTGATGGCGCGCCGTTGTGGCAGCAGCTGCTGGGACAGCCGTTGTACTTTGATGCCGACGGCGGTTTGGCCGGCCTTCCGGTTTTCGACGGAACTGCCGTCCCGTGGGCGCTGCTCCTTGCCCTCCTGGTCGGTTTCCCGGTCGTCGCCCTGGCGACGGCGGCACTCTTTGTCCCCGGCAAGCGCACCCGCGTTGCCCGTGCCCTGTGGGTGGCCGCCCTGATCATCCTCGCGGGCGGCTGGCTCGCCGGCCACGTCGCCACGGGCGCCAGCGCCGACACGCGGGTCACGCCCTTTACGGGACCTGCCGTGTCTGCGTCCGGATTCCTGCTGCTGGGTGCCGCCCTGATCGGGGCCGACGGTCTGCTCTGCTTCGCGGAGCGGACAGCTGCCGCACCGGCCGCCCGCCGGATCGCTCTTAAGTGCATGTCTGTCCTTGCCATGGTGTTGCTCGTGGCGGGGCCCGTGGCCGGACTGAGCGCCTGGGCAGCCCAGAACCTGCTGCAGTCCGCCTCCGGGGCCGCAGCTGCCGGTGCTGCCCCTGAGGCTGCGGGAACGGCCCCTTGGGGTACCCCTCGGCAGATTGCTTCCACCTCTGCCCGCACACTGCCCGCAACGGCCATCGACCGCGGCCAGGGACCGGAGCAGACCCGGACGCTGGTGATCGACACGGCTGAGGACGGCAGCTTCAACGCCTCGATCGTGAGGGGTGCAGGCACCACCCTGGACGGACTGTCCGCCATTGCTGCCGCCCGCAACATCATGGGCGACCCGGGCAAAGAGACCGTCAGGGATGACGACGCCGTTACCGCAGCCCTGCGCAGCGTCGTGGCCACCGTGGTCGCCGGCCAGGGCGTTGACCCGCGCCCTGAACTGGAACGCCTGGGGGCAGGCTTCGTTGTCCTCCGGTCCTCGGACACCGCCGCGCAGCTGACTGCGAGCCGGATGGATGCCGTGCCAGGACTGGTCGCCGTGGGGCAGACCAACGTCGGCTGGCTCTGGCGGATCAGCCCGCTCAACCAGCCTGTCATCGACGCCGCGGATGTCGCCCACCGGGTGCGCATCGTTGACGGTGCCGGAGCCGCGATAGGGCTCCTGCCCTCCGGACTGGAATCGGTTGATGCCGCAGTTCCGGAAGGGCCGGAAGGCCGGCTGGTGGTTCTCGCCGAACGTTCCGATCCGGGGTGGTCGGCATGGCTGGACGGCAGGCGGCTGACGTCCACAACGTCCGGCTGGTCCCAGGCGTTCACTCTTCCCGCCCAGGCCGGACAGCTCACCATCCGCTACGAAAACCCGTGGGCGGGGTGGACCGCCGTCGTCCAGGCCACGGTCATTGGACTGACCGTGCTGCTCGCCATTCCCATGCCCGCCCGCCGGCCGAACACCGGACTCTCCCGCGATGAAGGCTCCCTGCGTAAGGAACATCAGCATGCATAAGGACGGGAACGACGGCGTGCCGCAGGAAGGGACCGCGGACCACGAGGCTGACCACGCAGGGGAAGCCGCGCCCGAGGCAGCACGCCTGAAGGGACTCACCGGCCGCGGGAGGGCTGTGCGCGGAACGGTGGCGGGGCTGGCCTCGGCAGTGGTCATCGTGGCTGCGGCCGGAAGCCTGGTGGCGGCGGCGTCGATGGGCCCGCAAAGCGCCGGCAGCCGCACGCTCGAAGCACCGTTGGCGGCAGTACCTGCGGGAAGCAACGTGGGGATCTGCCCCGGCCCCGCCCGCTTGTTGGAGGGAACCCCCGTGGGCACCGACCCGCAGTTCAGCCCGGAATCGGCCACCGCCAGGACCCTGGTCAGCGGCGCAGTGCTGAGCACCAACGCAGGAGTGCTGCCCGGAAGCAGGCTTGCCGAGCTCAACGGAAATCCGCTGGTCGAAATCGCCAAGGATCCCGGAAGCCCCACCGCTGCCACCGCCCCTCCTGCGCTGCTGGCAGGGGTCGTGTCCGAACGGTCGGTGGATTCCGTCAGCGTCCTGAGCGCGGACGCGGCAGGCAACCAGCAGGCCACGGCCGGTGGAGTGATGAGCTACACCGCCACCGACGGTGACCTGCAGGGCCTGGCCGCGGCCGGCTGCCAGGCGCCGTCGAACGACCTGTGGCTTGTAGGCGCGAACACTTCACTGGGGCGGACCGCAGTACTCAACCTCAGCAACGCCTCCAGCACCCCGGCGACCGTCAGCCTGGACCTGTACGGCGCCGAGGGCCAGATCCAGGCCCCCGGCAGCCGTGGACTCCTGGTTGCGCCGGGAACCACCCGCTCCATCGTCCTGGCCGGGCTGGCGCCCGGCCAGGCAAAGCTCAGCATCCACGCCCGGAGCGCCGGAGGTCCGGTCACCGCCGTGGTCCAGCAGAGCGTCCTGAGGGGGCTAACTCCCGGCGGCGTGGACTTTATTGTGCCCGGCGCGGCACCGGCGACGCGGCAGGTCATGTCCGGACTGGACATCCAGGACCCGGCCTCCGCCAAGGCGCTCACGGCCAAACAAGGTTTTGCTGACGCCGCGGCGGCGTTGCAGCTCGCCGTCCCCGGCCCCGCGGACGCCGTGGTGGAAATCAAGCTGTACGGCCGCGATGGTCAAAAGGCGCTGCCGGGCGGCGGCGTGGTGACGGCCAAGGGCGGATCCGTGACGGAGGTTTCATTGGCGGGTGTTCCGGCCGGCCAATACACCGTTGCGGCCAGTTCCGACGTGTCGTTCGCCGCTGCGGCGCGGGTCACCCGCGGCCTCAAGTCGGACGGCGCCACGGACTTTGCCTGGTCGCCGTCATCCGCCAGGCTCGGGAGCCAGCACGTGGTGGCGGTGCCGCGAGGTGGAGAACGCTACCTGGTCTTCGGTGCACCCGAGGACCGGGCCAAGATCACCTACACACCCATCACTGCTGACGGCAAGGTCCGCAGTGCGGCCGCCGCGGACATCGCCGGCGGCACCACCGCAGTCATCAAGGTGCCCGCGGAGGTGGCTGATTCGGCGGTGCTGGGGTACGTCGTGTCAGCGTCCGGAGATGCGGCGTACGGCACAGTGCTGCTGGAGCAGGACGGGCGCGCGGATATCGGCGCAGTGGCGGTGGCGCCGGGCGCCGCGGGACAGGAACAGGTCGCGGTGAAGCTCGGCTACTAGCACCAGCCGGTGCCGGCGCTTAGTACCGGCGCCGGTAGACGGGGTCCAGTGTTTCCGGTGCCACCCCGAGCATTTCTGCGGTGCGTTCCACCACGACGTCGTGCACCAGGTCCTGGAGTTCCTCGCGGCTGGAGCAGGCGTTCTCGATGACCCGGCGGTAGAGCGTGATCACCGGACCTTCGCCGGCGGCGGCGGGCTCATAAAGACCCATCGGCGCGGGGGAGCGGTCCGCAACCAGCTGCTCCAGGCCCTGCGGGATCTCATCAACAGCAAACCTGACACCGTCCAGGGGCTTGCCCCAGATGTCGTGGAGACGCTGGGCGGAGTCCATGACCATCTCGTCGAAGCGGTCCGAACGGGTGCGGTAGCCCGGAAGCGTAGGCAGCATCAGTTCGCCGCGCAGGCCACGCCCATGGCGGTTCCTGCGGCGCTCCCGGAAGCTCTTCCCGCGGACTGTTGACGCGGGCGCGGCGGTGTCCGCCGGCTGGCCGGCTCCCGGGTCAGCCAACCGGACCGTAAAACCCGGAACGTGGTGCGATTGCTGCATACATTGACTCTAAACCCGCCGCCTGAAATACGCGACATAACTAGAAACGCCACACGGACCATCCCGGCAACTTGCGGCAGCACGGACGACACCACAGGACACTGCGGGCAGGAATGTACGGCACAACGGCCAACGGGGAGTAGTCTGTGATGTCGTGGGTGCTATTCGTCAATGTTCAAGGTCAGCCTGCCGTAACTCTGCGGTGGCCACTTTGACGTACGTCTACGCGGACTCCACGGCCGTCCTGGGGCCACTGGCCACGTACGCCGAGCCCCATTGTTACGATTTGTGCGAACAGCATGCCGGGTCACTGACAGTGCCGCGGGGCTGGGAAGTTTTGCGCCTGGCCATGCCGGCAACGCCGCCGCAGCCGGGGCCCGATGACCTGCTGGCCCTCGCCAACGCCGTCCGCGAGGCGGCCCTGCGACCGTCCGCCGCGGACCCTGCCCCGGGCCAGCGTTCCGCCCACGCGGCGCTTGAGGCCCCGCCGGCTTCGGAAGGCGCCCGGCGGGGACACCTGCGGGTCCTCCGCGAACCGTCCTGAGCCCGGCCGCGCCGCGAAGCTTGTACGCTGGAAGCTGCAAATCCATCGGCCACCGGCGCCTGCTGCGGCGCCCATCAGGGAGCATTCACCATGCCAAAGATCAGTCCTGACCTGTTGTCCGTCCTGCGTTGTCCCGTAACCGGCTCAACACTGGTGCAGGAAGGCGAAGAACTCGTCTCGACTGCCGCCGGTGCCTCCGGGGAGAAGCTGCGCTACGCCATCGAGGACGGCATCCCGCTGCTGCTGCCGCCGGAACTCGTCGCCGCCGCGAACGCCGCCGCGTCGGACCAGCATGACGGCGGGCACGGCACCGCGGCAACAAGCCCCGCGGCATCAAACCCTGCGGCATCAGGGCCCGCCAACGCCGTATAGCTTCACCGCCGGCCCGAATAACCGCCCGGCCGGCCCATCGCCCGTCCGCTTGGCGTCGAACTTCCCATGGTTCGCCGAACGGACACGGACTTCCGCCGTTCCAGAATTTTCCGGATACAACACAAGGACTCACATGACTTTCGATTACAAGGTTGCCGACATTTCACTGGCTGAGGCCGGCCGCCACCAGATCCGCCTCGCGGAGCACGAGATGCCCGGACTCATGTCCCTGCGCGAAGAGTTCGGCGCCAGCCAGCCGCTCAAGGGGGCCCGGATTGCCGGTTCGCTCCACATGACCGTCCAGACCGCCGTGCTGATCGAAACACTCACTGCTCTGGGCGCCGAGGTCCGCTGGGCCTCCTGCAACATCTTCTCCACCCAGGACGAAGCCGCCGCCGCCGTTGTGGTGGGCAACGGCACGGTCGAAGACCCGCAGGGCGTCCCCGTCTTTGCCTGGAAGGGCGAGACCCTCGAGGAATACTGGTGGACCGCCGAGCAGATCCTCACCTGGCCCGGCGCGGACAGCAACCCCGACCTCGGTCCGAACATGATCCTCGACGACGGCGGCGACGCCACCATGCTGGTCCACAAGGGCGTCGAATTCGAAGCCCTCGGGTCCGTTCCGGCGGCAGCCGCGGACGAGTCCGATGAGGGGCGTGTCTTCCTCGATGTCCTGCGTGCCTCGCTCGCAGCGGATGCCCGGAAATGGACCCGCATCGGTTCCCGCCTGCTGGGTGTCACGGAAGAAACCACCACGGGCGTGCACCGTCTGTACCAGCTGGCGGAGCAGGGCAAGCTGCTCTTCCCGGCCATCAACGTCAACGACTCCGTGACCAAGAGCAAGTTCGACAACAAGTACGGCATCCGGCACTCGCTGCCGGACGGCATCAACCGTGCCACCGACGTCCTCATGGGCGGCAAAATCGCCGTCGTCTGCGGTTACGGCGACGTCGGCAAGGGTGCGGCGGAGGCCTTCCGCGGCCAGGGCTCGCGCGTCATCGTCACCGAAATCGACCCGATCTGTGCACTGCAGGCAGCCATGGACGGCTACCAGGTGGCGAAGCTGGAATCGGTCCTCAGTGAAGGCCACATCTTCATCACCACCACCGGCAACAAGGACGTCATCATGGCCGAGCACATGGCCGGCATGCGTGACAAGGCCATCGTCGGCAACATCGGCCACTTCGACAACGAGATCGACATGGCCGGCCTGGCCCGGATTCCGGGTATCAAGAAGGTGGAAATCAAGCCGCAGGTCCACGAATGGGTCTTTGACCAGGGCACCCCGGACGAACGCTCCATCATCGTCCTCTCCGAAGGCCGCCTCCTGAACCTGGGCAACGCCACCGGACACCCGTCCTTCGTGATGAGCAACTCGTTCGCAAACCAGACGATCGCGCAGATCGAACTCTTCACCAAGCGTGACCAGCCCGAAGGCGAACGGGAGTACGAAAAGCAGGTCTACGTGCTGCCGAAGATCCTTGACGAGAAGGTTGCCCGGCTTCACCTGGACGCCCTGGGCGTCGAGTTGACGGAACTGTCCAAGGAGCAGGCCGCGTACCTGGACCTGGACGTTGCCGGCCCGTACAAGCCGGACCACTACCGCTACTAAGCGCGCAGCCGCCCAGGCGGCCGTAAAAGCAGCATCGCGAGGGCCCCGGAATGACTTCCGGGGCCCTTCGCCGTGGCCTTCGGGTTGCCGGATACCCCGTCAACTCCAAGGAGCGTGCCCTATGCTGTGCCCATGATGACTGCAAAGGTCCCCGCGTCGTGACGGCAAGGGAACGCTGGACCACCGGCCGGAAGGCCTTTTTGCTTGGGGCGCTGTGCCTGCTGGCCGCCAGCGGCGGCGTTTTCGCCGCCGTGGCACCAGGGGCCGCCCACGCCGCCTTCGAATCCGAAGCGGGTTCCGCGGAGCGAACGACGCCGGGACTCGCGGCGCCGGTGATGGCGCCGGTGCAACTGGCAGCGTCGCCGGCGGACGGCGCGCAGCAGGTAAATCCGGCAGCCCCGGTATCGCTGAAAGTCACCAACGGAACCATTGAACGCGTGGCCCTCACGGGCGGCGACGGCGCAGCAGTCGAGGGCAGCCTGAGCTCGGACGGTACGGGCTGGTCAGCCGCCGGGCCCTTGCAGTTCAACAGCAGCTACACCTACAGCTTTGTGGTGGCCGACGCTGCGGGCCGCAAGACCAACAGCACCCGCACGTTCACCACGGTGTCCACCGCCAACGAGGCGGATGCCGCGGTCTACCCGCTGGACGGAATGAATGTCGGCGTCGCGCAGCCGCTGCAGATCACCTTCAGCGAACCTGTGCTGAACAAGGACGCGGTGGAGAAAGCCATCAAGGTCTCCTCGACGTCCGGCCAGGTGGGCGACTTTCACTGGTTCAGCGACAGCATGGTCCGGTACCGGGCCGAGAATTTCTGGGCGGCCAACAGCACGGTCACCATGGACCTGCAGCTTTTCGGGGTTGATTTCGGCAACGGCCAGATCGGAAACTTTAACAAGTTGGTCACGGTCCACATCGGCGATAAGAAGGTCGCCGTGGCCGACGCTACCGCGCACACCTTTTCGGTGAGCGTTAATGACAAGCCGGCCGGCACATGGCCGGCCACCATGGGGGACACCCGGTTCCCTTCGGCCAGGGGCTACCTCGTCTTCATGGAGAAGTACCGGGTGGAGCATATGTCTGCCGCCAGCATCGGGCTCAAGCCGGGCGACCCGGCCTACTACGGCGAGCTGGACGTCAACTTCGCCACCCGCCTGACACCCAGCGGGGAATTCATCCACCAGGCCACGGGCTCCGCAATGCCGTACATCGGTGTCAGCAACCTCTCGCACGGTTGCATCGGCCTGGGCCCGGACGGCGCCCAGTGGGTCTTCGAGAACATGACCACGGGCGACGTTGTCCAGGTAGTCAACACCGAAGGTGAAAACGCCAACTTCGACGACGGATTCGGCGACTGGAACATCCCCTGGGCGCAGTACGCCAATTGATCCGTTCGGCATACGGTAAAATCGTCTGGTCACCGGTGAGTGCTGAACACCTCACTAACGCGCTGACGAACGTATCAACTGAAGATTCAAGACGGTATTTGGGCTGATCACGGGCCTGTCGGGGGACATGGAGAAGGTCATGACTAAAGTCCACAATCGGAAGACCATGAAAATCCTGGGGATTGCCGCCATCTGCGTTGCGGTCGCGGCCGGCGGGATCGGCGTGGCCACGGCTCCCAGCTGGGCCGAACCCGTATTCCAGTCGGAGTCTTCCAGCCCGGTCCGCAACGAACCGGGGCTCGCGGCTCCTGTCGTCAAGGCAGTCGAACTCGGCGTAACCCCCACGGACGGCGCCGCGGGAGTCAATCCCGCCGTCGCGCCGTCCGTCAAAGCCGTCAACGGCACCGTGAAGGACGTCGTCCTGGCGACTGCCGACGGCGGTGCGCCCGTCAAGGGCACCCTCAGCGCCGACGGTTCCACCTGGACCGCTTTGGACCCGCTGGAATTCGACGCCGCCTACGATTACGCCTTCACGATCGTGGACCAGGCAGGCCGCGAAACGAAAAAGACCCAGACTTTCACCACGGTGGCAACGGCCAACGAGGCGGACGCCGCCGTGTACCCGCAAAACGGTTCCACCGTGGGCTCGGGCCAGCCGATTGAAATTGTCTTCTCCGAGCCGGTCCTGAACAAGGAGGCCATGGAGAAGGCCGTCACCGTCACCTCATCCTCCGGCCAGGCGGTCGCCTGGCGCTGGTACTCAGACCAGCGCGTGCGCATCCGTCCCGAAGCGTTCTGGGCCTCGGGCAGCCAGGTCACGGTGGACCTCAAGCTGTTCGGCGTCGACTTCGGGAACAAGATGGTGGGCAACGTGGACACCAAGGTCAGCTTCAAGGTCGGCCCGCAGCGGGTGGCCATCGTGGACGATGTCACCAAGACCATGAACGTCTACTTTGACGGCCAACTGGTCCGGACGGCTCCCGTCACCCTGGGCGACGCCGAATGGCTCTCGCCCACCGGCTACGCCGTGATCATGGAGCAGGAGCGGCACTCCAAGTTCAATGCCGGAAGCATCGGCCTCAAGCCCGGGGACAAGGGTTACTACCCGCCGCTGACCGTCGAATACGCCAACAGGCTGACGTCGTCCGGCGTTTACGTCCACCAGGCCCTCGAATCCGCCTGGAGCTACGTCGGAAAATCCAACGTCTCGCATGGCTGCGTGGGGCTCCTGCCCGCGGATGCAGCGTGGTTCTTCAACAACATGAAGACCGGCGACGTGGTCCAGACCCTCAACACGGGCGCTCCGCCGGTGGAGCCGCTGGAGGGCTACGGCGACTGGAACATTCCCTGGGCGCAGTACGCCAAGCGGTAGTGCCCGCGGCCTACCGGCCATCCCGGCTGTAGGGGAGCCGGTCCAGCCGTTCCCCCACACCGGTGCTCCGCGCCCGCGCCCGGGTCAGCCGGGCCAGTTCCCGCTCGCGGCGTTCCACCAGGACGGCTGCCAGATACTCCTCCGGACCCGTACCGGCCGGCGGCGGCGGGGCAACACAGGCGGAAACCTCGGTGGCGAGGGACACCGCCATGGAGGCGCGCGACGCCGGCGACATCCGTCCCGCCTGGCGGATGAACTGCGCCGAGCGGCGGGCCACCGCGTCCGGTATCCGGCCGATATCGGCCAGCGCCGCCCAGGACCTCAGGTGCGGAGGCACGAACGGGACGAACGGCGGTTCGGTAGGCACCCGGCGGCGCAGGGAATAGGTTCCCGCCACCACGTCACCGAGCCGCTTGGATTTGTCATTGAACAGCGCGACGGCGATGGCCAGTCCGCCGAACGTCAGGTAGATCTCCAGGAATCCGATCAGCCCGCGGATCAGCGCGTGGCGGAAGCGGATGGCGCCGCCGTCGTCCCGGACGATCCGGAGCCCGGCCGCCAGCTTCCCCAGCGAGAGGCCGCGGGTGAGGGTTTCCACCGCCACCGGGAGGATCACGAAACAGAACACCACACTGACCAGGACCAGGGCACGCGCGGCCGCCCCGTCGAGGTCACTGTAGGCCGAGGAGATCACCGTCATCATCACGATGAGGAGGACGACGTTCGCAACAACGTCCAGGATCAGGCCCAGCGCCCGCGCAGCGAACGACGCCGGCCGGAGCTCCAAGACAACTGCTTCACCTGTGATGATCGAGCTCAAACCGGGTCCCCGTCCCCTACACGCCGCCTACGGACGCTCACAGTCTAATCCGGGGGCGCTAGGGTAGTGCCGTGGACATCGATGCGTTCTCCGCGGTCAACGGGGACAAGTGGGCGCGGCTCTACGTGCTGGCGTACAAGCGGCGCCTGGACGGAAGCGAGGCCGATGAACTGCTGCGCCTCTACCAGACCACCTCCGCCCACCTTTCCCTGCTGCGGTCGGTTGCCCCCGAAAGTGGCCTCTCGGCCTCCCTGTCGGCCACACTGGCCCAAGCCCGCACACGCTTCACCGGGGCCCGCTCCAACTTCATGGATGACCTCGCACGGTTCTTCGTCATCGCACTTCCGGCGGCGCTGTACCGGATCCGCTGGCTTACCGTCTGGTGCGGCCTGGCGTTCTGCCTAGTCGCGGGGGCGTACGCGTTGTGGATCGCCACGTCGCCCGATGCGCTCCGGGCCCTCGGTTCGGACGCAACCGTCAAGCAGTACGTCGAGCGGGACTTCGTCGACTACTACTCCGAGAATCCCGCAGCGTCGTTCGCCGGTGCCGTCTGGACCAACAACGCCTGGATCGCTGCCCAGGCGGTGGCGCTGGGCATTACCGGTTTCTGGGTTCCGATGATCCTCTTCAGCAACGCCCAGGGGCTGGGAATCGCGGCCGGTGTCTTCGCCGCCGTCGGCAAGTCCGATGTCTTCTTCAGCTACATCCTTCCCCACGGCCTGATGGAACTCACCGCGGTGTTCATTGCCTGCGCTGCGGGCCTGAAGATCTTCTGGGCCATGGTTTCCCCCGGACCCCGGACCAGGGGCCAGGCAGTGGCCGCGGAAGGGCGCTCGCTGATCACCGTGGCGCTGGGACTTGTGGTGGTGCTGTTTGTCTCCGGCCTCGTGGAAGGCTTCGTCACCCCCAGCAGCCTTCCGGTCTGGGCCAAGATCACGATCGGCGCGGCGGTCCTGGCTGCGTACTGGACGTATGTACTGGTGTGGGGCAGGCGTGCCTATCGTTCCGGGGCCAGCGGCGACCTCGATAGCGCTGATGCAGGCTACACGGCGTTGGCTGCGTGAATACGTGGCGGAACGGGGTGGCACCTGCCGCCACGGAGTGCCTGACGGTAGGCTCATCTGGAGATAAGTAGCGTTGCCTGGCGGTGTCCGGCAACGCGGACGCCTACGGAAGTGAAACTGCAGTGACTGAAAAGACGCCCACCCCGCCGAATCGGCAGGATCCGCATCTGGATCCGGCCGACGACACTGCCGAGCCCGCCTTCGACTGGATGAAGCCTGCCGGCACTGGGGCAGGAACGGCGGCAAATGCACAGGGAACAACCCCGGCCGGACACACGTCCCCTGTTCCGGGCACTGACGCAGGCAAGGGCCAGCCGGCAGCGTCCGCCGGCATCCCTGCCTCCCGGGCCGGGAGCCCTGCCTCCCGGGCCGGGAGCCCTGCCTCCCGGGCCGGGAGCCCTGCCTCCCAGGCCGGCACCCCTGTCTCCCAGGCCGGGAGCCGCGCCGACCGCAAGGCGGCGGAGTCCGCCGTCGAACCGGCCGCAGAGCCGCAGGGGAGGGGCACGCATTTCCGCGAACCCCTGCCCACTTCGGCCCTCCAGGTGCGCCCGCCGCAGGACGAGGTGGAACGCCGGAACGCCGAACGCGAGCTGGCGAACAACACCAAGCCCGTCCTGCCGCGCGTGATGCAGGTGCTGCTGGCTGTCTTCTACCCGCTGGTCCTCCTGGTCCTGGCCGTCCGGGCCGTCGCAAGTCCCCTGTTCCTCTGGGTTGAATACAACCGCCCGGGATTCCCCGGCGATGGCTACGGCTTCAGCGCCGATGACCGCATGACCTACGGGTCCTATGCCGTGGACTACCTCAGCAACTGGTCCGGCCCGCGGTATCTCGGCGAACTGGTGAACCGCAGCGGCGATGCGCTGTTCCAGGAAGGCGAAGTCAGCCACATGGCGGACGTCAAGCTCGTCATCCTGTCAACGTTCGGCGGCGGGGCGCTGCTGATCCTGCTGGGCATCATCGCGATCATCTACCTGCGCCGGCGCAGCACCGGGGGAGTCCGCCGCGGCCTCTTCGCCGGCTCCGTCGCCACCCTGGTGATCATCCTGGGGCTGGGCACTCTGGCCGCCCTGGGCTGGCAGCAGTTCTTCACCGAGTTCCACCGGATTTTCTTCGCCAACGGGACGTGGACATTCGCCCTGGACGACACCCTGATCCGGCTCTTCCCGGGACAGTTCTGGGTTGATTCCGGGATCGTTATCGGCGCACTGGTCCTGATCGCCTCCGTTGCCACCCTGATACTCACCTGGCCCACGCGGAAGCGCCGCGGCCTTGCCAGGAAAACGAACGACAAAGACACAGACGCCCAGGACGCCTCAGCCACGGACAGCGAAGCCGGGACAACTGACCTCCCCGACGCCGCGCAGCGGCGCACCCGGGGAAACTCCGCGACGGTGTAGCGGACTCCTTAGAGGCATGAACACGATGAAGGCGACCGGCGCAGGCCGGTCGCCTTCATCGTTGTGTGGGCGCCTGCCGGGGTGTTGACCGGCCGGGGGCTAGCGGTACAGGCCGTTGATGTGGGCTTCGAAGTCGCGGACGACGGCGGCCCGCTTGAGTTTCAGTGACGGCGTCAGGTGACCTGACTCCACCGTGAAATCGGCAGCCAGCAGGACGAAGCTGCGGATCGATTCCGCCTTCGAGACCAGCAGGTTTGCCTGGTCGATAGCGCCCTGCACGGCTTCCCGGACCCGGATATCCGACGTTGCTTCGGCCACACCCATAACCGGAATCCGCTGGGCGGTGCACCAGTTCTCCAAGCCCTCCGGATCGAGGTTGACCAGGGCGGAGACGTACGGCCGGCCGTCGCCCACCACCACGGCCTGGGCCACGAGCTGGTGCTCCCGGATCTTTTCCTCGAGCGGCCCGGGTGCCACGTTCTTCCCGCCAGCCGTGACGAGGAGGTCCTTCTTGCGGCCGGTGATGGTGAGGAAGCCGTCTTCATCCAGCGAGCCGAGATCCCCGGTGCGGAAGAACCCGTCCACGAAGGCCTCCGCGTTGGCTGCCTCATTGGCGTGGTAACCCTTGAAGACGCCGATGCCTTTGACCAGGATCTCGCCGTCGTCTGCGACCCGCACAGTGGTGCCCGGCACGGGGATGCCGACCGTGCCCACCTTGGTCCGCGACGGGGTGTTGGCGGTGCAGGGGGCGGTGGTTTCGGTGAGGCCGTAGCCCTCCAGTACGGGAATGCCGGCACCGCGGAAGAAGTGCGCGTCGTTGGAGCTGAGCGGGCTGGCACCGGAGACCGTGTACTTGACCTGTCCGCCGAAGGCCTGCCGGAGCTTGGGGTAGAGCAGCCGGTCAAAGACGGCGTGCTTGGCGCGGAGCATGAAGCCGGGTCCGCTGCCTATTCCCCGGACCCGGGCATCGAGCGCCCTGGAGTAGTCGATGGCCACAGCGGAAGCGGCCGCGAAGAGCCGCTCCTTGCCGGCCAGGGCAGCCTTGTGGCCGGCACCCGCATAGACCTTCTCAAAGATCCTGGGCACCACCAGCAGGAAGGTGGGCTTGTACGAGGCGAGGTCCTCCAGCAGCTGGGCGGCGCTGGAGGTATGGCCCAGGGTCACTCCGGCGCTGAGGCACACCACCTGGACAGCGCGGGCCAGGACGTGGGCGAGAGGGAGGAACATCAGTGTCCGGGCGCCCTCCTGCCGCAGGATTTCGGGCAGGAAGTCCACGATGTTGGTGGCCACCAGGGCGAAGTTGCCGTGCGTGATCTCGCAGCCCTTGGGCTTACCCGTGGTGCCGGACGTGTACACCAGGGAGGCGACGTCGGCCAGGCCTGCCGTGCTGCGGTGCCGCTCCAGCTCGGCATCAGTGACGCCGGCGCCGGCGGCGGCGAGGCTCGCCAGGTTCGGTGCGCCGCCGTCGTCGTCCATACGCACGACCGTCACCACAGCGTCGCCGAGCAGTTCGGATTGGGCCAGGACGCCGGCTACGAGCCCGGCCTTGGCAGGGTCCTCAACGAACACCCTGCGGGCGCCGGAGTCATGCAGGATCCACTCGACCTGGCTTGCCGAGGAAGTTTCATACACCGGAACGGTCACACCGCCGGCGAACCAGATGGCGAAGTCCACCAGGGTCCATTCGTACCGGGTCCCGGACATCACAGCCACCGTGTCGCCCGGCGCCAGGCCTCCGGCGATCAACCCCTTGGCAAGCGCCACCACCTTGTCCAGGAACTGCTGGACGGGGACCTCAACCCAGCCGTTGGGACCTTTTCGGGCATACACAGCGTGCGACGGGTCCTTGGCGTGCTGCCCCAGCAGCAGGTCAGTCACGTTGCTGCCCTGATCCAGCTCCACGAGCAGTTCAGTGCTTGCTTCCCTCACAGCCAGTCTCCCTTCCGGATCCGTGATGCGGTGTCCCGGCACCCTTGCCATACTGCCCTAGATCCAGGACGGCATCCACATCCTGAACCGCCAGTCCTGGTACGGAATGATTTCCGCGGTCCAGATGGGGTAGAAGAACGCCGAGACCAGCACCGCTCCGACCACGAAGACTGCCACGAGGTACAGGCCGGAACGCCGGCGCCACAACGGGTCCGAGCGCCGTCCGAGCACCAGCCCCAGGCAATATGTCAGGGCCAGGACCAGGAACGGTTCGAAGGACACGGCGTAGAACGTGAACATGGTGCGTTCCGGGTACATGAACCAGGGGAGGTAGCCCGCGCCGACCCCGGCGAGGATGGCACCGGCCCGCCAGTCCCGGCGGCCCGCCCACCAGAACAGCAGGATCACCAGCGCAACCGTGGCGCTCCACCAGATCAGGGGGTTGCCCACGGAAAGGATGGCCGAGGTGCAGCTGGCGACGTCGCAACCGGGGCTGCCCTGTTTGGGGGACTCATAGAAGAACGACGTGGGCCGCCCCATCACCAGCCAGCTCCAGGCGCTCGCCTCATAAGGGTGGTCGGAACTGAGCCCCTGATGGAACTTGTACGCTTCCAGATGGTAGTGGGCCAGGGACCGCAGCGGACCCGGGAGCCAGCCCCACTGGGCCGAGGGGTTGGTGTCGGCCCAATGGCGGAAGTACGCATCCTTCGACTGGAACCAGCCGGCCCAAGTGGAAAGGTACACCAGGGCGGCGACAGGCACGATGCTGATGAAAGCGGGAATCCCGTCCTTGATGATGCCGCCGCTGATCCAGCCCCGGATGCCTGCGATCCGGCGCGCGCTCAGGTCCCAGAAGACCGTGAGGAGCCCGAAGGCCGCCATAAAGAACAGCGCCGACCACTTGGTGCCCACGGCAAGCCCCAGGCAGACGCCCGCAGCAACGCGCCACCAGCGGATGCCGAGCCAGGGCCCGGACACGAGCTGGACCACGGAGGGCCTGCCGTCCGGCGCGGCGCCGGCCAGGCGCCCCAGCCTGGCCGCGAGCCGCCGTCGGCTGTCGTCGCGGTCCATCAGGAGCGCGCCGAAGGCTGCAAGGACCCAGAACATCAGGAAGATGTCCAGCAAGGAGGTGCGGGACATCACCAGGTGGTGGCCGTCCACCGCGAGCAGCAGGCCCGCCACGGCCCCCAGCGTCAGCGAGTGGAAGAGTTTCTGCGCGATCAGGGTGATCAGCAGGATGGACAGGGTCCCGGTCAGCGCGGCGCCGAACCGCCAGCCCAGCGGGTTGTCCGGGCCGAACAGCCACATTCCTGCCGCGATCATCCACTTGCCCACCGGCGGATGCACAACATACTCGGGCGAGGACAGGATGACGCCGGGGTTCCCTGCCACGAAGGATTCGTTGGCCTTGTCCGGCCAGCTGCGTTCGTACCCGCTGACCAGGAATGAGTAGCCGTCCTTGACGTAATAGGTTTCGTCAAACACCAGGCTGCGCGGATTCTCCAGGCGGACGAAGCGGAGGATGCCGCCGATCGCCGCGGTGATAACGGGGATGAGCCAGAACCAGAGCCGCAGCGACGGCGGATAGTCACGCCAGCTGCGGATGCCGCCGATCAGCCGCTCCTGCAGGGCGCCTTCGGTGAACGCTTCCCGCGGGCGGCGGATCCACCGCTGGCCCTCCAGGTTGCGTCCCGATGTCCCTGGGGCCGGCCGTGCTGGCTTGGCCGGATCGGCCGGGTCGGCCTCGACAGGAGGTACGGAGGTCTGCGTCACGTGCCCATGCTACCTTTTGGCGCTGGAAGAGCCTGCCAGCAGTAGGCTGGTCGTGTGGACCAACAACTCAGTACCTCCCCCGCGAGCAGCTCCGATGATGACGGCACCTTCGATGAGGCCTGGGCTCCGGCAGCCGAACCTGCGGCCCCCGCAGCGGAAGGGCAGCCGGGCAGGATTGTGCTGGCTGCGACGCCCATCGGAAACGTCGGCGATGCGTCCCCCCGGCTCGTTGAACTCCTCACCACCGCTGACATCGTCGCCGCGGAGGACACCCGGCGCCTGCACCGGCTGGTGCAGAACCTGGGGATCGCCGTTGCCGGGCGGGTGATCAGCTACCACGAGCACAACGAAGCCGCGAAAACGGCCGAACTCCTGGACCAGGTGCGGGCCGGAAAGACCCTCGTGATGGTGACTGACGCGGGCATGCCCTCCGTCTCGGATCCGGGGTTCCGGCTGGTAGAGGGCGCGGTGGCGGCGGGCCTGACGGTCACCGCGGTGCCGGGGCCGTCGGCGGTCCTCACTGCGCTGGCCCTCTCCGGGCTCCCGACGGACCGGTTCTGTTTTGAAGGTTTCCTGCCCCGCAAGGCCGGCGAGCGGGCTTCCCGGCTGTCCGAACTCGACGCCGAACGCCGGACCATGGTCTTTTTCGAGGCGCCGCACCGGCTGGAACCGATGCTTCGGGCCCTCCGTGAGCGCTTCGGCGGCGACCGCCCGGCCGCCGTCTGCCGTGAGCTCACCAAGACCTACGAAGAGGTCATCCGCGGCACGCTGGGCCACCTGCTGCAGTGGGCGGAAACCAACGAGGTGCGCGGTGAAATAGCGGTGGTGGTGGGCGGCGCCCCGGAGCGCGAGCCGGGCCGGACGGAGGACCACGTGGCCGCCGTCAACGGGCTTATTGCGCAGGGCATCAGGCTGAAGGAAGCCGTGGCCGCCGTCGCCGAGGACGCGAAAGTCAGCAAGCGGGAGCTCTACTCAGCGGTCCTGGCCGCCCGCTAGAAGCCGGGCGTGGGCCTTGTGCAGCTGCACAGCAAGTTCCGAAGTGCGTAGTGCGCCCATGCATAGACGCTCCGGAGCGGACGGCAGTACCGTGGCTGTAAAGCAGCCGAGAGCTGAACCCATCCCACACCCCAATTGCTGACGAGGGAGTCATCGTGACTGTAACTGCACAGCCCACTGTTACTGCGGAGCGCGAGAGCGAGCTGCTGGCCTCTGTTCCGACCGGACTGCTGATCAACGGCGAATGGCGCCCGGCGGCGTCCGGGAAGACGTTCGACGTCGAAGATCCCGCCACCGGAAAGGTCCTGCTCAGCATCGCTGACGCCGGGGCCGAGGACGGCAAGGCTGCCCTCGATGCTGCCGTTGCCGCGCAGGATTCCTGGGCCAAGGTCCCGCCCCGTGAGCGCGGCGAAATCCTGCGCCGTGCGTTCGAAATGGTCACCGCCCGCGCCGAGGACTTCGCGCTGCTGATGACCCTGGAGATGGGCAAGCCGCTGGCCGAAGCCCGCGGCGAGGTCACCTACGGCGCCGAGTTCCTGCGCTGGTTCTCCGAGGAAGCCGTCCGTGCATTCGGCCGCTACTCGGTGTCCCCGGACGGCAAGTCCCGCCTTCTGGTGACGAAGAAGCCGGTGGGCCCCTGCCTGCTGATCACCCCGTGGAACTTCCCGCTGGCCATGGCCACCCGCAAGATCGCCCCTGCCGTGGCCGCCGGCTGCACCATGGTGCTCAAGTCCGCCAACCTGACCCCGCTGACCTCCCAGCTGTTCGCCGCTGTGATGCAGGAGGCCGGACTGCCCGCCGGGGTCCTGAACGTCATCCCCACCTCCACGGCTGGCGCCACGACGGGCCCGTTGATCAAGGACTCCCGGCTGCGGAAGCTTTCCTTCACCGGCTCCACCGAAGTGGGCCGCCGGCTGCTCTCGGATGCGTCCGAAACCGTGCTGCGGACCTCCATGGAACTCGGCGGCAACGCCCCGTTCGTGGTCTTCGAGGACGCCGACGTGGACGCCGCCGTGGCCGGGGCGATGCTGGCGAAGCTGCGGAACATGGGCGAGGCCTGCACCGCGGCCAACCGGTTCATTGTGCACGAGTCCGTCGCGGACGAGTTCGCGGAGAAGTTCGCCGCGAAAATGGGCGAGATGACCACCGCCCGCGGCACCGAGCCGGAGTCCAAGGTGGGTCCGCTGATCGATGCCAAAAGCCGGGACAAGGTCCACGAGCTCGTCACCGACGCCGTGAACTCCGGCGCCGTGGCAGTGGCCGGCGGCGGTCCGGTGGACGGCCCGGGCTACTTCTACCAGCCCACCATCCTCAAGGGCGTCACCGAGGGCACCCGGATCCTGTCCGAGGAAATCTTCGGCCCGGTGGCCCCCATCATCACCTTCGACAGCGAGGACGAGGCCGTCCGCCTGGCCAACAACACTGAGTACGGCCTGGTGGCCTACGTCTTCACGCGCGACCTGAACCGGGGCATCCGGATGGGCGAACGCCTCGAGACCGGCATGCTCGGCCTGAACGCCGGCGTCGTGTCCAACGCCGCCGCCCCGTTCGGCGGCGTCAAGCAGTCCGGCCTGGGCCGCGAAGGCGGCCTCGAGGGCATCGAGGAATACCTGTACACCCAGTACATCGGCATCGCCGACCCCTACGCCGGCTAGTCCGGACGAAGTCCGGCCGGCAGGCTAACCCTGCCGCAGCCTCCGCAGGCCGTCGCGCACCGTCCGCCAGGACCGCGCGGCGGCCTGCGCCGGTATGGCGGCGGCCCGTGCGACGGCACGGAACGGGGCGGTGACGATGCGCCCCCACCGGTTCATGACCGACGGCGGCAGCCATTCCGCCCGGAGCCTGCGGGCCGGCCGCGAGTGCCTCCGCAGCGATGCCTGCACCACCGCCATCCTGTCTGCCGCGGAGGGTGCGGCGGCACCGGCGGCCCCGGCAGCGGCGGCGCCGTCGGGCTTCCCGGCCGGCGGCCCGTACTGCTGGCGTTCGTAGTCAGCGGTCAGCGACGCAACCGCCCGGGCGCCGGCGTCGTCCGCATTGTCCGGCCCGCCCAGGGCAGCCGACGCGCGCAACCGGCCGGAGAAGTGCCGCGGAGTTTCGCTGAGGCCGGGAGCCAGTCCGTAGTCGGTGGCCAGATCCCGTAGCTCGGCCCAGGCTGCCGCGGCCGCGTTGCCCCCCGGGAACGGTGCGCGCCTGAGCCGTTGTGACCGCAGGCCGGTGCGGACCATCCGGGGCGATGCGGCGATCAGCGCAAGGACCAGGAGGCCGGCGGCGCCGTAGAGCGGAAGCGTCAGCGGGTGCCCTGCCTCACCGGCCGAATCCAGCCCCGGGAGCGGCGCGGGCGTTTCCGGCGTGGCACCCGGTGTGGCGGCATTGGACGGGATGAGGTCGTCGTTGTTTTCATTGGTGCCGGCGCCGCCCGGCGTGAAGGCCTGCGCTGCGTAGTCCGGCACCATTCCACGGGAAGGTGTGGGTTCGAATGCCACCCAGCCGAGTCCTTGGAAATACAGTTCCGGCCAGGCGTGCGCGTCCCTGGAGTCAACTTCGTATTCTGTCAGTGCGCCCTGCCCGGGAACCGAAACCGTGCCGCCCGTGGACCGGCCCGGTGCATACCCCACGGCGATGCGGCTGGGGATCCCTTCCAGTCTGGCCATCACGGCCATGGCCGAGGCGAAATGGATGCAATAGCCGCTCTTCTGGGTCAGGAAGTCCGCCAGAACGGAGAGCCCGTTGCCGTCGTAGCCGCCCTGCACGGGGGACTGCAGGGAATAGGTGAATTCCACGGAGCGCAGGTAGTTCTGGATGGCCATTGCCTTGGCATACGCCGTGCTGCTTCCCGCGGTCACCGTGTCCGCGGTGCTGCGCACGATGTCCGGCACGTTGTTGGGCGGCCGGATGAATTCCTCCGAGATCCCGCGAACCGCCGCCGAAGACCGGGACAACAGTTCGGGCGTGAGCCTGGGGGCGCTGGACTGCACAACATACTGCTGGTTCCGTGAGTTGGTGTCCACGCCCTTGATGCTCAGGGTGGCCGGATCCCAGCTCCATCGCCCGTCCAGGCCGTTGACCGAGTCCGGAGCGTACGGCGCCGGCAGGTAGGGGCTGGTGAAACGCCCGGTATTGATCGCAGTGACCTGCCGGACCTGCTCGTCAGCGACGATCTCATACCCGGTGTCCATCCGCCCGACGCCCACCCGGCGGGACCCGTCACGGTCGTCCGGTGACCACGAATCGCCGTCGAACCGGTCCACGGTGACGGACCGCAGGTAAGGGGGCCTGCTGGCACTGGTGGCATAGGTGATGCGCCCGTCGCCGGATGGACTCCGCAAGCTGTTGCCCAGGCTGATCATGGGGTTGAGGCCGGTGGACGAACCCCACGGGTTGAGCCTGGAACCCTGCGGAAACGTGCCTTGGTCGAAGCCCGGAATGGCGAGGGGGAGGAGGAGCGTGATCACCAGCGCCATGCCGCCCGTGAGGGCTGCACGGCGGAACTGTCCGGGATTCCGTGCGGTGTCGGCCACGGTGCGGTCAGCCGGGGCGAACCACTGGCTGCAGGCAAGGATCATGAGGTACCCGGCGGCAGCGGCCGCAAACGCCCACGGCCCGACGCTCTGCGGTTTGACCATGGCCGGTACCACCAGGACGGCCACGAGCCCCAGCCCGCTGGTTGCCGGAAGAGCCAGGGGCACCGCAAGGGCATCGACCAGGATGACCACCAGGCCCAGGACCGCGCAGGTGACCAGTACGATGCCGGCGTTCGGGGCCACCGGGGAGCTCTCGGCCAGGACGGTTTCGCTGGCCCGGCGCAGATACCGGCCCAACTGCTCCATGGTGTCCCCGGACGGAATGAACCCGGCGATGCTGAACCTGCGGAAGAACGTGAAGGTCAGGATGAAGACGAGCGCTGCGAAGCCGCCCAGCGCCACCAGGAAGGGTTGCGCCCGCAGCGACCTCAGGGCGGCCATGGCCAGGGCAACAACAAAGACTGTGGTCAGCACCGGAAGATACCAGGCCCAGCCCCGCAGCACTCCGTTCAGGGACAGGGCGGCGCCGGCGACGGCCAGGGCGACGGCAGCGGCCATGACCCAGGGCTGCGCGCCGACCCGGCGCGGCCGTGGAGCCGGCGCCGTGGCTGGTGCCAGGACCTCGGATGTGCGGCCGGTCCCCGGACCGGAGTGCCGCTGGGGAGTTATGGTCATCGGCTGACTCCTGTGGCGCGGCGGACGTCCGCGGCGGCCGTGGCGGCAGCCGCATCGCGCTGGTCGAAAGAGGACCACGCCGCTGCCACCGATGTGACGGGGGTGATGGCCGCGGCCCGCCAGCCGCCGGACCGCAGAACCTCAACAGCGTCGCGGCACTCTCCGGGATGGTCGGTGACGATGATCGCAAAGGCGTTGGCCCCGAACCCGGCGGCGGCGGACAGCGACCGTGCCTCGGCTGCCTGCACGTGGCCCAGGATCGCCAGGATGGGGCCGCGCTGGCGGTGGGCGGAAAGCTTGTCCATGAGCCGGTCGTCGAAGGCCCGCTGACCCGATTCGGGCGCTGCATGGTGCGCTGCATGGTGGGCGCCGGAGAGCTGGATGGCCGCCAGGCTCTCGGCGATGGACTGCAGGCCCGCGGACCCGGTGTATTCCTCGGCCTCCGGCTCCGGGGCGGAGGGGGATTGCAGGAAGGCCGCTTCCCCCGCGGGGTCGAGGAACCGCAGGGCGTAGTTGCGTTCGGCCAGATGGGCGCTCACCGACATGGTGGCCGTAACCGCCCATTCGAAGGTGTCGCTGGTGACCAGTTCGTGGCCGTCCTCACCGGACGTGGCAGAAAAGGCGGCGCCCGGTCCGCGCGCAAACGCCGACCACCGCTGGTCCAGGATGATGGTGGCCTCCGGCGTGGTCACGGATTCCTCCTGCCGCACCATCAGGGCCCCGTGCCTGGCGGTCGCGGCCCAGTGGACCCGGCGCATCGGATCTCCGTGGCGGTATTCGCGGGTCATGACGTCGTCGTCGCTCGGGTTTGCCCGGATGCGCGTGGCCGTGACGCCGTCGTTGCCGCGTGCGCCGGAAAGTCCCGTCGCGGGGAGTTCGACGGCGGCGGGCGTCACCGTCAGGGTGTCGCCGTCGTCGATTGCGTGGCGGTGCAGCGAAAGTCCAAAGGGATCGGTGAACTCGGCCGTCACCGGGCCAATGACGAACTGACCCCGTTTGCCGGACCGGAGGTGGTATTCGTAGCGGCTGGTCCCGCCGGTCGCCGCGCGTGACGGGAAACGGAAGGCCGGCGACTCGCCGAACCGCGACGGGAGGCGTTCCTCCATGATGACCTGGCCGGTGGCCGGGCCGGTCCGGGCCACAGCGAGGCGCACGGTGGTGGTCGAGGACGTTTCCACACTGGCGGGGCTGAATTCCCGGTACACCTTGAACCGGGGCTTGAGGAGACGGATCCCTGCCAGTGAAACCAGCGGGAGGACGATCAGCAGGATGCCGAGCGAGAGGAGGTCGCGCCTGCCCATGACCTGTGCTGCCAGCAATGAGACCACACCGGCAGCCAGCAACCCCCAGCCGCGAGTGCTGAAGAGATGCCGCGGGAGCCTGTCGGTGAGGGCCATCGTGGCGCCGTCCGCTAGCGGCTGTGCCGAAGGTCCGCGCCGCCGCGCGGGCTGCCGGCCCGGGAGGGGGCTGCGGACATTTCCTGCGGCACCGGAAGTTTGGCCAGGATGCTGCGGATGACACTGTGCGGGGTTTCGCCCGTGCTGGCGGCCTTGCGGTCGAGGATGATCCTGTGCGCCAGGACGGCTTCGGCAACGGTGACGACGTCGTCGGGCAGCACGAAGTTCCGGCCCTCCAGCGCGGCGGTGGCCTTCGCCGCCCGCAGCAGTTGGAGCATGGACCGGGGACTGGCGCCGAGGCGGAGCATGGCGCTTTCGCGGGTGGCGCGCCCCAGCGCCACGGTGTACTCCTTGACTGCCTGCGAAACGTAGACGCGCTGGACGGCGGCGATCATGCCGGCCACATCGGCCGAAGTGACGACGGCGGTCACCCGGGTCAGCGGCGAGGTCGCCTGGTGCGTCTCCAGCATCTCGATCTCCGAGTCCTTGTCCGGATAGCCCATGGAGATCCGGGCCATAAACCGGTCGCGCTGCGCTTCCGGCAGCGGATAGGTCCCTTCCATCTCAATGGGATTCTGGGTGGCCACCACCATAAAGGGCTCGTCCAGCTTGTAGGAGTGCCCGTCCACGGTGACCTGGTGCTCTTCCATGCACTCCAGGAGCGCAGACTGGGTCTTTGCGGAAGCGCGGTTGATCTCGTCCCCGATGACAATGTTCGCGAACACGGCGCCGGGCCTGAATTCGAACAGCCGCGAGGCCTGGTTGTAGATGGACACACCTGTGACGTCCGAGGGCAGGAGGTCCGGGGTGAACTGGATCCTGCTCACCGAACAATCGATGGTGCGGGCGAGTGTCTTGGCGAGCAGCGTTTTTCCCACACCGGGAACATCCTCAAGCAGCAGGTGCCCCTGGGCCAGGAGAACCGTCAGGGCAAGCTTCGCCGCTTCGGCCTTGCCGTCGATGACCGTGTTAATGGCTGACAGGATGCGCTCGCTGGCGGCGTGGAAGGCTTCGGCGTCCATGGCCGGCGGCCGGGTCCCGTTCAGTGGGTTTCCTGCCACTCCCGCACCGTCGGGGAAGACCTGCCCGTCAGGGAGGGCTTCATCTACTGTCGTGCGTCTGTGGGAGTCCATCGGCAGCCTTTCAGACCTGGGGAAGCCTGGCACGGGTTGGCAGGAAGTGCCGGCGCCCGCCGTCGGGCGTTCGCCCGTATGCCACCAGACTACTAACACAACTGCCGGGGCTAACAGAGAGTTCCGGTATTTCCCGGCAGGATCCGGAAAGCCCGGGAAGCTAGGGTAGAAGGATGAACACCCCGTTGACGCCAGCCCCGTTTCGCGTGCCCGGAAGCGACGGCTCCGGCCGGCAGGGCTATCCGCCCGCTCCCGAGCCGCTGCCCGTCCCGGTCATGGACAACCACACGCACCTGGACTTCCCCAACGCCGACGTGAAGGTGGAGGTGGCCGCCGCACTGGACGTTGCGGCGTCAGTAGGCGTGCAGGGAGCCGTGCAGGTTGGCTGCGACCTGGAATCCTCCCGGTTCACGGTGCAGGCTGTTGACCTGGACCCCCGCCTTCTCGGTGCTGTGGCCATCCACCCCAACGACGCCCCGGACTACGCCGCCCGCGGCGAACTTGAGGATGCGCTGGCCGAGATCGAGGCCCTGGCAGCGCATCCCAGGATCCGTGCCATTGGTGAGACGGGCCTGGATTTCTTCCGCACCGAGGGGGAGGGGCTGAAGCACCAGCGGTACTCGTTCCGGCGCCACATCGACATTGCCAAGCGCCTCGGCCTGACGCTGCAGATCCATGACCGGGACGCCCACGACGACGTTGTCCAGGTCCTGCGCGAAGAGGGCGCCCCCGAGCGGGTGGTGTTCCATTGCTTCTCCGGAGATGAACAGCTCGCCCGCACGTGCAATAACGAAGGCTGGTACATGTCGTTCGCAGGCACGGTCACGTTCAAGAACGCGGCCAACCTCCGCGAAGCGCTTGTGATTGCCGACCCAGCCCGGGTCCTGGTGGAAACCGATGCGCCTTTCCTGACCCCGCACCCCTTCCGCGGCCGGCCCAACGCCAGTTACCTGATCCCTCATACGGTCCGTGCCATGGCCGAGTTGACAAGCACTGATTTGTCCGACATTTGCGCTCAGATTGCCCGGAATTCCCTGCAGGCGTACGGATCCTGGGACTGAGGAGAGCCCCGATCAGGGAACCCTCGGGAATACCAGGTATGCACAAAATCTTGGATGCTTTATAACGCTTCGGTTACAGTGGATAACTATTAGCCGGGGTCGGGGAAGGCCTTCGGATAATTTCGCTCAGTTCCGGACCTGCCGAGAGGCTGGTCTGCGGAGTCCTGAGCATGGCGGCGCACACGTCTGCTGCAAACATCCGGACCATGTCCGGAGTTGCCCTGAGGGTGTTTGCGTCGGTGGGTGATGTGCGTTTTTCCCCGTGCCCGGATGGTCCTAGAGTTACGGGCAATCGTGGTCAAGTTCTTCACTTCGGACGGTAAATTCAGTTTCGTCAAGGTCGGCGCCCAGCTGGTTGTGCTCTCGGCACTCGTGCTGGGCCTCGTGGCCTTCGTAGGCAACAACAAAACAGTCACCCTGAACGTGGACGGCAAAGTCAGCTCCGTCCAGACCTTCGGCGGGACCGTAGGCCAAGTGGTCAAGAGTGCCAAGGTGGAGCTGCAGGCCGCGGACCGGGTATCCCCCTCTGCGGACGCCCGCGTGGAGGATGGCTCGGTCATCAACGTCAATCTCGCCAAGGCCGTGAAGATCAGCCTCGACGGGGCAGAAAAGACCATTAACACCACCTCGGCCAATGTCGAAGGACTGGTCACGGAACTCGGCGTTGCCAGCGCCTCGGAAGTCTCCGTGCCGAAGGACGCCCAGCTTGCCGTTTCCGGTTCGTTTGTAGCCATCTCCACCCCCAAGACCGTCAGCATCCTGGCGGACGGCAAGGCCACCAAGGCGACCACCACTGCGGCAACCGTGGCTGAGGTCCTCAAGGACGCCGGAGTAACCGTCGGCGCCGGCGACCGGTTGTCCCAGCCCCGCAACGCTCACGTCGTCAATGACATGGCCATCAAGGTGTCCCGGGTGGATTCCACCAAGACAGCCGCCACCTCCGAGGAAGTTCCTTTCGACACGATGAGTTCCGAAAGCGCCGATCTCTTCGTGGGCGAGAAGAAGGTCACCCAGGCCGGTGTCCCCGGCAAGGTGGATAAGAACTTCAAGCTCGTGCTGGTGGACGGCCGCGAAGCCGCCCGGACCCTTGTCTCCGAGACCGTCTCCGTCCAGCCCGTGACCGAAAAGGTCTCCGTGGGGACCAAGGAAAAGCCCAAGGCTGAAGCCGCCGCGAACACCGGCGCAGCAGCCCCCGCCATGATGAACGAAGCCATGTGGGACAAGATCGCGCAGTGCGAATCCACCGGCAACTGGTCCATCAACTCCGGAAACGGCTACTACGGCGGACTGCAGTTCGACATCCAGACCTGGATTGGTTCCGGCGGCGGGGCGTACGCACCCAACGCCAGCCTCGCCACCAAGGCGCAGCAGATCGACATCGCCAACCGCGTGTACGCACAGCGCGGCCTCCAGCCCTGGGGCTGCGGCTGGGCAGCGACCAGCTAGCAGTTACTGATCCTGCGTCGCGGCAGCTGACCACCGCCGCGACGCAATAAAGGGCCAGGTCCGGAACGCCGGACCTGGCCCTTTGCCGTCCTCATGGCGACCCCTCCGAATACTGCCGCCTGGGACGGCAGCGCCCGCCGGCGTCGGACGCGGCCGCCGCAGGCCGGCGGGATAGGATACCTAGGTGACTGAACCGACCCCCGCCGCCTCCGGCACCGCGCCCGCACCACTCTTTGGCGCCTCCGACGTCCGCCGGCTCGCCGAGGAAATCGGGGTCCGCCCCACGAAGACCCTGGGCCAGAACTTCGTGATCGACGGCAACACCATCCGTCGTATCGTCGCTGCCGCTGACATCCACGCCGACGAGACCGTCCTCGAGGTGGGTCCCGGACTGGGCTCGCTCACCCTGGGATTGCTGGACGCCGCCAAGTCGGTCGTCGCCGTCGAAATCGATTCGGTCCTTGCCGCCAAACTGCCGGGCACTGTGCAGCAGTGGCGCCCCGACGCCGCCAAGGATTTCCATCTGGTGCTGGCCGACGCCATGAGGGTCACGGAACTGCCGGTGGAACCCACTGCCCTCGTGGCGAACCTCCCGTACAACGTCGCGGTGCCGGTGGTGCTGCACCTCCTGCAGCACTTCCCGAGCCTCCGGCACGGCCTGGTCATGGTCCAGGACGAGGTGGCGGACCGGCTCGCGGCCGGCCCCGGGTCCAAGACCTACGGTGTGCCGTCGGTGAAGGCCGCCTGGTACAGCAGCATGCGCAAGGCCGGCGTGATCGGCATGAATGTCTTCTGGCCTGCACCCAAGATCCACTCGGGGCTGGTCGCATTCACGCGCCGTGAGCCGCCGGTGACGTCGGCCACCCGCGAACAGGTCTTCGCCGTCATCGACGCCGCGTTCGCGCAGCGCCGGAAGACCCTGCGTGCCGCCCTGGCCGGATGGGCCGGAAGCGCCGCGGAGGCCGAACGTTGCCTGCTGGCTGCAGGTGTTGATCCCACTGCCCGGGGCGAAGTAATCGACATCGCGGCGTTCGCGCGGATTGCCGAAGCCCGTCAGGCCGCGCAGGGTTGAGTCGCAGGGGCGCTGCCGCATCGGGTGCCACCATGGGTGCGCATGCTTGGAGCCTGACGCTGCCATGCCATAGCTTGGACTCATGAACGCAGTGAGAGGGCGCTTTGCCGCGAGGACGGTCCGGGTCAAGGCTCCCGGCAAAATCAACGTCTCGCTGGATGTGGGCCCGCTGCGTGAGGACGGCTACCATTCCGTGGCCAGTGTCTACCTCGCCGTTTCCCTCTACGAGGAAGTGGCTGCCACCAGCACTCCCACGGAGGGCATTACGGTCAGCATCAGTCCGGCCAGCACGCTGGATCTGGCGGACGTGGACATACCGCTCGACGAACGGAACCTCGCCTACAAGGCGGCCGCCATCATGGCAGACGTGTCCGAGCACTCCACCGGTGTCCACCTCGAAATCACCAAGCGGGTCCCCGTGGCCGGCGGCATGGGGGGAGGCTCAGCAGACGCCGCAGCCACGCTGCTCGCCTGCGACGCCCTCTGGAACAGCGGGCTGTCCCGTGATGAGCTCGCCCACCTGGCCGCAGAACTCGGGGCCGACGTCCCGTTTTCCCTCCTCGGCGGCACCGCGGTGGGACTCGGCGTAGGGGATGAGTTGTCTCCCGCGCTGGCCAAGGCGCAAATGGACTGGGTCCTGGTCACGGCCGACTACGGGCTGTCCACGCCGGAGGTCTTCCGCACCCTGGACCGCCTTCGCCTCGCCGAAGGCGTCACCGTGGAAGAGCCCGACGCCGTGGATCCGAAGATCCTGCAGGCATTGCGCAGCGGGGACGCGGACGCCTTGAGCCGTGTCCTGGTCAACGACCTCCAGCGGGCCTCCATTGAGCTGGCGCCGGGACTGCGCGATATCCTTGGACTTGGCGAATCGTGCGGAGCGATCGCCGGACTTGTTTCAGGGTCCGGCCCCACCGTGGCCCTGCTCACGCACAGCCCTGCAGCGGCTGCCAGCCTCGCGGAGGACCTCGGCCATCACGGCCTGAACGCACTGGCCGTCCACGGACCGGTGCACGGGGCCCGCATCATCTCCGATACGCTCCTTTAGTACTTCCGACCCCGCTCGACCCTTCACGTTCGACGAATTTCCACCGAAGAAAGCAGTTCCCAGTGGCTCACCTGCTCGGCGGCGAGAACCTCACGGTCTCGTATGCAACCCGCACCGTCCTCGACGGCGTTACCCTCGGCCTTGAAGAGGGTGACCGGATCGGCATGGTGGGCCGAAACGGCGACGGCAAGTCCACCCTCATGCGCCTGCTGGCGATGCGCTCCACCCCCGATTCCGGCCGCGTGACCAAGCGCAGCGAAGTCAACATCGGCTACCTCGACCAGAGCGACGTGCTCGACGGCGACCTCACGGTCGGTGCCGCCATCGTCGGCGACCAGGCGGACTACGAATGGGCCCGCAACCCGCAGATCCGCGAGGTCATGGGCGGCCTGGTGTCCGACGTCGACTGGCACGCCAACGTGCACGCCCTCTCCGGCGGGCAGAAACGGCGCGTTGCGCTGGCCAAGCTGCTGATCGAAGACCACGACGTCATCATGCTCGATGAGCCGACCAACCACCTCGACGTCGAAGGGGTCGCCTGGCTCTCCCGCCACCTCAAGACCCGCTGGCGCGCCAACCAGGGCGCCTTCCTGGTGGTCACCCACGACCGCTGGTTCCTCGACGAAGTCTGCAACAAGACCTGGGAAATCCACGACGGAATCATGGACCCGTTCGAAGGCGGCTACGCGGCCTACGTCCTGGCCCGCGCCGAACGGGACCGCTCGGCTTCGGTAATGGAAGGCAAGCGCCAGCAGCTCGTCAAGAAGGAACTCGCCTGGCTGCGCCGCGGCGCCCCCGCCCGCACCGCGAAGCCGAAGTTCCGCATCGAAGCCGCCAACGCGCTGATCGCCGACGTCCCGGAACCGCGCGACTCGATGGCGCTGAGCAAGATGGCCACGGCTCGCCTCGGCAAGGACGTGCTGGACCTCGAGCACGTTTCCCTGGACTTCCTCGGTGGCGATGCCGGCCAGAAGCTCTTCGACAACATCACCCTCCGCCTCGCACCGGGGGAGCGGCTGGGGCTGGTGGGCGTCAACGGCGCCGGCAAGACCACCCTGCTCAAGCTCCTCAACGGCGAAATCCAGCCCACCTCCGGCAAGGTCAAGCGCGGCAAGACCGTTGTTACCGCCGTGCTGACCCAGGAGGTCAAGGAACTCGACGACGTCAAGGACCTGCGGGTCATCGAAGTGATCGAGCGCGAAAAGCGGTCCTTCAATGTTGGCGGCAAGGAATTCAGCGCCGGCCAGCTGGTGGAACAGCTTGGCTTCACCAATGAGAAGCAGTGGACCCCGGTCAAGGACCTGTCCGGTGGCGAACGCCGCCGCCTCCAGCTCCTGCGCCTGCTCGTTGGCGAACCCAACGTGCTGATGCTCGACGAGCCCACCAACGACCTGGACACCGACACGCTCGCCGCCGTCGAAGACGTCCTGGACGGCTGGCCGGGCACGCTCGTTGTGGTGAGCCACGACCGCTACCTGCTGGAGCGCGTAACCGACCACCAGATGGCGCTGTTGGGCGACGGCAAGATCCGCGCGCTGCCGCGGGGCGTGGACCAGTACCTGGAACTGCGCGAAGGCGCCCTGGCCGGCTCCACCATCACAGGCGGCGGCAACCCCGTCATCGGCGCTAGCGGCAGCTCGGCACCCGCCGCCGAGGGCCCGGCCGGCCCCTCCGAAGCACAGAAGCGCGACGCCCGCAAAGCCAAGAACCGGATCGACCGCCAGCTGGGCAAACTGACCCAGCAGGAGGAAAAGATCCACGCCCAGATGGTCAAGAGCACCGCCGACAACGACTTCGACGCCATGGCAGACCTGAACAAGAAACTCAAAACCCTGGCCGAAGAACGCGAAGCCCTGGAACTCGAATGGCTCGAAGCGCTGGAAGTGCTCGGAGAGTAATAAGGGGGCCGGCCAGCAATGCGGGTGAGGGAGTTATCCGGCAGCGTGCGTCAAAGCGACGAAGGAGCAGCACGCAGAGGATGACGGCCTCACCGGGCGGCGGGCCTTAGTCCACGTCGGACCGGAGCTCGGGTTCCTTCTGCAGCCCCGTGAGGCCGTTCCAGGCGAGGTTCACCAGGTGGGCGGCCACGGCGCGCTTGTCCGGCGTGCGGCTGTCCTGCCACCACTGCCCGGTCATGGCCACCATGCCCACCAGCATCTGGGCGTACATGGCGCCGTCGGCCGCACTGAACCCGCGGCGGGCGAACTCGTCGGACAGGATGTGTTCCACCCGCGCGGTGACGTGGGAGAGCAGCGTGGAAAATGCGCCTTCGGGCTGCGACGGCGGTGCGTCCCGCATCAGGATCCGGAATCCGTCCGTGCGGTCCTCGATGTACGTCAACAGGGCCAGGGCTGCCCGCTCCACCTGGACCCGTGGCTTGGCTTCGTCCGTAAGGGCGTCATTGATGGCGGCCAGCAGGATCCGGAACTCGTACTCCACCACCTGGGTGTAGAGGCCTTCCTTGGACCCGAAGTGCTCATAGATCACGGGCTTCGATACGCCCGCAGCAGCCGCAATTTCTTCGATCGTGGTGCCGTCAAGGCCCCGGATGGCGAAGAGTCCGCGTCCGATGTCGATCAGCTGTGAGCGGCGCTGCGCACCGGTCATGCGGGGCCGGGGGATGTAACCGGGTGCCCTGACGGGCCTGCCGGCAGGGCTTCCGGCGCCAGCGGGCGCACCGTTGATCTTGCTCACCGTCCCATCATGCCTTAAGGGATGCACCGGGCCCCGAGTCGCAAGTCCGCCGACCTTCGTGGCAGAATTGGTTCTCGTGCCACGGGGCTGCGGGTCCGGGCACGGTCCGCCCTGGTGTAATGGCAGCACCCCGGCCTTTGGAGCCGTGGAGTATAGGTTCGAATCCTATGGGCGGAACTGCCGCTGCGGACGGATCCCGGATCCGGAACAGACCGGCAAAGGTGTGAAAGTGCGCGCAACTGAGATCCACCAAGCAAGGAGAGCCTGTACGTGAGCCCCGAGACAACCGGCCCCGCCGCCGTCATCGTCCTAGCTGCAGGTGCCGGTACCCGGATGAAATCCCGGACGCCCAAGATTCTCCACGAAATCGGCGGCCTTTCGCTGGTTGGCCACGCCCTGCGTGCTGCCCGCACCATCGACCCCCGCCAGCTGGCCCTTGTGGTCCGGCACGAGCGCGACCTCGTGGCCGCGCACGTCTCCCGGCTTGATCCCGCGGCGCTGATCGTGGACCAGGACGAAGTCCCCGGCACCGGCCGCGCCGTGCAGGCGGCGCTGGAAGCCCTCGACGCCGGCGGACCGCTCAGCGGCACCGTTGTGGTCACCTACGGCGACGTGCCGTTGCTCTCGGCGGAGCTGCTTGCCGAGCTGGTCCTGATCCACGAACACGAACGCAACGCCGTCACCGTCCTGACCGCGGTCCTCGACGACGCGGCAGGCTACGGCCGGATCCTGCGGGCGGCCGACGGCACCGTCACGGGAATCCGCGAGCACAAGGACGCCTCCGACGAGGAACGTGACATCCGAGAAATCAATTCCGGGATCTACGCCTTCGACGCCGCCGTCCTCCGCGACGCACTGGCCCACGTCACCACGGACAATGCCCAGGGCGAGATGTACCTCACCGACGTTCTGGGCATTGCCCGCGCGGCCGGCGGGCGGGTGGCCGCCGTGGTCACCAACGACCGCTGGCAGGTCGAAGGCGCCAACGACCGCGTCCAGCTCTCGGCACTCGGAGCCGAACACAACCGGCGCACGGTGGAGGCCTGGATGCGCGCCGGTGTGACGGTCGTGGACCCCGCCACCACGTGGATCGACTCCACGGTGACCCTCGCCGAGGACGTCCGGATCCTGCCCAACACCCAGCTGCACGGCGCCACGACCGTGGCGAGGGACGCCGTCGTCGGCCCTGACACCACGCTGACCGACGTCACCATTGGCGAGGGCGCCAAGGTGACGCGGACGCACGGCTCCGGAGCCGCGATCGGCGCGAACGCGAGCGTCGGACCGTTCACCTACCTCCGCCCGGGAACGGTGCTGGGGGAGACCGGCAAGATCGGCGCCTTCTACGAAACCAAGAACGTCACTATCGGCCGCGGTTCCAAACTGTCGCACCTCGGCTACGCCGGCGATGCGGAGATCGGCGAGGACACCAACATCGGCTGTGGCAACATCACGGCCAACTACGACGGCGAGCACAAGCACCGCACCGTGATCGGCTCCGGCGTGCGCACGGGTTCCAACACGGTCTTCGTCGCTCCGGTCCAGGTGGGCGACGGTGCCTACAGCGGAGCCGGCGCGGTGATCCGGCAGGACGTTCCCGCCGGCGCGCTGGCCATCTCGGTGGCCAAGCAGCGGAACGCCGAAGGCTGGGTCGTCTCGCACCGGCCGGGCTCCATCTCAGCAGTACTGGCCGAAGCCGCGGGGGCAACGGCGCCGGTCAGCGAAACAGCCGCGGCACAGCCGCCCCTGGATTCCTCAAGCACCCCGGCACCTACAGAAGAGGGCAAGCAATCATGACCGAAATTACGGCACGCGGCGAGAAGAAACTGGTTCTCGCCGCAGGGCGGGCCCACCCCGAGCTTGCGCGGGAGATCGCCAAGGAGCTGGGCACTGAACTGCTGCCGGTGGATGCCTACGATTTTGCCAACGGGGAAATCTACGTACGCGCCGGAGAGAGCGTCCGCGGCACGGACGCCTTCGTCATCCAGGCGCACCCGGCCCCGCTGAACAACCACCTCATGGAACAGCTGATCATGATTGATTCGCTGAAGCGGGCATCCGCCAAGCGCATCACCGTGGTTTCGCCCTTCTACCCCTACTCCCGCCAGGACAAGAAGGGCCGCGGCCGCGAGCCGATCTCCGCCCGTCTGGTGGCTGACCTGTACAAGACGGCCGGCGCGGACCGCATCATGAGCGTTGACCTGCACACCTCGCAGATCCAGGGCTTCTTTGACGGTCCGGTTGACCACCTCATGGCCATCCCGCTGCTGGCCGACTACATCCGCACCCGCGTCGCCGCGGACAACATCACCGTTGTCTCCCCGGACACCGGCCGCGTCCGCGTGGCCGAACAGTGGGCCGAGCGCCTCGGCGGTGCCCCGCTGGCGTTCGTCCACAAGAGCCGCGACCTCACGGTTCCGAACCAGGCCGTGTCCAAGACCGTCGTGGGCCAGATCGAAGGCCGCACCTGCGTCCTGATCGACGACATGATCGACACCGGCGGAACCATCTCCGGGGCCGTCCAGGTGCTGAAGAACGCCGGCGCCAAGGATGTCATCATCGCGGCGACCCACGCCGTCTTCTCCGACCCGGCGGCCCGCCGGCTCGCCGAGTCGGGTGCCCGCGAAGTGGTGGTCACCGACACGCTGCCCATCCCGGCTGACAAGCGCTTCGCGCAGCTGACAGTGCTGTCCATCGCACCGTTGATTGCCCGCGCCATCCGTGAAGTGTTCGACGACGGCTCCGTCACCAGCCTGTTCGACGGCAACGCCTAAGCAAGGGCCCACGCCAGCAGGGTTCCCTGAGCGAGCTTGCGAGCTTAGGGAGCTGGTGGGGATCCGAGCCCGCCGGCGTTGGGCCCCGTTTTCAGTAACAGGGCCCAACGCTGGTAGGCTGGTCCACGATACCTTGGCGAGGGAGAGCAGTCTCCGTTATCGACTGGGTCTGAATCTCCCTTCTTGAAGGGCCGGCCACGGGCCGCCCGGCGTTGAAGGTCGCAAACAGACCTCCGCCCTTGCTGAACACCCGTTTAGATTTCAAGGAGATTTACATGTCTGAGCAGAAGCTCGCAGCAGAAGTACGCACCGAATTCGGCAAGGGCTTCGCCCGCCGCGCACGCATGGCCAACCTGATCCCCGCCGTCATCTACGGCCACGGCGCAGAGCCGATCCACATCACCCTCCCGGCGAAGGCCACCACCCTGGCCGTCCGCACCGCCAACGCCCTGCTGACTCTGGACATCAACGGCGAACAGCACCTGGCCCTCGTCAAGGACATCCAGCGCAACCCGATCAAGCAGATCGTCGAGCACCTCGACCTCCTGACCGTCCGCACCGGCGAAAAGGTTACCGTCGACGTTCCCGTCCACCTCACCGGTGAACTGGCTCCGGGCAACGCCTACAACCAGGAAATGACCGTTGTTTCCCTCGAGGCCGAGGCAACCCACCTGCCCACCGCCGTCGAGGTCAGCATCGAAGGCCGTTCCGCCGGCGAGCACATCCACGCTTCCGACCTGATCCTGCCGAAGGGTTCCATCCTGCTGGCCGACCCCGAGTCCCTGGTGGTCAACATCTCCGAGGCCACCGAGGTTTCCGACGAAGAGGCTTCCGAAGGCGCCACCGCCGAGGCTTCAGCCGAGTAATTCCGGCAGCCCGTTTCTCGTGGCCGGGTCCCTGTCGGGGCCCGGCCACTGCCGTATTAAAGCCCGTTTGCAACAACCCTAGGATTGACGAATGACTGACACCTGGCTGATCGTAGGCCTTGGCAACCCCGGCAGCGAATACAGCAACAACCGTCACAACGTCGGCCAAATGGTGCTGGATGAACTCGCGAGCCGGGTGGGCGGCAGTTTCAAAGTCCACAAGGCCCGCGCCCACGTCCTGGAGGGCCGGCTCGGGATCGGAGGACCCCGCGTCATCCTGGCCAAACCCATGAGCTACATGAACGTCTCCGGTGGTCCGGTGTCAGCCCTATCGAAGTTCTACGACATAGGTCCGGAGCACGTCGTGGCGGTCCATGACGAAATCGACATTCCCTTCAATACCGTCAAGCTCAAGATCGGCGGCGGCGAGGGCGGCCACAACGGGCTCCGGGACATTTCCAAAGCGCTGGCCACCAAGGACTACCTTCGGGTCCGCGTCGGAGTGGGCCGCCCGCCGGGCCGGATGGATACCGCCGACTTTGTCCTGAAGGACTTCGCCACGGCCGAAAAGAAGGAACTGCCGTTCCTCCTGGATGACGCCGCCGACGCCGTGGAGATTGTCATCAAGGACGGCCTTGCTGCCGCGCAGCAGAAATATCACACGTCGGTTTAGTAACGTTGCCTCGAAACCGCCTCTTTAGCGGTAGCCTGCGGGTGGGGGGACTGGTCACGGTTGGTGCAATGCAATTGGTTAACCAGTTGCATAAAGCGGCCTAATTGTTTAGCCATACCTGCTATGGTAATTTTCACATTCAAGGTCTTGTTGCCTCGTTTGGCGGCATCGGAAAACTGAACACCCGACGGCTCAGCCAACTCGCATCAGCTGGAGCCACGAAGGTAGCGTGATCGATCGTGCTTGCATCACCAGGCTCTGAACATGGGGGGCTCCTGGAGACTGAACGCCGGGGCATGGGAGCCTCCGAGCGTCGTAAGTGGTCGTCTTTGGTCAGGCAGGACATCCAGGCGTCCGTCGTCTCCATCCTGTCTGAGAGCGAACTCCACGGCGTCGTAGTCGTCGGCGCGCAAGGCGTCGGCAAGTCCACTTTTGCGCGCGCAGTGGAAGCCAAACTGGTGGGCAAGATGCATATCATCCACCTCCACGGAACCACCACTGATCCTGCCATTCCGTTTGGTCAACTGGCCTTTCTCGTGGCCCGGCTGCCCGGACATGTGCTGGAATCCCCGGGCGAAATCGTCCACGGCATTTCCCGGCTCATCCGCGAAGACGCCGCTGGGCGTCCGGTCCTGGTTGTGCTCGAAGACCTGCCGGCGATCGACAGCATGAGCACCGCAGTCCTGATGCACCTCATCCTGAGCGGCGCCGCGAAGCTCATGGTCACCGTTCGCAACGTGACGGACATGCCCGAAGACCTGATCCGGCTCCTGCGCAACAATTCGCTCGAAGAAATCCGGCTCGAAGTATTCACCAGGCCGGAAGTGAGCAAACTGCTTGCCGGCGTCCTGGGGCGTCCCGTGACTGCCACCGCCGCCAGTTCGCTGTACGCGGCGAGTGGCGGAAACCCGCTGGTTCTCCAGGCGATCGTGATTGAGCAACTGCGTTCAGGCAACCTCCACCTCGCCGGGAAAGTCTGGGCGCTGCGCGGGGGGATCAACCTCGCGGAAGCCGACGCCCTGGTGGACCTGGTCAGGTCCCGGTTGGCACGGGAAACCCCCAAGGTCAGGGAAGGCCTGGAGTGGCTGGCCCTGATCCGCCGGGTTCCCTTATTCGTCCTCCTCGATGTCCTGGACCCGGCCGTGGTTGCCGACCTCGAAAAGGCCGGGTATTTGCAAGTCGGTGAGACGGGCCGCCGCTGGGTGAGCCTGAAGGACGACTACGTCGGCGAAGTCATCCGGGGCTGGATGGACCTGCCGCGGCGAAAGGAACTCCACCAGCTCGTCGCACGGGTTGTGGGTGCAACCCCTGCCGAGATGGATGTCGAAGAGCTCCTCGGGTATGTCGCCTGGACCCTTGACTGCGGTGAGCCGGTGGAGCCGGCGTTCGCACTGGCCGCTGCCGCTGCGGCGAACCGGCTGTTCGACCCGATGTTCGCCTTGGAGGCGCTAGCGCAGATCCACGTCGGAGACCCGCACTGGGCTGAGGCCGCCCAGCAACGGGCCGCCGCTTACATGACGCTGGCTGAGCATGAGTCTGCCGTGGCGGTCCTCGAGGAGGTCACACCCGAGCAGCTGGCTGAACTACCAGCGACCGCCTACGCGAGCTGCGTGCAGGATTTCTGCAGCGCGCTGCTCTGGGTCCACGGAGGGTATACGCGGATCGACGGCATCCAGTCGGCGGCCCGGCAGGAGCTGGCCCGGCGGGAAAGGGCATCCATCGGCAATGAGACGCCGGCCGACTTTGCCCGTGCCCACGAGCTGATCATGCTCGCCGAATTCGAGCAGATGATCCACCAGGGTGAATACGCCGCCGTCGCCGAAGACCTGGAACGGTCCTACAAAGAAGACGGCGACCCGCTGTACGTCCTGAACTGCGCCTGCCTGCTGACCATGGCGTGGGCGGTCATAGGCAGGGAGGCGGACGCCATTGCCCTGGCAGCCGAGATTCAGCACCGGATGGAACAGTCCAACGTGGCGCCCGGAATGCTGGCCTGGCAGGCCGAAGGACTGTTTGCCGCCCTGCTGTGCAGCGGCCAATGGGAGGACTGCGTCAGGATTCTCACCGACGCACTGGACCAGAAGCCCAAAATCATGCAGTACCTGGGTGGGGCGGCAGAACTTGCGCTGGGTGTGGCATACACCTATGCCGGACGGGCCGACCTCGCCATCGACACGCTGCTCGGCGCCCAGGCGCAGCTGGAAATCAGGCGGAGCTACTACGGACCGTCACTGGCCTGCTCAGCCCTGGCGTTCGCCTACGCCCAGGCCGGGGACATCCAGGAATCGCGAAACTTCCTCGACCTCGCAGCCCAGGAGGAACAGCATGTCGCCTGGTTCACCTCGTGGATGGCCGAGTTCTGCGTGCGGATGGCCAAGCGGTGGCTCAAGGATCCGGGCGCAAAGCAGAAGCTGATCGAGTCCGCGCACGAGGACATTTCCAAGGGGCGGACAACCACTGCCTCCATCAGCCTGTTCGGTGCTACGGTGCATGGAACGGAGGAAGAACTGGTCCTGCTGACCGAGGTGTCCTCCCGCAGGCAGGGAAAGATGGCCAGCGTCAACCGTCTGGTCGGGGAGGGGAGCAGAAAGAAGGATTCCAAACTCCTGCTTGAGGCGGCGTCACTGGCCCAGGAGCTGCACCTCGACGCGGTGGAGTCCAGATGCGTGGTGCTGGCGCTGGACATCGCCAGGGAAAAGGGGGACTCCCAGTCCGCACGTGCCGCCCAGCACCGGCTGGACCGGCTCGTGGAAACGCTGCCGGTGTTGCCGCTGATGCCGCACACGGTGGGACCGGAACTGACCGAACGGGAACGGCAGGTTGCCAGAATGGCCAGCCAGGGGTTGAGCAACAAGGAAGTCGCCAACCGGCTGCAGCTTTCCATTCGTACGGTGGAAGGCCATCTCTACCAGATCTTCACGAAAATGGGGATTTCATCGAGGAGTGAGCTTGAAGGAACCGCTCAAGTCTGACGGGAAGGCTTCGGGGCGGTCGCGCGCCGGGACCCGGCGCCAGAATGCTGATGATCCCTGGATAGACCGGGGGGACATGCTGTCCGCGGTCAAAGACGCCCTCGCATCGGATGACTGCTGGGCGGTTTTCGTCGTCGGCGACGCCGGATTGGGAGCGTCGTCGTTCCTGGCGCAACTGAATAGCGCCGGAAACGGCCGGCAGGCGGTCATGACCGTCCACGGAAGCCCGTCACTTTCACCGGTTCCGTACGGTGCACTTTCCCCGTACCTTTCTGATCTCTCAGTAGAGGACGTCACCTCCAAAGTGGCCGTCCTCAGGGCGTTGTGGGCGCACCTCGAAAGCGGCCGGAAGGGTCCGGGACCGGCCCTGCTGCTGGTGGACGACGCCCACGACCTCGACACCGCCACGGCCGAGATGATTTCCGAACTTGTCCAGGCCGGCTGGGCCAAACTCGTCGCTACCTGCATTCCGCGGCCCGGCATCCCCCAGCCCTTGCTCCGGCTCTGGCACGACGGCACTGCCGAACGGTTCGACATCGCCCCCCTCACCCTGGAACAGGGCCATCAACTGTGCGAGGCCCTGCTTGAGGGCAAAGTGCTCAACAGCACCTCGCGTGAATACTGGCAGGAGGCCGGCGGGAACACGCTGCTGCTCAAGACCCTGATCCGCGAGGCCCAGCGTTCCGGCGACCTGATCCAGCGCAACGGGGTCTGGCTCAACGCAGGTTCCTCCCATGTACGGACGCTGGAACTCACCGCCGTCGTGAAGGTCCAGCTCATGCGCATCTCGGCCGACGGCCGTGAGGCGCTGAACCTGATCGCGCTGGCGGAACCGGTGGACAGGACCCTCGTCGGAGAAATCGCGGGTGAGCTCGCCGTCAAGGAACTGCTGGACCAGCGTCTGGTGGTCCAGTCGGTGGACAGCGAACCGACGCTCCGGCTGGTCAGCCCGGTCTACGGGGAAGTGCTGCGCCGGATCGTTCCCGCGGCCCGAAGCCTCCAGCTGCACCGGGAGCTCGTGTCCCGGATGGAACTCTCCGCTGACAAACCCGAGTCCCTGCTCCGGATGGTTTCCTGGTCTTTGGACTGTGGAGCGGAAGTCCCCGCCCGGCTGCTGATCCGGGCCGCCGTGCTGGCCTGCAAGCTCTTCGAAAGCGAGACGGCCCTGCGCATCGCCTGGGCTGTCCGGGATCCTGAACTGCAACAGACGGCACGGGCCGTGATGGCCCGCTCGCACTACAACCTGGGTCACTACGACGAGGCTGCCGCCCTCTTGAATGTGAACGTGGACGCCGGCAGCGGCCTCACGCACATGGTGGTCAACAGCCTCCTGAGGTCCGCCACCCGGACGGCACTCGGGCAGCCCGCCTCTGCGATCGAGGAGGACGCCCGGCGCCTGCGCCTGTGGGGCGAAGAAGAGGCCGCTGCCCACCCCGCGGAGTCGGCCTCCATCCGCAGGCTCACGGCACGGCGGGCGTCCCTGGTGGAACTCATGGCGTACTCGCTCGCGGGCGACTACAGGCGGATGGGTCCCGGGCTCGATGACCTGCTGGCAGCCGACGCTTCCGCAGGGGAACCGGACGGCGCGCTCACCAGGTCGATGGCACTGGCCCTGCAGGCCGAACGGCTCTGTGCTCTGGGGTATCCGTTGCAAGGGCGCCAGCTCGCAATGGATGCCTACGGCCAGGTCCAGCCTCCGGACAACGACATCTTCTTCCTTCCGGAGTTCACTGTGGTCCGGCTCGTCGCCTGCGACCTGGCCGCAGGGGAGTGGGCTGAGGCCCAGCAACTCCTAAATGGCTACGCCCAGACGTCTTTCGGTTCCGCCATGGTTTCCTTCAGCGGTGCCTCATATGTCGTCATGGGCTACATTGCACTCCGGCAGGGGAAGCTCGCCGAGGCCCTGGAATTGCTGGTCACCGGGATTGAAGCCCTCCGCGACAGTGATCCCCAGCAGATGTTCCGGTTCTGCGCAGCCATGGCCTACTACGTGGCGGCGGCCCAGGGCTTCAAGGCCGAGGCCGACAGGCTGCGGTCGGACTATGAAGCGTGGGGCGAGCGCGGCATACATCTTGTGACAGCATTTGCGCGGGACTTCCTTGCTGCCGGTGAGGAACTCCAGGCAGGGAACGGATCCGGCATCGCGGCCCTGCACCGCAGCGCGGAGGAAGCCGCGCAACAGGGCGCAGGGTTCTTGGAACTGAACGCCCTCGCCCTGGCCATGAGCCTGGGAGACACCACCCGGCTGGGGCGTGTGCAGGAGCTGGCCGGCTCGGTGGAAGGCGCTTGGGCGGCGGCCCTGGCTGAATACTCCGCCGCGCTCGCCGATGGCAGCGCCGAACTGTACCTGCGTGCGGGGGAGTCGCTCTTCGCGGCCTCGGCCTTCCAGCTGGCCTCGGATGCCTATGCCGCAGCCCTGACCTCATTGGACCGGAGCCGGAACCGGGAGCTGGCAGCCATGGCCCGCGCCGGCATCGCCCGATGCAACGAAGAGCTGGGCCACGCCGGCAACGAAGCCCAGCCGGACACGGTGGCCCCGATCCTGACCAAGCGCGAACGGAACATCGTGGGGCTGGCGGCCACGGGACTCAGCGACCGGATGATCGCGGACAAGCTCCAGATCTCCGTCCGGACGGTGGAAGGCCACCTTTACCGTTGTTACCTGAAGCTTGGCATCGCGGGACGTGACGAGTTGGCTGCCGCCGCGGGCCTCGGAGAGGACCCGCCGGTTAGGGCCAAACCAGCACCCGGGAAATGAGTACTTGGACCGGGAGGTCCTACTCGGACGTGGCGCTCAAAACGGTGCGGCGTCGGCGACTTGTTAACTATTTTGAAGCGCCCCGGGCGCACCTCCAGCCGCGTGTCAGCGCTGGATCCGCGGGGCCGCGTACCTTGGCCCGGTGACCAGGGGTACTTGCTTTCCAAGTACAGGTATCGGTCAAGCGCAAAATCGAGTACTCACTACTGGTGCCCGCGGGCGTGACAGCTGGTTAATTTGGGGTACTAGGAATCGCTCGTAAATACAGAGGTCTCACTCATGTTGACAGCTGATAATGTGGCCAGTTCACACGCCACCAGGTCCGCCGGAATGTCACGGGGCGCCGCATGGCCATTGATCGGTCGCAAGCAGGCGGTCAGCGATATTACCCGCGCCCTGGCGGAGTCGGCAGGGGGAGTGCTGGTGACCGGAACCTCGGGCACCGGAAAGACGTTCCTGACCACCCACGCACTCAAGCAGTTCCGTGACGATTCCCTGGTTGTGACACTACGGTGCAGTGCCGCGCTGTCCCGTTCGCCGTACGGCGCCCTCAACATGTTGCTGAGCGACCTGGAGCCGGGATACCTCAACCACCCGGTGCTGGTGTTGTCCGGTCTGATGCGGCTCCTGCGGGAGCGGGCCATGGGAAAGACCGTTTACCTCTTTGTCGACAACGCCGGCGAGGCTGACGAACTGACGGCCGTGACAATCGCCCAGCTCGCCCGAAACCGCGCAGTGCGCCTGGTCCTGACCTGCTCTGATCCGTTGCGGCTGTCGGCAGAGATTTCGGGACTGTGCGACGGCGGGTTCCTGACCAGGGTGAACCTCGAACCACTGTCCTTCCGGGAAGCGGTCAGCTGGCTTGAAGAAGGCCTCAGTGCCAAGGTGTCACACTCTGCCGTCCAATCGCTCTGGGCAGCCAGTGATGGCAACCCGCACTACCTCAAGATGCTGGCAATGGAGCTGGCTGACTCCGGTTCGCTGGTGGTCCGGGACGGGGTGTGGGTCCTGACGGCCGATCACCGGGTCCATGGACGGGCCATTACCGACCTGATCGCCACGCGGCTGGGGCGGATGGGCGAGGCTGACCGGCGGATCCTGGAAATCCTCTCGCTGGCGGAGACCCTGCCACTGGACACACTGCTGACGCTCGTGGCTGCCGACGACGTGGACGCCCTTGAGGAGCGCGGGGTCCTGGCGGTCGAGGACTCACTGCCCCGCCGGGTCAGGATCCAGAGCCAGCTGGTGGCAGATGTGGTCCGCGAGAATGTTCCGCCCGGCCGGAGCAACGAGCTCCGCGAAATGGTCCTCCTGGCCGCCGCCCCCTCCTTCCGCACACCCGCCACGGAACTGCCGTTCGCAGTCTGGGCCCTCGACTGCGGCGCCCCGTTGTCGACCGAAGAATCCCTGTCGGCCGCCAGGCTCGCCAACAGGAGGCTGGATGCCGCACTCGCGCTGCGGTTCGTCCGCTCCATCCCGGGACACGATGCGCGGGCTGAAGCGGTGACCGAAGAGGTTGCGGCGCTGATGACCCTCGGCGAAGTGGAGGAGGCCCTGGCTGTTGTTCGGCGGCATCAAAAGTTGTCGCAGGCAGAGCCTGCGCTCGCCGAATCGATCGGCATACTGCTGGCGGAGAGCTCGGTGTTCCTCGCCACCCCGGACGCCTGGCACGAGGCCCCGGCGTCCCTGGCCAAGGCCCGGAAAGTCCTTTATGACGACAGGTCCGGTCCTGCAGAGAGCATGCCGGCACCGGAGCTCAGGCGCATCAGGGAACAGCTCACGCTGGCCGAAGCTGAAGCCGCCGGCTACGCAGGAAGCTACCGGGACATGGCGGCAGACCTCACCGATTCCTTGAACAATGTCGAGTTCCACAGCCCGGAATTCAGGCTCCAGGCCGGCAGCTGGATGTGTGAAGCGTGGGCCGTGACGGGACGCCAGTCGGATGCCGCCGAGCTCGCCGAACAGCTGAAGTTGCAGTGCCTGCGGCCGGAGATTCCTGTGGCCATCGCTCAGTCGGTGATCTCAAGGCTCCGCTTTGCGTACCTGGTGGCCGGCAGGTGGGATGAGGCGACCGAGACTCTGCCAACGGAGGACTGGCTCCCGTCATCCGTTATCTACCGGCGGTTCAGTGCCACTGAAATACCGGAAGCGATCTGCGCCTGCATGCAGGGCCGTGGACGCGACGGACTCGATCTGCTCGTTCCCGGCATCAGCCAGTTGCGCATCCAGGACAGCGACGGCATCCTGCCGCTGGCCTGTGCCGCGGCGGCCTACGCTTCCGCGCTGCAGGGCGAACGGGAAGCGGCGCTCGCCTATCTTGCGGAGACGGAATCCGCTTCCAGGCGGAAGACCTGGAAGGTGTCCCGGGCAGAAGGCTATTTCACGGCCCTTGCCCGGGCGGAACTGGACGGCTCGCGGACAGGAATTGAACAGTTGCTCCGGATGGCGGAGGATGACCGTGCCGCCGGCAACGTCGGTCATGAGCTGCTGTGCCTGAGCTCGGCTGTCAGGCTGGGGGAATCCGATGCGGCGCCGAGACTGCTGGATAGTGCAGGCGAAAGCCAGGGACCCTTCGCGGAACTGTGTGCACATTACGCCCGGGGGGTCATGACCCGTGAAGCCGACAATCTCATGGCAGCCGCAAACCTCGCGGCCAGAATGCACAATGACAGGTTCGCCCTGGACATTGCCGAGTCAATCCTGAACCTGGAGCAGGCGCACCTCGAAAGGAGCCTGGTCCGGCAGGCCAAGCACCTGGCGGAAACGTGCCGCCGGCGGTTGCGGACGCCACAGGACGGCACCCACGACAGGCTCACCCTGACCGCCCGTGAACTCCAAATAGCGCAGCTGGCCGCCGCCGGGGCGAGTAATAGGAGCATCGCGGCCCAACTGCACGTGTCAGTACGGACAGTGGAGGGACACCTCTACCAGATTTACGGCAAGCTAAAAATCGAAGAGCGTTTGGAGCTTCCGGTAGCCCTTGGCAGTACAGGAGATGAGCAGTCATGACTGAAACCACCATCACGGCAGAACGGCTGATTGGGCGATTCGGCATGGTTGCGTCGGTAGTCGACTGCCTCCTCGACGCCAACGGCCCCGGCGCGCTTATCCTGGGGGACGCCGGCATCGGCAAGACCGCCCTGATCAACGAAGTTGTCTTTGAGCTTGGCAGCCGGATCAGGCCCTTCTACGTGTACGCGGGTCCTTCGCTTTCCGAGGTTCCGTACGCGGCCCTTGCACCCTTGCTGACGGCTTTGACTCCCGGACAGACAGACCAGCCGCGCGCAGTGCTGAAGGCGTTGGTAACGGAACTCAGTCCGGAGAGCCTGCGGGACCAGTCGCAGGCCGTGCTGGTGGTCGAGGACGCCCAGCATCTGGACGACAGCAGTGCAGCGGTCATTGCACAGCTGGCCGCTGCAGAGGCCGCCAGGGTGGTTTTGCTCTGCCGCCCGCATCCTTCGGCGCCGCCGGAAGTGCTGTCGATGTGGTCGGAAGGGCTGGTGGACCGTTTCGAACTGCAGCCGCTGACCAAGGAAGAAGTGGACGAGTTGTGCACGCGCGTGCTTGGCTCGCCCCTCGTCCCCAGCGCCAGCGCTGTCTTGTTCAGGTCATCCGGCGGAAACCCGATGTTCCTGCTGGAACTGATAGCCCATGCCAAGTCCCGCGGCCACCTGCTCCAGCGAAATGACACCTGGGTGCTCCTCGGCGAGCCCGGAGCGGCCACCGTCCGGCTGATGGACCTGGTCCGGAACCAGATCATGCAGCTGAACCCCGAACAGCGCCAGGCCCTGGAATCGGTGGCGCTGGCAGAGGCGATCCCGCTCAGCGTCCTGCAGCGTGCCAGCGACAGCCACGCCGTCGATGAACTCAAGGAACTCCAGTTCATCGTGATCTCGGCGGACGCCGCCCGGCACGTCCGCCTCGCGCAGCCGCTGATCGGCGAAGTGATCAGGCAGCTGGTGCCCACTGCCCGCAGCGTGACCATCCGACGGCGGATTGTCGACCTTCTGGACTCCCGCCCCGAGACCCTGGACGGCAGGCTCCGGCACGTCACCTGGGCGCTGGAGTCCGGGGCAACCGTCCCGGACGCCGACATCCTAGAGGCCGCCCAGCTGGCGAACAGGCTCTTCATTCCCGACTACGTGGAACGGGTCGTGGGGGCGATCCGGGAGCCGTCCCTCAGACTCGCGGCACAAGTGGAGCTGGCCCGCGCCAAACTCTACGGGCGCGATCCCGTCGGAGCCGGCCTGTGCCTCGAGGGCGTGGTGGAACAAGCCACCGACCTGCGCACCGTCCGGCAGGCGTCCATGCTGGCGGCCCAGCTTGCAGCCGGCAAGCGCAACGGGCCGGAGGCCGTGCTGCGGGCAGCCGACGCGTGGGCGGAAGCCGTCTCCAGGCTGGAAGACGCCACCCCGGGGTTCGACACGACGGAGCTGGCCACCGCCCGTCTGGGTAGCAGGCTCCTTGCCCTAGAGGGCTACCAGGCAGCAGGACGCCATGTCGAAGCGGAGCCGGAACTCCAGGAAATCTGGGAATCCACGGACGACGACGAGTCCCGGCTTCTGGCCGGAACGCTGCTGGCAGAGTCGCTGGCACTGACAGGACGCGCCGTATCTGCACTGCAGATTGTGATGGACGTCGAGGACATCCTCGCCGCCAGCGGGGACCGGCGGCTTGAGTACGCCGAGTTCGTGATGAGACGCTACCTGCTGGCGCTGCTCCATGCCGGTGAACTCGACGTCCTCGACGACTATCTGCAAAACCATATCGCCCAGGCGTCGAACTCCCTGATCTACTTTGGCGGCATGCTGCACCTCGCGGCGGGCACGGCCGACCTCCGGCGGGGCACCATCGGGGCCGCACTGCCGAAGCTGAGCCAGGCCGCCGAGGTGCTGCGCCTCTCCGACGCCGGCGGCGATTTGCCCGATGCGCTCGCGGCCACCGCATACGCCGCTTCCATCCTGAACCGGACGGACACGGCCACTGCCAACGCGAACGCCTACGACGCGCTGCTCTCAGACCATCGCCATGCCTCACTGCTGGGGCAGGCCTACACCGTAGCGGCGCGGGCCGAACGGGTCGGCGTCCAGGCAGCCGTGTCAAAGCTGATCGCCCTCGCCGATGCTGCAGCGACCTCCGGATTCCTCAGCTACGAAGTGGAAATCCTCTCGCTGGTGCTACGGCTCGGGGACCTGTCCATTATGCCGCGGCTGGCTGCGGCGGCCGAGGGCTGTGAAGGGCGGAGCGCGGAGTTCCTGGCCGCGTATTGCCGTGCCCTGGCGGCCAAGGACGTCAACCGCCTCGTGGAAATGAGCGATGCGGCAGCGCGGGACGGCCTGGACCTGGCGGCCGCGGAGTGCGCCGCCCACGCCTTGCGGATCCTTGAGACCCGAGGCGACAAACCACGGCAGTTCGAGGCCCAGAAACTAGTCAAACAGCGGAATGCGGCACTCAACAAAGCGGGTGCTTCGGCGGCCGAAATCCCGCCGGACCTGCACAAGCTGACCCGGCGCGAGCAGGAAATCGCGGCCCTGGTCCAGGCGGGAGCGAGCAACCGGGAAATCGCGCTCCAGCTGGGGCTGTCATTGCGGACGGTGGAAGGCCATCTCTACCGGATGTTCGCGAAACTCGGCATCAGCCACCGTGAGGATCTGGCTTGCGTGGCCTACGGTGCCCGCCACGCCAGCCTGCCCGGACCGGCCTAGGGCCATTTCCAGGGCCACTCCAAGGACCTTGCCTAGGACCCTGCCTTGGGCCGTGCCCTCCCGGACTGAATAGCGCCATCGAACGGTAGTCAGGCCTCCGGCTACCCGCCGGAAGATAGCCCGCGCCCCTACACCGGAGCCGCCACCGCGTTCGCACCGCCCTCAAACGAGTATTGATGCGAGTGGTGGGGGCGGACCGGGCGGGTACCACCCCATTCCCCTCAGTGATGCACCCGCAAAGACGGGTAGAGCCCACTCGCGCCCCGGCAGGGGGTTGGTTAATACGCTGTAGCTTGTTGGGCCGCAGGTATCTATTGGGGAAAGTAGTGGGTCTCTAAATGCATCAATCAGCTGACAACTGGCCTTCGGAATTTCATGTGGCAATCCACCTGGAAGACTCCTCCAGGGCGACCAGCATCCCGCCGAATGCGGGCACCCTATTCGAGCCGGCGACGATCCGGGCAGCGTCCTCTGAGACCGGGATCTGCCACCGGATGTCGCCGGCTTTCACACAAACGGGACAAATCGAATACCGGGAGGTCGGTTTAGCATGACACCGAACACCAAACTAAAGGCTCACAAGGCCCCGCTGACCCGGGCCGAACTTCCACCGCTGCTCGAGGATTCCCGGGAATGGCCGGAGAACGGGACAGGGGTGCCCGAACTGGCGCCCGAGGCCATGGAATCAGCCACAGCGGCGGACGATGCTGCGGCCCAGGATCACACGTTCACGTTCGACGTCGCGATAGTTGGGCTCGGGTACGTTGGCCTGCCGACGGCGCTGGCCATCAACGCCTCCGGACGGCGCGTCCTGGGACTTGACGTGTCGGAGAACAGGCTGGCTGTCATCCGGTCCCGGCAGGCAGACCTGCTGGACTCCGACAAGGTCCGGCTGGGCAACGCCCTGGAGGATCCGTCGTTCATGATCAGCACGGACCTGTCCCTGCTGGCACGGGCGGCGGCAGTGGTGGTCTGTGTCCCCACACCGGTGGATCCGTACCTGGTGCCGGACCTTGGCATCCTGCGGGCGGCGTGCGCCTCCGTGGTGGAATTTGCGGTACCGGGCCAGTTGCTGATGTTGACGTCCACCACGTATGTGGGCTCCACCCGGGATCTCCTGGCAGTGCCTCTGGCCGCCAAGGGCCTGATCCCCGGCACGGACGTGTTCGTGGCCTTCTCGCCGGAGCGGATCAATCCGGGAGTGGACGCCTTCTCGCATGAGGACGTCCCCCGGGTGGTAGGCGGAGTAACGCCAGCTTGCGGCGAAGCCGCTTCGGAACTGCTCCAGGCGAGCACCAAGCTGGTGCACGTTGTGCCGTCCGCAGACGTTGCCGAGATGACCAAACTCGTCGAAAACACCTTCCGTGCCGTGAACATCGCGCTGGCCAATGAGTTCGCGGACATTTGCCACGAGCTGGGCATGGAGGTCATGGACGTGATTGACGCGGCCTCGACGAAGCCATACGGCTTTATGCCGTTCACCCCCGGCCCGGGCGTCGGCGGCCACTGCATTCCCTGCGATCCGCACTACCTGTTGTGGCAGCTCAGGAAGGCAAGGGTCACGGCGCCGGTCATCGAGCACGCCATGGCGGGCATCGCCGGAAGGCCCCACCAGGTGGTGGAGAAGGCCCGCCGCATCCTCTCGGACCGGAACCACGGAATCAGCGGAGCACGTGTGCTGGTTCTCGGCGTGGCGTACAAACCGGACGTCGAGGACCTCCGCGAATCGCCGGCTTTGGAAATCATCGCCGCAATGGTCGCCCACGGCGCTGTCGTGGCCTACCACGATCCGTGGTGCCCCACGGCTCCCGACGGCCAGGGAAGTGCCCTGGAATCGCTGGAGGATCCCTCGGGCTGGGACGCAGACCTGGTCATCCTTCACACAAGGCACTCGGCAATGGACATCGGGTGGCTGCGCGACGCGCCGGCCGTCCTCGACACTACCTACCGGCTTCCGGCCGGAACCAACGTCACGAGGTTGTGAATTCAGGTTGTGATTCCAGCGGCCCCGCTGGGCTTCAAAAGAAAGTAGGAGAAGTGAAAACAGCAATCACCGGCGGAGCCGGCTTCATCGGGAGCCATCTCGTGGAGCATCTCCTCGCGGCCGGAGACACAGTCACCGTACTGGATGACCTCTCGACCGGTCGCTTGGAGAACCTCCGGACGGTGATTGGCCACCGGAACTTCCACTTCGTGGAGGGCACCATCCTGGACCGCGCGGCGGTGGACAAAGTGGTGGCCGGTGCCGACCGGGTGTTCCACCTGGCGGCAGCAGTCGGCGTCAACCTCATCGTGGAGCATCCCCTGGAGAGCCTGCGCACCAACATCCACGGCACGGAAGTGGTCTTGGACGCCGTCCTGGAGTCCGGTGCCACGCTGCTTCTGGCGTCTACGAGTGAGATCTACGGAAAGAACACTTCGGACAGCCTGTCCGAGGAGTCGGACCGGATCCTTGGCTCAGCGCTCAAGTCCCGGTGGACCTACGCGGCGGCAAAGGGGATCGACGAGGCATTCGCGCACGCTTACTGGCGGCAATTCGGCCTTCCGGTTGCCATCGTCCGGCTGTTCAACACAGTGGGTCCGCGGCAGACCGGCCGCTACGGAATGGTGGTGCCGCGCCTGGTCAAGCAGGCGTTGGCCGGCGAGCCGTTGACGGTTTACGGAGACGGACACCAGACGCGGTGCTTCTCCTACGTCGGCGACATCGTCCCGGCCATCACCAAAATCTCGGAGGAAGAGTCCGCCTACGGCAACGCGTACAACCTCGGCGGCAGCTACGAGATCTCGATTTTGACCCTCGCACAGCGAGTTGTGGAGCTGCTCGGCAGTGAAAGCCCCATCACCCTGGTGCCCTACGAACAGGCCTACGCGGAGGGGTATGAGGATATGCGCCGCCGAGTACCAAACAACAGCAAAGCGAAAGATCTGGTGGGCTTCGACCCCAAAACCACGCTGGACCAGATCATCCAGAACGTGGCGGCCGATCACCGCCCGGTGAAAGCACCTGATCCGCTCGGGTGGAAAGTCACGATGGCGGCCAGCTAGCCGTCCGTGAGGTGCCGCGCCGGACGGGGGGCGGCAACCGTCAAAAGTTATGTGCACCTTCGACGAAAGAGTTGAGTTCCATGACGCTTCTGCATCGCTCTACTGCGGCCTCAGAGCCCAGGCACCGGGCCGAGAGGCCTCCCGGCCAGCGAAAGGCCCGCTGGCTGGCCGCCTCCACAACGGTGGCCCTCGCCGCCTCGTTGCTGGGGCTGACTGCCCCGGCCGCCAACGCTGTTGGCGAAACCGTCGTCACGCTGACGTTCGACGACGCCAACGCCGATCAGGTTGCCGCCGCGGACAAGCTGGTTTCCGCGGGCATGCGCGGAACATTCTTCCTGCCGTCCGGCTACATGAACCAAACGAACTACATCACGACGGCACAGGCCCAGGCCCTGCAGGCCGCCGGACATGAGATCGGCGGGCACACCGTGACCCACGCCGATTTGGCGGCTGTGGGACCTGAGGAGTTGTCGCGCCAGCTCTGCAATGACAGGGCCACGCTGACGGGCTACGGGCTGGATATCCAAAATTTCGCGTATCCGTTTGCCTCGGCCAACGCGGGCGCAGAGGCCGCCGCTGCTGCCTGCGGCTACAACAGCGCCCGGGGCTTGGGTGACATCCGGAGCAAGGTTGTGGGGTCGGAGACCTTCCCTTTTGCTGAATCCCTGACGCCTGCGAATCTCTTCTTCACCGGGGCGCCCGACCAACTGGACGAAACGTGGACATTGGCGGATATTCAGTCCTTGGTCACCCAGGCCCAGGCCAACGGTGGGGGCTGGGTCCAGCTGACGTTCCACCACGTCGGTACCGGCATCCTCATTGGTTCACCTGTCAAGGATCCGCTGACCGTCAGCACGGACACGTTCAACCAGTTTGTGGACTGGCTGGCAAACCAGAGGGACACCAACACCACCAATCCGGTTCTTGTGAAGACAGTCAAGGAGGTCATTGGAGGCACCACGAAAGCGCTGGCACCCACCGTTTTGCCGCCGGCGCCCCAGACCACGGGCAACCTGATCAAGAACCCCAGTCTTGAGACCGCGGGCTTGAACGGATCCCTGATCCCGCGGTGCTGGCAAGCGGGCGGCTTCGGCAACAACACCCGGACTTTTACCAGTGTGACGCCGGGCCATGCCGGCACAGCCACCGCGGCCCAGCAGTTGGTGATTTCGGCCTACACCGACGGCGATGGCAAGTTGCTGCCACAGCTGGACACGGGCGAGTGCGCTCCCAGCGCAACGCCCGGCCGCACCTACTTGGCCAAGGCCTGGTACAAGTCGACCGGCGGGAATTCCCAATTCTCACTGCACTACCGGACGGCCGCCGGCTCGTGGGCCTATTGGACCTCCGGGCCGCAGTATTTGCCCACCGCCGATGTATGGACGCAGGTCACCTACACGACGCCGGCTGTCCCTGCCGGTGCCACCGGCATCAGCCTCGGCCTGAACCTGATCGGCAACGGGACACTGGTTTCGGACGACTATGAGCTGTACGACACGGCTAGCATTAAGACGTTCAGCGACGTTGCCGCCACCAACCAGTTCTACAACGAGATCAGCTGGCTCTCCAACAACCTGATCACCCAGGGTTACGCGGATGGCACGTTCCGGCCGGGGGCGTCGATCAACCGGGACGCGATGGCAGCGTTCCTGTACCGGTTGGCGGGCAGTCCCGCAGTGCCGGCCAACGCTCCGACATTCACTGACGTGGCCCCCAGCAACCAGTTCTACAACGAAATCCGTTGGCTGGCGGCCCAGGGCATCACCACGGGCTACACGGACGGAACCTACCGGCCACTGGATCCTGTAAACCGTGACGCGATGGCGGCATTCCTCTACCGCTACAACGGCAAGCCCGCCGTACCAACTACCGCCCCGACGTTCCCTGACGTCACCACCGGCAACCAGTTCTACAACGAGATCCGTTGGCTGGCAGCGACGGCGATCACCACGGGGTACCCGGATGGTACGTTCCGGCCGGTCCAGCCGATCGGCAGGGACGCCATGGCAGCGTTTGTCTACCGCTACAACCTGAACTTCCCGAAGGGAATGTAGCCAGGTCCAGCACCGGTTGGACACTACGGGCGGCCGCGCAGCCGGGGAATCCCCCGGGACGTGCGGCCGCCCTCGCCGCGGTACTTGTACCGCAGGACTTTCTTACCGCAGGCTGAAGTTCATCGATTCGGGGGACCAGAGTGAAGGAACCAGGCTCCAAGAGCCGCCGCCGCATCCGCGGCGGTGCAGCCGCCGTGCTGCTGGCCATGGTGGCCACGGCGTGCACGCCTCCGGAGTCGGAGCAACGGTCGCAGGGGAAGTACCCCTGGCACACGAACATTGTGGCCACCACCTTCTGGGTGGGCGAAGTCTTTGACCCGAATGCCGCGGATGGCAGTCAGGTCTTCTCCACCTATGATTCGAAGTGGATGGACAGTTACGGCGGTTGTGACGGCCGGCTCACGTCCGACGGCTGTGAGACCGAGCCACGGTCAGGTTCCAACGGCTATGCGCCTGCCAACATGAAGCCGAAAGAGAACCCCTTCTACCTCGACCTGCCATATGACGACATCAACAATGCTGCCGCCTTCCGGGAGCGGGCAACAGTCATCCCCTGGGCCAACGACGAAGGCTACAAAGGTCAGTCGGCCAACCGCTCCTTCAGCTATATGAAGAACCGCTGGGTCAAGATCCGCAAGGACGGCAGGGAGTGCTACGGCCAGATCCAGGATGCCGGCCCGGGGGAGTACCAGGACAAGGAGTACGTCTTTGGTGCCAACGATGCGCGGCCGGCCAACAAGAAGTTCAACGGCGCCGGAATGGATGTTTCGCCCGCCCTCAACGGCTGCCTCGGCTTCAGCAGCCTCAACGGGGAAACGGACAAAGTGGATTGGCAGTTCGTGGATGGGCAGGATGTTCCGCCGGGTCCCTGGCTGGACGTCGTCACAACCAGCCAGGTGAAGTAGGGGCCACGCTCAATCCATCCTGCCAGGGAGTCCTGATCCCAGAAGGTCCGAGAACCTGTTGGTTCCTTGGTCTACGCCGCTGCAGGTAAAGCTGGCGTTTTCCCCCTGCTCACTGGAAGGGCAGGTCGCGTCGCGGTTCAGGGACCACATCGACAGGCGCTGGATGTCCAACCCTACGGCGTAGTCTTTCAGGCCGCGGGCAGCGTCCAGCCCGAAGATCTCGCCCGGCAGGTCGTTGCGGCCGATCATGGGGGTCAGCCCGATCTTCTTCCAAAGCTGTTCGCGGCTGAGGTTGATCCCGGCCCTCTGGTACACGATGCCCAGCTGGTCATGCGTCGCCTCCGCCGCTGCCTTGGCGGCGTCGAGCATGCCTTGCGAACTGCTCCGGCTGGCGCCGTAGTTCATGGTCATGATGTTTACGCCTGCCACTTTTACGCCGGCCTGGAGCATCTGTTCGACGGCTGCGATGCCGGCGTCGGTGAGTCCACGCGGCGACGCCGGGAGAGTCAGCCAGACAGGGAGCTCCTTACCGGACGAATTGCGGTCCCCCTGCAGCGCGGCCACCGCACGGGCCCTGCGTTCGCCGCCGGCCTGGTCCAGCAGGTCCGCGCCTTCCAGGTCGAAGTCGATGAAGGCAGGCTCGTAGCGCTCGATGACGTCCCGGTATGCGGTGCGGAGTTTTCCTTCGTCCCGGCATGTCGTGGCCAGTTCACTGTTCCGGGCCCCGCCAAAGGACACGGCCGCCGATCCGCCGCGGGAGCGAAGATCGGAAATCCGCTTCTCCAGGCCCAGGGCGGTGTTTGCCTCTTCGAGGCCGTAGGCGGGGCCCCAGCTGGCCACGCAAAGGTCCTGTGGGGAAGCGACCAGAAACGCCAGCACAACGTCCCTGGTGCCCGGCGTGGCACCCTCCTCGAAAGCGTAGGGCGGCGAGACCGTGACGTCGACGTACCCCGCGAACCAGGTGGGTTGCGCGGCGCCTGTGGCAAGGCTGGAACGCCAGGCCCAAAAAAAGATGACGCTGGCGAGGATGGTGGCTATGCCCAGTCCTGCCATAAGCGGTGATGAGGGCTGACGCAGCTGCAACCGTGGGCGGGCACGGGATCCACCGGCAAGCGGCGTCGCAACCGGCTGCGACGCCGGCTCCTTTTCGGCCTTGGCGGCCGGACCCGAGCCTCGGCTGATGGCTGACATCCGGTTCCCACGCCCCCCTCTGGTTTACTTAGTCACCATTTCACCACGCCACCCCTGCTGGTGGCTCCTATGCGCCTGCCACTTCGGGTGTCTTCGGGTACGCAACGAGTACCGCACCGGGTAGCGGGCGAGTGGCGCCGGGCCCAGCCGGCCCCTGACAAAGGTAAAGACGGGTAGGCACCACTCGTGCCGCAGGCCTCGCGGCTTAATAGGCTTTGGGTGTCGGATAGATACAGAGTTCCGGGGGAGAATCGGGTCTCAAAATGGGAATGGACGCACCTTTGCGGGCGAATGCACGCGACCATACCCCTGAACTGCAATCCGTGACAGCCATGGCGGCAGGAATGCCCGGGCCAGCGGAAACCGCCGGTGAAACCTCTCCCAATTCTGCCGACGCAGCTGCCGCGAGGCAGCCAGCCCTGGCGCGCAGGCCCGGGGCCCATGAACGGGGGTCGGTGGCGAACAAGCCTTTGAGACCAAGGCTTCCCCCCAGTCGTCACCGACCCCTTCAAGGTGTCAATCCATGAAACATTGCGGCCTGGGGGATCCTCTTGCGGCCGGGCGATACGGATGTAAAAGGGGATATCTGTCATGAGCGAAAGATATGAACTGCCGGGGGAGCAGGGCGGTCCGCCCGGTTCCGGATTGACCAGGCAGCGGAAACGGACAACGCTCTGGGCAGTTTCGTGGCTCGCAGGGCTGGCACTCCTGACCGGGTCCGCCGCCCTGGCGCCAAAGGGCGGTCCGGCACCGGCCACGGACGCGCAGGGACCCCTGAAGAATTTTGCGGCGCCCGTGGATTCCAGCCTGGCGCTGACCACGGTCACACTGACGTTCGACGGCGGCAGGGCCAGCCAGTTGGCCGCCGCCCGGACCCTTCGAAGCCAGGGATTGCGGGGGACGTTCTTCGTTAACTCCGGGTTCATGGGGGCTAAGGACTACATGACAGTGGAGGACCTGCACGCACTGGCCGCCGAAGGAAACGAGATCGGGGGCCACACCGCAACCCTCGCCGACTTGACGGCGCTTGAACCTGATGAAGCCACCCGACAGGTCTGCAACGACCGCTCCAACCTCACTGACTGGGGCTTCAAGGTCACCTCCTTTTCCTACCCGTTTGCCGCGAAGTCGCCGGAGGCGAAGGCGATGGTTGCCGGCTGCGGGTACAACAGCGCACGCAGCCAGGGCGACCTCCGCAGCCGGCTGGGCTGCGCCGACTGCGCCGTGTCTGAAACGGTGAGGCCGGCCGACCCGTTCAGCACGAGATCGACGCCGGAGGTCGGTTCCGCGTGGACGATTGCGGATCTGCAGCAGTCGGTGATGGGCGCTGAGGCCACGGGAGGGTGGCTGCAGCTGGCCTTCTACGATATCGACGACAGCGGCAGCCCGCGGTCCGTCAGCCCGGCCCTCTTCAATGACTTCGTCTCGTGGCTGGTGACCCGCACGGACGAGGGCACCACGGCCATCCGCACGGTGCACGACGTCATTGGGGGAGGGGCCAAGCCCGCTGTTCCGGGACCTCCTGCTCCGCCTGCGCCGCCCGGCACCAACGCGCTTCGCAACCCGGGGCTGGAAACAGCCGGAAAGTACGGACTGCCGGAGTGCTGGCAGGTCTCCTCCTACGGCGAGAATTCACACGTGCTGAGCGTGATGGCTCCCGGCCGCACCGGCAGTATCGCGCGGCGGCTGGACGTTACCGGGTACACCTCCGGGGACGCAAAGCTACTTCCTGTCATGGACCTGGGGGCGTGCGCGCCAAGCGTCATCCCCGGCCACAGCTACACGCTGCGGGCCTGGTACAGCTCCACGGCATCCACGCAGTTCGAGTTGTACTACCGCAACAAGGTTGGCACCTGGACCTATTGGACAGCCAGCCCATGGTTTCCCGCCAGCGCTGCCTACCGGCAGGCTGAGTGGACTGCACCACCGGTGCCGGCAGACGCCGTCGGCATCAGTTTTGGCCTGAATCTGTTCAGCGACGGGGAGCTGGCTACAGATGACTACGAGATGTACGACACGGGGGCGCCGGCCGCCCCCTAGGCCCCGCCCGTTGCCAGTGCTGAGGCTCCACGGGCTCGAAAACAAGAATCGAGTCGATTCCCATGAGGTTCAATACTCCGGGGCGAATGCCAAGGAAAATTGACGTGGGCCCTGCACCCCGCAGGATTGGAAAGTTGGCACAGACCGCCGTCACGGTCCTGGGCATCGTGGCGATTGTGGTCTCCGGTATGGCTGCGCTGGCCCTTCCCGCACAAGCAGCGGCACCAACGGTGGTGTCGTTGACGTTCGACGACGCCAACGCCAGCCAGATGGCTGCCGCCCAGATCCTGGATAACTACGGGCTTGACGGGACATTTTTCGTTCCTTCGGGAAATGTGAACAACCCCGGATTCTTGACCGTTGCGAATCTTCAAGGACTGGCCGCCAACGGGCATGAGATCGGGGGGCACACAGTGAGCCACTCCGACCTCACCACTCTGCCGTCAGACGAGGTGACCCGCCAGGCGTGCAACGACAGGGTAAATCTGACCAACTGGGGTTTCAGGGTCACGAGTTTCGCATATCCGTTTGGGGCCGACAATCCCTCGGTGCAGGCCACAGTGAAAAACTGTGGCTACAACAGTGCACGTTCGCTAGGTGATATTCAATCCCGCTTTGGCTGTTCGGGGTGCGCCTTGGCGGAGAATGTCCCCCCGGCAAATCCATTTCGCACCGCGGCTTTGGACCAAGTGGACAGCCCATGGACCCTCGCTGATTTTCAAAATAGTGTGACCAGAGCCGAAAGCGCCGGCGGGTGGGTTCAATTCACCTTTCACCACATCTCGTCCACCCCGGGGCCGCTCAACGTTAGTCCCGGGCTCTTCACTCAGTTCGTATCGTGGCTGACGACCAGACCGGCCACAACCACCGTGAGGACGGTGGATCAGGTCATCGGCGGAACCGTCAAGCCCGCAGTATCAGGTCCGGCCGTACCACCACCGCCGACGAGCGGTAACCTGGTGAGGAACCCAAGCCTCGAAACCTTGGTCAGCGGTGCGCCCCAATGCTGGCAGGCCGCTGGCTACGGCACGAATTCACGGACATTCACCACAGTGAGCCCCGGACGGACCGGGTCCGTGGCCGAGCGCCTGGTGGTGAGCGGTTATAGCGAGGGCGATGCAAAGTTGCTGCCATCCCTGGACCTCGGCGGGTGCTCTCCCGCGGCTACGCCCGGGCACACTTACGAGCTGGGCGCCTGGTACAAGTCCACTGCCAACACGCAGTTTACTCTCTACCTCCGAACCGGCCTGGGGTATTGGGCATACTGGACGTCGAGCCCATGGTTCGGGCCCGCCAGTACCTTCCAAAAGGCCAGCTGGACAACGCCCGCCCTGCCAGCGGGAGCCAGCGGCATCAGTTTCGGGCTCAACCTCTTCAGCAATGGCACGTTGACCACCGACGATTACGAGATGATAGACACGGCGTCCTCGCCGCCGCCTCCGCCACCACCGCCGGCGGGTTCCAACCTGGTGCAGAATGCCAGCCTTGAAACGGCGGGCCCGGGTTCGACGCCGCAGTGCTGGCAAACTGCGGGATTCGGTACCAACACCGCCTCTTTCAGCACCGTCTCGAGCGCCAGGACCGGGACCAAGGCAGAGCGCCTCGTGGTCAGCAACTATTCCAGCGGTGATGCCAAGCTGCTGCAATCGCTCGACGCCGGATCGTGCGCACCGTCCGCCGTTGCCGGCCGCACCTACTCGCTTCGCGCATGGTACACCTCGACGACGGTGACGCAGTTCGCCGTGTATTACCGGAACTCTGCAGGCACCTGGGTTTACTGGACGTCCAGTCCCTGGTTCGCTGCGGCAGGTTCCTACACGCAGGCCGCCTTCACCACCCCCGCGTTGCCCGCCGGGGCAACCGCAATCAGCTTCGGGCTGAACCTCTTCAGGAATGGCACGCTCGTCACGGATGACTATGCCATGTACGACACGATTGGAGCACCGTCGCTGTGATAGCCGTATACATCGTCCTCGTCCTTGGAGTCAGCACCATCTTCTGGTCGCTCGTTGGCTTGCTGCGCCTGGCCAATGAGCAGTACGTCCGGCGGGTGGCGCTGGGTCCTCCGCTGGGCGGGCGCCTGCTCCGGCTCCTGCAGCGCTGGCCGCTGGCCAACCGGCCGGGCCCCGGTGTCCACGGCGTCCACACCTTGCCTGCCCCGCGGGCACACCGCGGGCAGATCCGGCGGGAGCACGGCCGGCACCGTGCCAGGGACCCGAGGATCCTGCCGGCAAATGTTGCGGTGCTCATTGCTGCGCACAACGAGGCGCTGGTCATCCGGGAGACGATCCGGGCCGCTGCGGCGCTGGTGCCGCTCCGGAACATCCACGTGATCTCCGATATGTCCACGGACGACACGTCAGCGATTGCCCGCGCCGCCGGGGTCAAAGTACTGGATCTGGAACCGAACAGGGGGAAGGCAGGGGCGCTTGCCGCCGGCATTGCCTATTTCGAGCTGTGCCGGAAATTCAAAGTGGTGATGATGCTGGATGCGGATACCCGGCCAACCCCCGACTATCTGGACACCGGCCTGCCGCTCTTCCTGGACTCCTCCGTGGTTGCGGTGGCAGGCCGTGCCAAGTCCATCATGACGCCGCCGGCGCCCACGCTGCTAGGCCGATTCCTGGTTGCGTACCGGGAGCGGCTGTACATTGTGGTGCAGCTGCTGCTGAAATACGGGCAGGCGGCCAGGGGTGCCAACGTCGTCTCGATCGTGCCGGGCTTCGCCAGCATGTACCGGACCAGTGCCCTCGCAAAAATCAAAGTACTGGCACCGGGCCTGGTCATCGAGGACTTCAACATGACCTTTGAGATCCATGCCAAGAAACTGGGACGGATCGCGTTCCACCCGTCGGCCGCCGTTGCCTACACCCAGGATCCGGACAACCTGCAGGACTACACCAGGCAGGTGCGGCGCTGGATCCTCGGCTTCTGGCAGACAGTCCGGCGGCACCGGCTGCAGGCCGGAAAATTCTGGTTCGTGCTGGTGTTCTACTGCATCGAACTGGTCATCAGCTGCATCTTCTTCGTCTTGTTGATTCCGGTTTTCCTGCTCTCGCTGGTGGCGTCGATGCAGCTGCAGGCGTTCGGAGAAAACGGCGAATCGTTCCTATACCTGTCCGGTCTCATGCGTCCGCAGGACGTCCTGCTGGGAGTCCTGATCCCGGACCTCACGCTCACCGTCATCGCGGCCATTGCCCTTCGCCGGCCGGCCATCCTGCTGATGGCGCCGTTCTTTCCGTTCATGCGGATCCTGGACTCGGTGATCTGCCTGATGGTCCTGCCACGGGCCTATTCAGCTGCCTCATCGGGCGTGTGGGTCAGCCCGATGCGGCGTGTCCAGGGTGAAGCGCTCGAGCTGGAAGAGGCCACCGCGGGCGCGGGCGTCACGCGTTAGCCCTCACCCGTCACGCGCTAACGAAAAGCGGCGCCCCTCCCGCAGGACATTGTGTCCAGGGAAGGGGCGCCGCTGCGTTCTGCCACGTGCTGCTGTTATCAGCTCACACCGGAGGTGGTGACGACATTCAGCCACGGCCCGGCGGGGACGTCTGCGCGGTCAACGAACCGCCACGAGACGTGATCGCCGCTGCCGTCCAGTTCGGCGAAGCCGAGGCAGCCGTTCAGCGCCGGGGAAACATCCATTCCCGCGCCCTGCGTGCCATCAGCGGAGAAATCGGTGTTTGCCGGACGTGCGTCGGAGGCACCGAAAACGTAGTTCGCATCATGATATTCGGAACCGCTTGAAGGACCGGCGTCCTCGATCTGTCCGTAGCAGACGTTGCCGTTCGGTCCGGTCATCTGCACCCAGCGGTTCTTCATGTAGGAGTAACTGCCGTCGCCGCAGCGGTTAACACCGGCAGCGGCGTTGTCCGCGGCTGCCCAGGGGATGACCTGGCACCGCTGCTGGAAGGCGACGCTGTCATTGATGTCGTCGTAGGGCAGGTCGAGGTAGAACGGGTTCTCCAGCGGGGCGGGCTGGTTCTTGGGGAAGTAGCCGTTGGAGGCGTCGCGTGCTTCGGTAGCGCAGGTGAACGATGCGCCGGTGCCGGAGCTGACGCCGTCGCAGCCGCCGTAGATGCTGCCGGGGCAGCCTGAGGCTGAGGCGGGGGTGGTGCCGGCGTTGATGCCGGTGTGCTGGAAAGCCCACTGCCCGTTATACGTGGAGCAGACCTGAGATCCGTCGGCAAGGCTGGCGTTGAAGATTTCGCCGACCCAGAAAGTGGTGCTTACGACGTTGGTGTGCAAGGGGTACTTGTTAGTTGCCGGAGCGGCCGCGGGCACTGCTGCGGCCACTGCTACCGGCGCGGGAGCCGCGGCAGCAGGTTCGGGAGCGGAAACCGCAGCCGGTGCAGGTTCCTCGACGGGGGCCGCGGCCGGCGTCGTACTGGGTGAGGGTGATGCCTTCGGCTTTGCCGGCAGCGCTTGTGCGCTGGCTGACGAAGGACTGGCGGAGGCCGACGGGCCGGGCGCCGATTGGGCGGCACAGCCGGCGGTCAATACTCCGATGAGGAGGATCAACACAGCCATGGTTGGGGTGGTCATGTGTTTCATTTTTTTGGGATACATATTCTGTTGGGGACATTAACAGGGATGGCAGGTGCCCCATGAGGGCACGCCAAGTACGGGTCATGACCGCCAGATTGGCGCAGCGATGGCCGCGCCCAGAATCAATGCTGATAGCGAAACCAGCTAAGCCGCATACTCCCCAGAAGCAGCTAGCGGGACCGTCAAGAGACCCGAAGAGACCGTTAACACCCGCTCCACTTTACACGGATGCCTGTGAGTAGCCTGAACGGGGCTGAGAGCGAGGGGCGGTCATATTCGAGTAGTCACCACTCACGCCAGCGCAAGCAGTGGCTAGGTAGCGTGGAAGTTGCTAATGCCGGCAGGTGGGTTGGGGGCGGTCCGGATCTTCGCGCTCCACGGCTAAGGAATCGGCGCAACCATGGACGTTAGGGCAGGAAATTCCCCTTTCCCCCCGGTCATTCGGGTGGCTGAACTGCGGGCCGCAGTCGCTGGCCTCACAGGATCCGAAAGTTCAGGCGTCATCGTTACCGGGGCAGCCGGATCGGGCCGGAGCCGGCTCCTTGCCGCTGCGGCCGAGGCACTCTCAGGCCGGCTGACGGTCATTGTGCACAGCATTCCCGAGTCCTGCCGCCGGATGAAGTTCGGCATCGGCAGTGTATTGGCACCTTCGTTGCCTGCGGGTGTCAAAGTGTCGCCGCTGAACATTGTCCGCGCTTGCCGTGAGGCGCTCCGGAGCCAGGACCCGGGGGCCAACGGAATCCTGGTGGTCCTGGACAACGTGGACCACCTCGACGGGACATCCCTGTGGGTCCTCAACCAGCTCCTCGCAGAACGGGACATCAGAATGCTGGCAAGCCACCGTTCCGACCGGCAGCTGCCGATGGAGCTGATGGAATCGGTGGTGGCCCGGCAACTTTCCATCGTGGCACTGGATGACCTCACGCTGGACCAGCTCCGGACGTTGCTAGAGTCCCGGCTCCCGGCCCCGCCCGTGCCCACGCTGGTGCGCGACATCCATGCGGCATCGGACGCCAATGCGCTAACGGCCAGCTGGCTCGTCGAGGAAGCCCTGGCGGGCGGCCGGATTGTGGAGCGCGGGGGCAGCTGCGCCATCGTCCATCCGCTGGACCCGTCGGAGTCACGCCAATTCGACCTGGCGCGCCGGCGGATCGAGGCACTTCCGCCAGAGCAGCGCCAGGTGGTCGACTTTCTGGCATCCGGTGATCCGGCGCCTCTGTCCAGCCTGGCCAGGGCGGTGCCACCGGACGCCCTGGCCGCCCTGGAACGAGGCCATGTCATCCGGCTCCAGATCAGGAGCGACGGCGGGGCGGACGTCACCCTGAACCACGAAGCCGAGGCCAGCGCAGCCCGGCTTTTTCCGGGTGGGGCGGGACCACTGGACCTGCGCAGCGAAACGGACCTGCAGGGCAGAGGTCCCCGCTTCTCCGGCCGGCCGGGGGAGGAACCGCTGTGGGATCTCTTTCGCCGGGTGGAAGCGGCGCTGGACGCCGGGGCAGCTGTTGCGGACCTGGATCTGCTGGCCGCGGCCACCGCAGCAAACAATCTCTACGACAGCGACCGTGCCTTGAAGGCAGCCGAATCCGTCAAGGCACCCGAGCTCCGGTTGATGGCACAGACGGAGGCCGCCCGGGCCCTGTTCCACTCCCACAAGTACGGCCAGAGTGCCGACGTTCTCCGCAGCCTCGTGGAAACCACTCCCGCAGTGCTGAGCATGGAGTTTGCTCGGGCTGTCGCCCTGCTCCTGCAGGCATTGCTGCCGATGAATCCCGGCCGCGACGCCCTCCAATCCGTACTGGACAGTGCGAGGCGGCGGCTGACCCTGGCGGCGGCTGCGTCCATTGGGGATACGGCCGCCGACACCTACCAAAACGCCGTCCAGGATGAACTGGACGTCCTGCAGCTCTACCTGGAGTCGAGGGAGGGCAACTGGCCCAGCACGGGCGGGGAGCTGTTCCACCGGCTTTGCCCGGCCGGGTTCTGCGACGGCGGCAGCCCCCGTACGAACGAGGCGCCGGGCACCCACGCCGGCATCCTGCTTCTGGCGCTGGCCTCGCAGGGGCTGTCCGCGCGGGGCAAGTCCGCTGAGGCCGTCGAGCTTTCCACCCGGGCGCTGAACGCGGTGGAGCGCCTGCCGCGGTGCAGCGTCGACTTCCACTCCATGGTGCTCACGATCCATGCGTCCAACCTGGCCAGGTTCGGGCAGGGGGCCGACGCAGGGAGCGCCGAAAAGCGTGCCGGCCGCAACAGATGGATGAGCTACCCGGGAGGACCCCTGCAGCTTTTCCGGGCAATGATGTTTTGCCGGCATGCCGCCGCAGGCCGCACACCCGTGCGTGTATCCGGTGCTGACGGCGGAACCTCCGGCGAACCGGACGACCTGCTGGCACTCACCCTGGGCGCGCAGGCCACTGCGGAGTGGCTGACGTGGGACCTGGCGCAGCTGCCGGGGGTTGGGCTGACTGGTGCACCCGCGCCGGCCGACGTCCGGGCAGAAGACGATCGGGCGGGGGAAGCCCTGGCAGTGGACGTCCGGGCCGGGGACGACCGGTCTGCTGACGGCGACGTCGCGGCCAGGCTGGCTGACACGTACGCGGCGGTGGCCCGTCCGGCCGTTACCGGAACCGCCGGACCGCCCCAGAGGACGCTCCGGAAGCCGGCCAAGGCGTCCGGCGGCGCCAGGGGCCGCCGGGCACGGGAGCTGCTGAATCTCGGTGTCGCTGGCCGGCCTGAAGGTACGGCGTTTGACCCCGCCGACGGGCTGCCGGACTGGCGGTGGTCGAGCGACGGGAACAGCGGTCCGGTGCCTGGCGAGTCCCTTGACCTGCTGAACGTTCCCGGTAACGGCGGGCCAGCCGAAATGAAGCGGCCGGCCGCGGATCCCGCCAAGCTCTCGCAACGGGAACGGGAAGTGGCAGTGCTTGTCGTCACCGGGATGGGCAGTGCACGCGTGGCTGAAGAACTCGGGATCGCGGTGAACACAGTGAACGCGCATCTGCAGAGGATCTACGGCAAGCTGGGTGTTTCCCGCCGCCAGGAGCTCGCCGAACTCTGGCACAGCCTGGACGGCACACGGCAGTGACGCCGCGCGCATAAACGGCGCCGGGCCAATAGTGGGACAATTGAGGAGTAGCACCGCGGACGTAAGCGGTGTGCCTGCCCGTGGCGGCGAGCCGTCGGCAGGTCTTGCCTATCAAGGAGCTCCAGTTTGGTCATGGTATCCACTTCCGCCACCGCAGCCACCCAGGTCGCGCTGACTGATGTCGAGGTCCTGCGAATTCGCAACGACTTCCCCGTCCTGGACCAGGAAGTCAATGGCCGGCCCCTTGTGTACCTGGATTCCGGCGCCACGTCACAGAACCCCCGAAGCGTGCTCGAAGCCGAGCAGGAATTCTATGAACTGCGGAACGCGGCCGTGCACCGGGGTGCCCACCACCTTGCTGTCCAGGCCACCGACGCGTTCGAAGACGCCCGGGCCACCGTTGCCGGCTTTGTGGGTGCGGCAGAGGACGAACTGGTCTGGACCGCGAACGCCACCGCGGGGCTGAACCTCCTGGCGTACTCCTTCTCGAATGCCAGCGTCGGCACTGTCCGCGGCAACGCGGCCCGTTTCGCCCTCGGCCCGGGGGACGAGGTTGTGGTGACGGAGATGGAACACCACGCGAACCTGATTCCGTGGCAGGAACTCTGCCGGCGCACCGGTGCCACCTTGAAGTTCATCCCCATCGACGACGACGGCGCGTTGCGGCTTGAGGAGGCAGCGCGGCTTATCACCGAACGAACCAGGATCCTGGCGTTCACCCACGCCTCAAACGTCCTGGGAACCATCAACCCGGTTGCCGAGCTTGTGGCGCTGGCCCGGGCAGCGGGCGCCCTCGTAGTACTGGACGCCTGCCAGTCGGTGCCGCATCTGCCGCTGGACTTCAAAGCCCTGGACGTCGATTTTGCCGTTTTCTCCGGCCACAAAATGCTGGCGCCCACGGGCATCGGCGGAGTCTACGGGCGGCGGGAACTGCTGAACGCCATGCCGCCGTTCCTCACCGGGGGCTCCATGATCACGACCGTCACGATGGAGAAAGCCGAATACCTTCCTGCGCCCCAGCGCTTCGAAGCCGGCACCCAGCCCATATCGCAGGCCGTGGCGCTCGCCGCCGCCGCCAATTACCTCCACGAAACCGGCATGGAACGCGTCGCCGGCTGGGAGGCCTCCCTGGGCCAGCGCCTGGTCACCGGGCTGAGCGCCATTGACGGAATCCGCGTCGTGGGGCCGGCGGCAGGTGTGGACCGGCTCGGACTGGCGGCTTTCGACGTCGCCGGAGTGCACGCCCACGACGTCGGGCAGTACCTGGACAGTGTGGGGATCGCCGTCCGCGTCGGTCACCACTGCGCGCAGCCGCTGCACCGGCGGCTGGGTCTGACGGCCACCACCCGGGCGAGCACCTACCTGTACAACACCACCGAAGAAGTGGACCTCCTGCTGGAGGCTGTGGCCCAGGTCCGGCCCTACTTCGGCGTAGCTGGCTCGGGGTCCTCCAAATGAGCGCACTTGATGCCATGTACCAGCAGTTGATCCTCGAGCACGCGAAGTCGCGCAGCGGGGCCGACCTGACGGCTGACGAGGCCACGTCCATGCCTGACCAGCCGGGCGTGGGACAGTGCCATCAGCTGAACCCGGTCTGTGGTGACGAAATTACGCTTCGCCTGGAGCTGGAAGCGGCAGGAAGCCAGTCAACGGTGAAAGGCATCCACTGGCATGGCGACGGTTGCGCCATCTCAATGGCCTCGGCCTCCATCTTGAGCGAATTGTCCGAAGGTGCGTCGCCGGATGAACTGGGGGAGATGATCGGCCATTTCAGGGAGCTCATGCGCTCACGCGGCCGGCTGGAGCCGGACGACGAGATCCTGGGAGATGCGGCTGCCCTGGCGGGCGTGGCGAAGTATCCGGCCAGGGTCAAATGCGCCATGCTGGCGTGGGTGGCTGCCGAGGACGCGCTGCGGCAGGCCGTAGCCACCGGCCGCTAGGTCTTGCCGGCTTCCGGGTGCTCGTCGTCCGCGAGCGTTGAGTGGTGCTGCACATAGTCTTCGATCGCGTGCTCCGGGACCCTGTAGGACCGGCCGAAACGGACGGCCGGGAGGTCGTGCGCTTTGACGAGCCGGTACACGGTCATCCGGGACAGCCGCATGACTTCTGCGACCTCGGAAACTGTGAGGAAACGGGTATTTGAAAATCCTTCAGCGGCCACTGTTCTCAGCTCTCCTGGGACGTAGTTCAATCCTGAGGACGTACTTCAATCCTGAGACAAACGTCGCTGAGCCGATCGCCGATCTTACTGCCACTTTATGGCATGGTGAGCTTGATGTGAAGAGCGCACGGCAATGGGGATAAAGACGGGTAGTGACTACTCTAGTGGCGTGCCGGAGGGGCCAGTAGCCTCTAAATATGGTTGATAGCCAGGACGACATTGAAGTGCGGCAAACGCAGCACAGGATTCACAGGGCGGAAATTGTCTGCGTGTTGGCCCTCGTGGTGCTCACGGTGCTGACCATCATGGCCGGCTTCTCCGATTTCGTCCGGTAAATCCGCTCCGGTGATCATGCGGCGCGGCTATATCAACCGGCTAAAGTAAAGCTCCGGTAGGTGGGGACCCGCCGGAGCTTCGATTGAAGTGTCGAAAATTGAAGATTAGTGGGGAAATACAACAATTACCCACGAGATAAGCCCCAATAGGGTCAGTGCGAAATACAACGACCAATTTCTGCGGTCGATTTTACGGTGGCTACCGTGCCAAACCCGTTCCATATCTTGCGCGTCCATAGCAGAAATTTACGGCTTATCACGTTCAGATAACAGCGTGTTGTCCACTTCATCTACGCCCCCTCCTACTCCATTTGCCGGCCCGAGTACTCGGGTGGCCTGTTGCTGCCCGGTTGTGTCCGGATGAGACCACCGTCCGGCGGGCGGTTCCGCAAAAGACGGTAGTCTGGTTGCGCGCCAACGGCCCCGCGACGGGGCCGTCTCCGGCTGCGTTATGAGACAAGTAGTGGAAGAGGACCGTCAAGTGAAGTTCGTGGTGCAGGGCGATCTGGGCCAGGGTGCGTATCACGTCGGCGATGAGGCCATGGCGCTGGCCGCAGTGGACGAACTCCTGCAGCGGACCGGGGCATCAGCTGTGCTGTTGTCCCGTGACCCGGCGCAGACGGCAGCACTTTATGGCACCCGTTCCATAGCAACCATTGAATTTCCGTGGCCGCCCGAGGGGCGGAGCGCTTACCTGGCGCGCGTCCGCCGGGCCGCGACGGGCGACCGCGGCGCGCTCCCGCCCGCCGACCCGGTGTGGGGCGTCATCGAGGAAGTGTCGACGTCCGACGGAGTGTTGATCGCAGGCGGCGGCAATATGAACTCCCTCTACGGCTGGCTGCTTTACGAACGGGCCGCCGTCGGCCTTATCGCCAGGGAACTTGGGAAGCCGCTGGTGGTAAGCGGACAGACGTTCGGTCCCACCCTGCTGCCCCAGGACCGGAAGGTGCTGCACGAGCTCCTCGACAGCGCGGCGCTGATCGGTGCCCGCGAGCCTGCTTCCTACGCACTCGGATTTGAATTGGGCCTCGGCTCGGAAAAGCTTGTCCGCGTCCTTGATGACGGCAGCTTCCTGCAGACCCGGCAGAACGGCGAATCGCAGGACGGCGAACCGCAGGCTGCGGACGGCGGACTTCTGGAGGGTGGCCTTCCGGACCTTCCGGACCTTCCGGACCTTCCGGACCTTCCGGACCTTCCGGACCTTCCGGACCTTCCGGACCTTCCGGCGGACGGCTACATTGCTGCCACAGTAGGCCCGGATGCGTGGCGCGAAGGAACCCGCACTCTGGCAGCGTTCGCGGCAGTGCTGGACCGTGCGGCACAGCGCACGGGCCTTCCGGTGTACCTGCTGCCGCACATGGGGACGCTGGGGTCTTTGGATGCCGGGGCAGACCACGAATCCCACCGTACGGTGCTGGCGCACTCGCGCTCGGGACGGCTGGCAATGCTGCCAGTGCTGCCGGTCCGCGAGGCTGCAGCGGTGACCGCGGCCGCCGCCCTGGTGATCACGAACCGCTACCACCCGGCCGTCTTCGGCCTGGCGGCCGGCGTGCCGGTGGTCGCCCTGGCCAACGACGCCTACTCCGATATCCGCCTCGCCGGTGCACTCGGGAACTGGGGGCTGGGCGACTGGGCACTCCCGCAGCCAAGCCTTTCCCCGGGCGGCGTGGACGAAGCAGTGCTGGAGGCCTGGAACCGTCGCGACGAGATCCGCCGCCACCTGGACGGGCTCCGGCCCGGATTCGAGCGCTCCCAGGGGACATGGTGGGATGCCGTGGCAGCTGTACTGCGTGGCGGCGTGGGCAGCTACGCCGGGCTTGAAGACGCGCCAGCCCTTCGCGCGGTGGAATCCTGGTCCCGCCAGGCCGCGGAACAAAGGGAACTGTTCCGCACCCTGAGCCTGGGGATCGGAAGGCAATGGACGGAGTGGGACGATGTACGGTCCCAACGCGATGTGCTCATCCACGAACGGGATGAAGCAATACGGGAAAGGGACAGAATCCTGCAGTCACGGACTTTCAAAGCAGCGAAATTGTTGGGCCGCGGCGCGGACGTTGCGCGCCGGCTGACCGGAAGGAAGCACTGATGGCCAGCGGCCGAGTGACGGTGGTGGTCCGGACCAAGAACCGGCCCATCCTGCTGAACCGTGCCCTGGAGAACATCCTGGGGCAGTCGTACCAGGATTTCTCCATCGTGGTGGTTAACGACGGCGGGGACCCGGCGCCGGTTGACGCGCTGGCGGACGGGTACCGCCACCTTCCTGCGGGGAAACTGAACGTCATCCACCACCCGCAGAGCAAAGGCATGGAAGCAGCCAGCAACGCGGGCATTGCGGCCGCAAGGTCTGAATACATCGCCGTGCATGACGACGACGACCGGTGGCATCCGGATTTCCTGCTCAAGACCGTGCGGCTGCTGGACGGAAAAGCCGCCGCGCAGGGTGTCGCCGTCAGGACGAATGTGGTGTACGAGGAAGTCCGTGACGGCGCGATCGTGGAGACGGGCTCCTTCGCGTACTGGCCGGATCTTCAGGCCATCACGCTGACAGACATGCTGCGGATCAACCGGATCGTCCCCATTTCCTTCCTGTACCGCCGCTCCGTCCATGACCACATCGGGTTCTACAACGAGGAACTCGACGTTGTGGGGGACTGGGAGTTCTACCTGCGGTTCCTCCAGGCATATCCGATGGAACTGCTCGACGACGAGCCGCTGGCCTTCTGGTGCCAGCGCCCCGAAGCCAGCGGAGACATGGGGAACAGCGTCATTGCCGCCGCCGCCGAACACGCGAAGTTCGACAGCCTGGTGCGGGATGCCTTCCTGCGGCGCGAAGCCGGGAAGACGGGGGTGGGGTACCTGCTGTACCTGGCCCAGCTGAGCGGGCAGCAGGAGGAAGCCGCAGCCGAAGCACGGGTTCTGGCTGACCGGGTGGTCTCCACCCTGGAGGACCTCAACCGGCGTATTACGGCACTGGAAGAGACGCTGGTCCGCCGGACCAGCGTTTTCGAGTTCGTCGGCCGGCCGGTGCGCGTCGCAGCGCGGCTTTGGAAGTCGCGCAGGCAGGTTTAGGCCGTTCCTTCCGGCCGGCAGGGCGCCGGCCGGAAGGAACGAAACTGACGTTTCGCTAGCTGACGAGGCCGGCGATGCCGATCGCCGCTGTGGCTGCGCCCAGCACCATCGAAACGGACACCAGGACCACGTGCACCGTGAGGAACCTGGTCGCCTTGCCGGCTGCGTCACGGGCCCGCGGATCCTTCATTACCCTCTTGAGGAACTGGGGCCAGACCACCAGTGACCAGACGCCGGCAATAATCAGGACCCAGGCGAGGGCAACGGGAAGCTGCACGGGATTAGTGGCTTTCCAGCCAGGCCTGCGCCTGCTGGGACTGGATGTTCAGGGCCTTGCCCACCATGGGCTCGGCTGCATCTGCAATCTTGCTGCCCAGGAACGGAACAGAAGACGTCACGTTGCCTTCGAGCTCGACGCGGGTGCTGCCGCCGTCGGCGACAAGCCGCTGCACGGCGCTGACGTCCAGGGGGGCACCGGCGATCTTCAGGCTGATGCTGCTCTGCCGGGAGCCGTCGGCGGCGGGGGCTTCCCACGTCTCCAGCTGGGTTACCTTCAGGCTGTCGCCCACGAACTTGCGGGCAATCTCCGGCAGGCGGGTGGTGGGCAGGGTGCGCACCGAAGTGGTGCTAAACCCGCCGGCAAGATCGCCGTCGACCTTGAACGATTCAAGGGTTCCGCCCACCAGTTCACTGGTGTGGCGCTGGAAGTCTTCGTTGGCGAACACAGCGGTCACGCGGTCGACGCTGTGGGGCAGGGTGGTGGAAGCACTCAGTGCCATTGTTCCTCCATTGGGTTGGGGGGTATGGGGCATCGGTTTTTTGCCTCCCACATCCTACGTGCTGGACGCCGCGGACTCCGATTCGGCCTCTGCCAGTTTTTGCGCAGCGGCCGTGATGTTGTGCGACATGGCGGGAAAAATGACGCTGTGGAACGGCAGGACGGCCAGCCAGTACAGCTTGCCGCTGAGGCCCTTCGGGAAGAAGATGGCGCGCTGCCGGTAGCGGCTGCCCGTCCCGTCGGGCTCCACCGATAGCTCCAGCCATGCACGGCCGGGGGCGCGCATCTCCGCCCGCAGCCGCAGCAACCGGCCGCGCTCGATCCGTTCGGCCCGCCACCAGTCCACCGCTTCGCCCTCGGCGAGCAGGTGCGGGTGCCGCCGGCCACGGAGCAGTCCTGCCCCTCCGGTGAGCTTGTCCAGCCAGCCGCGGACCCGCCACGCCAGCGGCAGGGAATACCAGCCGTTGCGGCCGCCGATCCCCTCAATGATGGTCCAGACGAACTTCGGATCCACCGGGCTGGAATAGCTTCGCTCGTCCACGTACACGCGGTGTCCGGCCCATTCCGGGTCGCTGGGCAGCGGGTCCGCGTCCGCTCCGGCACTGGCCCACGTCGTTTCCACCTGGGCGACGCGTTCCTTGCCCAGGGCGAGGGACACGGCGCGCCGATACGGTGTCAGTCCGCCCTCGGGCAGCGGAATGTAGCCGTCGATGTCATGTTCCCTCGAGACGGCGTCGTGCTGGAGCGATTCGACGAGCGGCAGGGACATGGACAGGGGAATGGGCGTGGTCAATGCAACCCACATGCCAGCGAGTTTCGGTGCGGGGATGGGCAGCGCGAGGACCACGCGGTACGGCAGGCCGGCCTCGGCAGCGTACTCCTTCATCATGGCCGCATACGTGAGGACCTGGCGGCACCCGATGTCGAAGGTGCGGTTGATGTGCCCTTCCAGGGACGCGGCCGCGACGAGGTAGTACAGGACGTCCCTGACGGCGATCGCTTCGATGCGGTTCCGGACCCAGCTCGGGGCCGGCATGAGGGGGAGAGTCTCTGAAAGGTGCCGGATCATCTCGAACGACGCCGACCCGGAGCCGATCACGACGCCCGCCTGGAAGACGACGGCGTCCACCGGGCTCGCGAGGAAGACTTTGCCGGCGGCTTCCCGGGAACGCATATGCGTTGACAGTTTCGCGCCTTCGGGGTGAAGGCCGCCGAGGTAGACGATCCTTTCCACCCCGGCGTCGGCGGCCGCCTTGGCAGCGGTCTCCGCCATCGCCTTTTCTTTGGCCTCGAAGCCGGCGCCGGCCGCCATTGAATGGACCAGGTAGTAGAGCACGTCGACGCCGTCCAGCGCTGCCCGGAGCATGCCGCCGTCGTCAAGGCTGCCTTGGATGACCTCCACCTGTTCCAGCCATGGCACGCCGGCAATCTTGGCGGGAGTCCGGACGACCACTTTCACCGTGTGCCCCGCCTCAAGGAGCCGGGGGACCAGGCGCCCGCCGATATAGCCGGTGGCGCCGGTGACGAGCACGGTTTTGGGGGTGCCGTTCATGTGGATCTCCTTGGAACGAAAGCGGAGGGCGTCGATGCACAGCCAGCTTAGCAATCGGGTCCGGTTTCATCGCCTGACTTCCGCAGGAGCGTACTCCAGGCTCCGCCGTCGCGGTAGGCTGGGAAGACCCGGGATTCTCGCGAATTTCGGGTTTTCGTGTTGCCTGCTTTCCCGTGATCATTTCAGGAGCTTCTGCCATGAGCCTCAACGGCCCGTCACTCACAGGCCTTCGCCGCGCGCTCGCCGGAGACACAACGTTTGCCCGCGTGCAGGCTGAAGCGTCCCGGGGTTTCGGAACCCGCAGCGAGGATTACCAGATCAGCGCCCCGGCAGGCCTCCGCGCTGCCCTGCTGGCCGAGATGTCTGACGGCCTCGCGGCCCTCCATGCCGCCGCCGGCACTGCCGCGGTTGGAAACCACGACGGCGGCACGCCCCTGGTGCTGGCCGTCACCGCCACCGGCCGTGAAGCGGAGGACCTCACTGCCGCGCTGCGGGCCTTCCTGCCGGCCGATTACGTGGCAGAGTTTCCCAGCTGGGAGACCCTCCCGCACGAACGGTTGTCCCCGCGCTCGGACACCGTGGGCCGCCGCTTGTCCGTATTGCGCCGGCTGGCCCACCCCGAATCTGTGGCCGGGGGACCGCTCCGGGTGGTGGTGGCTCCGGTCCGCGCCGTGGTGCAGCCGATCGTGGCCGGCCTGGGCGACCTGGTGCCCGTGACCCTGAAGGTGGGGCAGGAGGCACCCTTCAGCAGCGTCGTCAAGAGCCTGGCCGACGCCGCCTACGCCCGGGTGGACATGGTGTCCCGCCGCGGCGAATTCGCCGTCCGCGGCGGCATGCTGGACGTTTTCCCGCCCACCGAGGACCATCCCATCCGGGTGGAGTTCTTCGGCGACGAGGTGGACCAGATGCGGTGGTTCGCCGTTGCCGACCAGCGCTCGCTTTCCTCGCCCGGCCTGCACCACCCCACGGAACTGCACGCCCCGCCGTGCCGCGAAATCCTGATCACCCCGTCCGTGATGTCCCGGGCCGCGACACTGAAGGCACAACTGCCGGCCGCCGCGGACATGCTGGAAAAGATCGCCGGCGGCATCGCGGTGGAAGGCATGGAATCGCTGGCTCCCGTCCTGGTGGATGCCATGGTGCCCTTCGTCGAACAGCTGCCCGCCGGGTCCATCTCCGTGGTGATCGAGCCGGAAAAGGTCCGCACCCGCGCCCACGACCTGGCCGCGACCAATGAGGAATTCCTCGAAGCTGCATGGTCCACGGCGTCCGACGGCGGCACGGCTCCGCTGGATCTGACGTCCGCGGCCTCGGCTGCCCTGCATTCGGCCAGCTTCCGCTCCCTGACGGAGACCCGCACCGCGGCCCTGGGGCAGGAGGTTTCTTGGTGGTCGATCACCTCGCTGGCCACCGACGAAGAGCTGACCCCGGACATCAACGTCCTCAACCTGCACGCCCGGGAACCCCGCGGCTACCAGGGCGACGTGGCGGAGATGATGGAGTTCATCGGCTCGAACGTCCGGGACCAGTGGCGCATTGTGGTTGTCACGGAAGGTCCCGGCCCGGCCCAGCGGCTGGCTGAACTGTTCCATGACGCAGACATCCCGTGCGCCCGGGTGGACTCGCTGGATGACGAGCCGCAGGCGGGCATCATAGAGGTGACCACCGCCGCCGTCGGACGCGGCTTTGTGCTGGACGGCCTCAAGCTTGGCCTGCTGACGGAAGCGGACCTGCTGGGACGCACGTCCGCCGGTTCCACCAAGGACATGCGCCGGATGCCGTCCAAGCGCAGGAATGCCGTGGATCCGCTCCAGCTCGTGGCCGGGGACTCCGTGGTGCACGAACAGCACGGCATCGGCCGGTTCGTGGAGCTGATCCAGCGCCGGGTGGCCGGTGGCGGCGACGGCGTCCGCGAATACTTGGTCCTGGAATACGCCCCGTCCAAGCGCGGGGCGCCGGGCGACCGGCTTTTTGTGCCCACCGACCAGCTGGACCAGGTCACCCGCTACGTCGGCGGGGACACCCCGGCGCTGAGCAAGATGGGCGGCGCGGACTGGGCCAGCACCAAGTCCAAGGCCCGCAAGGCCGTCAAGGAGATCGCCGGCGAGCTGATCCGGCTGTACTCGGCCCGGATGGCCTCCCGCGGTTACGCCTTCGGCCCGGACACCCCGTGGCAGCGCGAGCTGGAAGAGGCTTTCCCGTATGTGGAGACGCCGGACCAGCTGACCACCATCAATGAGGTCAAGGCCGACATGGAGCGCGAGATCCCGATGGACCGGCTGATCTCCGGTGACGTGGGCTACGGCAAGACCGAGATTGCCGTCCGGGCCGCGTTCAAGGCCGTCCAGGACGGCAAACAGGTCGCTGTGCTGGTCCCCACGACGCTGCTGGCCCAGCAGCACTACGAGACGTTCACCGAACGGTTCTCCGGCTTCCCGCTGGTGGTCAAGCCGCTGTCCCGTTTCCAGAGCGGCAAAGAGGCCAAGGAAACCGCCGACGGCGTTAGGGCAGGCTCCGTGGACGTCGTCATCGGCACGCACCGGCTGCTGTCCAAGGACTTCGGCTTCAAGGACCTTGGCCTGGTGATCGTGGACGAGGAGCAGCGCTTTGGCGTCGAACACAAGGAAGCGCTGAAGAAGATGCGCACCAACGTGGACGTCCTGGCCATGAGTGCCACGCCGATTCCCCGCACCCTGGAAATGTCCCTGACCGGGATCCGCGAGACCTCCACCCTGGCAACGCCACCGGAAGAGCGCCACCCGGTGCTGACCTATGTGGGCCCGTACACGGACAAGCAGACCTCGGCTGCGGTCCGGCGGGAACTGATGCGCGAGGGCCAGGTCTTCTTCGTCCACAACCGGGTGTCGACGATTGAGCGGACCGCCGCCAAGATCCGCGAGCTGGTGCCCGAAGCCCGCGTGGAGGTGGCCCACGGCCAGATGTCCGAAAGCCGGCTCGAGCAGATCATCGTGGACTTCTGGGAGAAGCGCTTCGACGTCCTGGTGTGCACCACCATCATCGAAACCGGCCTGGACATTTCCAACGCCAACACCCTGATCGTGGACGGCGCGGACAAGTACGGCCTCTCCCAGCTCCACCAGCTGCGCGGACGCGTGGGCCGCGGCCGCGAACGGGCTTACGCGTATTTCCTGTACCCCTCCGAGAAGCCCCTGGGCGAGGTGGCGCTGGAACGGCTCAAGGCCGTGGCCACGCACAACGAACTCGGCGCAGGCATGCAGCTGGCCATGAAGGACCTCGAAATCCGCGGCGCCGGCAACCTGCTGGGCGGCGAACAGTCCGGCCATATCCAGGGCGTGGGCTTCGACCTCTACATCCGCCTGGTGGGCGAAGCCGTGGCGGACTTCCGCGGCGAGGCCGAGGAGAAGGCCGCCGAAATGAAGATCGAACTGCCCGTCAACGCCCACCTGCCGCACGACTATGTGCCGGGCGAACGGCTGCGCCTCGAGGCCTACCGCAAGCTCGCGTCCGCGCTCACGAACGAAGCGATCCACGAGGTCCAGGCCGAACTCGTGGACCGCTACGGCGAACCGCCGCTGCCGGCGCAGAACCTGATCGCCGTCGCGCGGTTCCGGGTGGGGGCCCGCGAAGCCGGGCTGTCCGACGTCGCCCTGCAGGGGAACTTCATCAAGTTCTCCCCGGCTCAGCTGCCCGAGTCCAAGACCATGCGCCTCAACCGCATGTACCCCGGTGCGCAGTCCAAGCCCGCCCTCGACGCGGTGCTCATTCCCAAGCCGAAGACCGCCAAGATCGGCGGCCGGGACCTGCAGGACGCCGAGATCCTGGAATGGGCCAACGGGGTCATCCGGAACATCTTCTCTGATACGCCTGTATCGGCCACGCCGGCGGTGAAATAGAAGAATGATGGGAGGACATCACGCCGCGTCGGGAGCCGCGGCGTGGGTAGCCATTGCCTCAACGGGGCCGTACACCCTTGGCTGGTACCCGCTGGACGCCACCGGAATTTTGATCGGCGGCATGGCGACGGCAGGAACCGCGCTGGTGTGCGACTGGGACCACCGGCACAGCACCGTCGCCAATTCGCTGCCGCCGCTCTCGAACGTGATTGCCGTCGGGATCGAAAATGCCAGCGGCGGCCACCGGCAGGGAACGCACTCCGTACTCGGGGCGTCGTTCTTCGTGCTGCTGGCCACCATTGCCGGGCAGGTCCAGCTGCACACGGACTGGGGCCTGCTTTCGGTGGGCGCCGGCCTGCTCTGCATGTTCATGATCAACATCGCCGCCAAGGCCCTCAAGCTCTTCCCCAAGTCAGGCTTCATCAGCAACTGGCTCTTTGCCCTGACCATGGCCGGCCTCGTCACCTGGTTCGCGCCGGACCAATGGACCTGGCTGCCGGTTTCGATGCTCACCGGGGTGGTGGTTCACATCGTCGGGGACATGATCACCACCGGGGGAGTTCCCCTGCTCTGGCCGATCGTGATCAAGCCGCCCAAGTTCCTGCGGAAGCTGCCGGTGCTCAACGACGTCTGGAGGGCCAACGGGGCGTTTTCCATCCCCCTGCTGGGGCGGGCCGGCTCCCGCCGCGAATGGCTGGTGCTCATCCCGGTGAGCGCCTACGCCATGGTGGGGATGTGCGTGGCCGCGTGGGCGCTGGCCAAGGCGCATTACCCGGCCGCGCTTGCCCTCGGAAGCACCCTGGTCAACAGCCTGTTCGGCGCCGGCTAGCCGCACCATGCAGCCAGCGGCGCAGCCGGCCGCTAAGCCGCCGCCCCGTTTAAAGAGCTGAAGCCCCCGGAAGATCCGGGGGCTTCAGTCGCTTGATTTCGAAGGCTTAGTGCTCGCCGGCCGAATCCGAACGGCCCAGGATGGTCTGCGGGATCCAGAACGCTGCCGCAAAGAGGCCCAGGCAGACGGCCATCGGCCACGGGTTGCCGAGCGTGAGGAAGGACAGCGAGTAGATGGAGCCGAGGAACAGGACCATCATGACCGCGAAAACGGCAATGCTCCCGGCAAGGCTGTTCTCGTTCTGAGGCGTCTTGGGGCTATCAACGGTCTTGGACATTCATTCCTCCTCGGCCCCGCAGGGCTCAAAAGGCCCCGAAGGGCTCAAAAACTGTGGCGTTTCCGGATCTGGTCAGTACGCGGACGAACCCTGTTCACCCTTGACGATCGCAATGCCGGAACTGGCGCCAATACGTGTTGCACCTGCTGCAATCATAGCCTGCGCGTCAGCCAGTGAACGCACGCCGCCCGAGGCCTTGACGCCGACATCCGGGCCCACCGTGCGGCGCATCAGGGCCACGTCGTCAACAGTGGCCCCGCCGCCGTTGAAGCCCGTGGATGTCTTGACGAAGTCAGCCCCGGCCTCCACCGCAGCCTCGCAGGCAAGGACTTTCTGGGAATCGCTGAGCAGCGCTGTTTCGATGATCACCTTCAGGATCGCGTCGCTGCCGTGCACGGCCTCGGCGACGGCCCTGATGTCATCAACCAGCGCGCCTTTGTCATCGGCGCGGGCGGCTGCGATGTTGATGACCATGTCCACCTCGTCGGCCCCGTCCAGCACGGCGCCGCGGGCCTCGAAGGCCTTGACATCGGTGGGCGTGGCTCCCAGCGGGAAGCCGACCACCGAGCAGGTCAGGACGCCGGAGCCCTTGAGCGCGGTGCTGACGGTCTTGACCCACACCGGGTTCACGCAGACGGACTTGAAGTGGTATTCGGCGGCTTCGGAGCAGACTTTGAGGATCTCCGCCTCACTGGCCTCCGGCTTCAGCAGCGTATGGTCGATGAAGGAGGCGATTTCTCCGTGTCCGGTGGCCCCGGGTGCGGTGACTCCCGCAGCGGTGGCGTCAGGTGTGCCGGCCGCGCTGGCTTCGTTGCTCATGGTGATCCTTCCTGGTGGGCCTGCCGGGCCTCGTGGGCAGCAGGCGCCGTTTTCTTCGTGGCTTCTCAGGTGACCATCTTGCCACAACGACGCTAGGCGGCAGCCTGCACAGGCGCCTGCAGAGTTGCCTGCATGAGCTGGGCTGCGCACGCCCCCGCCGCGGAGCCTGAGGCCACCAGGAGACCCAGCCGGACGCCGTCGTACGAGGCGGCGTCGCCGATGGCCCAGATTCCCGGGACGGAGGTCCGGAAGTCCTGGCCGATCACGATTCCGCCGTTCGCAGCCGTCTCCAGGCCGGCACTGGCCGCCAGGCCGTCCCGAGCCACCCGCTCCTCGGCCAGGACCACCAGGTCGCCGTTCATGCTGCTGCCGTCGTCGAACACAATCCCGGCGGCCGGGAGCACGGAACCGGCGAGCGTCGGAACCACGGCGGCCGGCCGGAGCGTGGTGCGGACGGGCCTCACCCCGCGGGCGCGCAGCACCGCTTCGGCCTGGCCCGCCTCCGGGCCGGTTCCCACCAGGATCCCCAGCGGCCGCCGGCCGAGGACGCGGGTGACTTCCTTGACGGCGTCGCCGATGCGGGCGGCGTCGTCGATGGTGGAGTAGCTGAGGCAGCGGCCGGCGCCGTCCACGGGAGACAATGCCGGGGCGGAGCCGGTGGCAATCACCAGCTGGTCGTAGCTGAATTCCATGCCGTCAGAGGTGGTCACCACACGGTTGGCCGCATCGATGAAGCTGGCCGGCTGGCCGAAGCGGATCGAGACCTGGGGGAGCGCCGCCAGTTCCAGGAGCTCGGACGGGGCGTCGTCGCGGTTGCTGAGTACGGTGATGCTGCCTGCGAAGCGGGACCCGTCCAGCTTGCCCACCAGGGCACGGGCAGCAGGTCCGGCTCCGGCGATGACCACGCGCTGAACAGGCGGTGACGCCTGGAACGAGGCGGAGGAGGGGATGGACGGTGCCGAGGCGGACATGTGAAGGCCCTTTCGCTGGTGAGGCCTTCGTTTGGCCCCGGTTGGTGATGAAACCCAGCGTAGGCTTCAGGTTTTTCGAGGGTGTTTCCCGGTTGTTGCCGGAATGTCCCTGCCCGTTCCACGGTGTTTACCAGCCGGCAACAAACGTGTACTTTCGTTGTGTCCTGCCTCACAGTCAGCCCCCTTCCGGCCCTTGCCGCCTGCGGGGAGCGCTTAGCCATACCGGCGGAAAGCCTCGCGAAGCCCCCGGGCTGCAATGGTTGCGAGGACGCCGGCCCTGCCTCCGGGGCCGTGGACGCCGGCCGGTTCCACGGAAGCGATCAGGGCCGCCGCATCGGCCAGCCCCATGGTGACCGGCACATCCAGCAGTGAACCCACTGTCAGGCGGGCGTTCCTGGTGTCGTCCCAGGCGTCCGGGCCGGGATCGTCGTGGAAGACCCGGGCAAGGGACAGGCGGTGCCAGGCGCCGCCCGCACGAACGGAAGCCCGGTAGGTCACCGAGTCGCCGCGGACGTCCACCCGTCCGCCGGCGAGGAAGATCCGTGGACCGAACGGTGCGTAGTCGAGGAACCCTGTGAGCCGGGCCGCTGCGCCTGAACCGTCGAGCGGCAGCGCCACCGTGACCGTCAGGCGCACTTCCTCACCGGCCGGGCCGTCGCCGCCGCCTGCCCAACCGCCGTCGTCGCCGCCGCCGTCCCCGCCGTCCCTGCCGACAAACCGCTCGGTAAAGCGGATGCCTGCAGGAGGTTCCACCATCGCAGTGCAGGAAGCATCCTTCGGCAGGCCCTCGGCGGTCATGTCCTTGAGGTAGCTGCGGGCATCCCGGTACCCCATGCCGATCAAGGTGTCCGCGTCGATCCGGTTCAGGTAGAACTCCGGATCCAGCGGGAGGGGATTCTCCGGCCTGACAACGTGGAGGATGAAGTCCCTGCCGGCAGCCTTCGCGGCCTCGAAGTCGGCCAGGAGGGCGCCCATGGCGCTCATTTCGATCATATGGACGTACTGTTCCAGCGGGCCGTCGCCCCAGTAGCCGGTGTTGCCGATGCACCAGACAAGCCACACCTCGTCCGCCCCGCGACGGAGGGCTTCGGCCACGTTGGCGTCGCGGACCCAGACCGCGTCAGTCCAGATCTTCCCGTCGCGCCGCAGCGGCGTGAGGAAAATGGGCAAGGACATTCCGGCTGCCATCAGTCCGGCATCGATGTCCCGCGCGTCGATGGCATGGCAGAGCTTTCCGGTAAATTCCACCACGTTGAAGGTGCCTTCGACGGCGCCCGGCAGGGCTGCCCGGCGCCTGATCTCGCCGTCGTCGATCCCGAGGGCCGGAAACACCTTGCCGAGCAGGCCGTCCGCGTCGCCGATGGCGGGCAGCGACCACGGCCCCTTCGCGTAGTCGCCGAGCGGAAGTGCCGAGCCGAAGTCCTTGACGTTCACGCCGGACCAGTTCCGGCACATGTCCTCCGCAGGCACCCCGGACAGCAGCATGCCGGCTGTCAGGATGCCGCCGGATGTCCCGTCAATGTGGTCGAAGTGCAGGCCTTCTTCAGCGAGCGCGCGGACCACGCCGGCCTGCCAGGCCACCCGCATCCCGCCGCCGGCCAGTACCAGCGAGCGTTTCACGGTCGTGTCCCCGGTCCGGTTCCCAAGCCGCTTCCAGGGCCCGTTCCGGACACGCGGGGACCGCTTTCCCAGTAAATCCGGCGAAGGTAGATCAGGCAGATCGCCGCCGTCGCAAGGTCGAAGACCGCCACCGCCAGCGCCACCGGCGCAAAAACACCGTTGATGACCCCGATCGCGACGGCGGCGCAGGCCCCCGCCTTCTGCACGCCGGACCACAGCAGCACCTCGGCCGCGGGCCGGGGGCGCAGCAGCGTGTGCAGCAGGAGTCCGCCCACCACCACCATGAACATGCCCACGGTGCCGAACAACTGGCGCGCCGCCGTCGTCGGCTCCGCCCCCAGCAGCTCAAGGACGGCGCCGCCGAACGGTATCTGGACAGCACCGGAAAAGACGGTGACGACGGCGATTGCTGCCAGGACGGCGCGCAGCGGATCCGCCGCGATCCAGGCGCCGACGCCGGGAACAGCCGCCCCGGACGGGCGGACAATGCCGCTCATGCGAATGCCTCCCACAGCCGGCCCCGGTCCACCAGCAGCCAGACGATGGCCAGCCAGGTGAGTGTGGAGACGTAGAAGCGGATGTCGTTGAGCAGCATCCACCGGCGCAGCAGGGAACGCAGTTCGGCGTCGTTGGCGAAGTCCCCGCCGCGGATCCTGATATTGACGGGAATGATCATGGCCTGGCCCACCACCGTGAGGACGATGATGCCCAGCAGGCAAAGGACCGCGGGGACAATCCGGACCGTGCCCCACTCCGTCCAGACCAGGATGATGCCGGCGATGAACATCGGCGGCACCACCACGGTGAAGAACTTGGTGGCCTGGCGGGTGGGGATGCCGAAGTGCATGTCCACATTGCCGCGGTCCAGGGACTCCCACGTGGGGTAGAGGAAGAACTTCAGGACCCACATGGTGCCCACGTACATGGTGGCGCCGAACAGGAAGTACAACGCGTTCAGCAGCAGCAGCCAGTTCACGGCGCATCTCCGGTGCCGGAGCTGGCGCCGGCGCCGGCGCGGCCGGACGTGCCCTGGGACGTGCGTCCCCGGTCCGGCGCGGGCAGCCATTCCTGGCCCTGTCCCAGGCCGACGACGGACTCCAGCGGGTCGCCGCCGGGGATCCGGGCGGCCTCCTCGGCGGTTGGTGCGGTCAGGAACCACGCCTCGTAGTGGTCGTCCAGCACTCCGCGGGCTTCGGGAAGATAGGCGGTGAACACGGGTTTTTCCGCCGGCTGGAGGGTTTTGAGGACGGCAACGCCCGGCGCGTCACCCAGCACCAGCCGGGCCTTGGCGGCGCCTCCCAGTGCGATGTCCCCGGTGGCTTCGAAGTAGATGTCGGACTTCATCAGCATTCCGCGGAAGGCGCAGTAGTTGGAGGCGGCCAGCTTCAGCGGGATGCCCATTGGCCCGGGGCGTTCAATTTCGACGAAGCAGCCCAGCCTGCCGGCGTCGTCATACTGCGCGGAAACGGTTGAATCGGTGACCACGAAGTCCAGGCTGGCCCGGTGCTTGGGCATGCCCCAGATGCCTTTGCCGCCCTTGACCGAGATTTCGGTGCTGACAGGTAGGTCCACCACGTACTGGCCGAGCCCGAACGTCTTCTGGAATACCAGCGGCAGGAGCGGGGGCGCCGGCCGGGAACCGTGCGTGACGGCGATCGCCAAGGAGTATTCAATGTATTGGCCGATGTCCGTCGATTTGTAGTTCACCACGGTGACCACCAGCAGCCCCTTCCCGCCGAGGCTGAACGGCCGGAGCTCCGTGCCGGGCAGGACGGCCGCGGCGGCGCGCTTGTTGATGGGGAACGCCGCCATCAACACCGGGGAATCGTCCGAATTGACGGGCATGGAGTATTTGATGCCGTCCACGGTGGCATGATGTCCGCGCAGGCGCTCCTGGCGGTGCGGCACCGGGGAAGGCGCCAGCCGCAGCAGGGATGCAGCCAGTCCGATGAGTCTGTTCATCTGTTCAGCTCCTTGAGGATGACGGGATAGGTGTCCGCCCAGGCGCGGACTCCAAAGAAGACGTCCAGGTGCCCGTAGCCGGACAGCAGGTGCAGTGAGTCCTTGCCGGGACGGTGGCCTTGAAAGAAGCTGAAAGTCCGCTCCTGGCTTTCGGGCAGGAAGCAGCGGTTGTTGCGCCCGGCCAGGAAGGAGAACCTGGCGTCCGTCTGCGGCGCGTCGGCCAGGAAATTCGCGGGCAGTTCCGGGTGGTTTCCGGCGGCCACCATGCGCCTGGCCAGTACGCTGCGGCCCATCTCGGACAGGAAGGTGAACGGCACTTCCGCGAACTCGCCGCTGATCCAGTTGTGGGTGGCCTCATCCAGGTTCTCGTGTGACCAGAGCGCGGGCCGGCCGCTGCCGTACGTGAAGCTGACCAGCCGGCACACCAGGTTGTTGCATTCATGGTGGGTGGCCTTGACCATGGACCGGAGGATCCGGGAGAGGTACCCGTTGGACTTGTAGCCCCATGCCGGCGACAGGTACGGAGTGAACGGTTTCAGCAGCTCGGCCAGGTACGTGATCTTGACGATCGACCACAGCGGGATCACCGGGTGCAGGGATACGGCGTTGGAGACCACCGTGTCCACCCGGGGGAGGAGCCCGGCCACGGCCGCCATGGTGAAGGACACCGAGCCCTGGCAGTGGATGACCGCCTTCAGCGTTTCGGCACCGGTCGCGCCCAGGACATAGTCGACGGCGGCAGGGTGGTCGTACACCGCGGCGTCGCCCAGGGTCCACGAGAGGGGTTCAAAGTCGATCGAGGCCCGCCAGTTCAGCAGCCAGACGTCCCAGCCGTCTTCCAGCAGGGCGTCCACCAGGGTGCGCGGCAGCGGCGGCCGGAAGAGCTCGGCCCGGACTCCGGCCCCGTGGACCAGCAGCACCGGCCCCTTCTCGGGCGCTCCGGCGTCAGGAGGCACGGCGGAGGTGATGTGCACCAGGGTCAGCGGCGTTCCGTCGCCGGCCGGAAAGGGGATGACTTCCGTGACGTGGTCCGCCCGGGTGATGGTGCGCGGGTTGTTCATGGCGGGAATCCCTCCCTGGCGATGGTGATCGGCGGTTCGAAAAGCCGCAGCGGCGGCAGCCCGCCGGCCGGGACCGGGCGGAGGCCGCCGTCGTCGTTCCTTTCCACATCCCAGTCCCGGCAGATCCGGTCCACTGCCACCGGATAGACCGTCAGGTTGCCGTCCGGGGCGATCCGGATCCGCAGGAAGCCCTTGTGGTCTTCGATGGCCTGCCCGGACATGGCCCACGAGGCCACTTCGCCGCTTCCCGTGCTCAGGATGAAGAAGGCGAACGCTTCGCTGCCGGCCGCGTAGCCGGTGGCAAACGTGAAAGTGAGCACCAGTCCAAGGGTCAGGAACGGCGGCAACCCGGCCGGCCAGGGAAGGAGGAGGACGACGGCGATCCCCGCCCCGAGCGCCGACAGTTGCCAGAGCGCGCCCCGGGCAACAGTGAACCCGGCGCCGTTTTCCCGCGGATCCCGGTTGAGTCCGAGCGCGGTGCCGAGGGTGGCCAGCAGCAGAAGCAACAGCAAAGGCACGCCGAGGAACGTCAGTGCCAGCAGCATGGCGTTGCCTGTTTTCAGGGTGGCGAGGCTGTCAGGGAAAGAGAGTCCGCGGAAAGTGCTGAACACGGTCCAGAGGGTCAGTGCCGCCAGCATGTGGGCGACACCGAGCGCCGAGCCGAACCCCGGATTACGCACCGGAAGCCAGAACGGTGAGAGCGGATTGGCGAGGCGTCCGCGGAACTGACGGGACTCCGCCCGTCCCGGGAATGTCCCCGGAGCCAGGACGAAACGGCGGCCCCGGGCAGGCTGGTGGTCCGCCGGCATGTGGTCCGCCGGTGTGTGGGCAGACTGCTGGTCCGCCGGTGTGTGGTCCGCCGGTGCGGGTGCCGGCCGGTGTCCGGGAAGCGTGAGCTCCGGGGGCAGCCACCCGGCGTCCGCCAGGAAGGCGCCGCCCATCCCGCAGGTGATGAGCTGGGTCCGGCCCGGGTCGGCCCCGGTCCGGTTGTCGGCGGTTGAGTCAGCGTCCCCTGGCAGTTCCCCTGGCAGTTCCTCGTAGCGCGAATAGTGGTGCAGGTCCCCGGTGAGCCACAGCCGGACGGAGGCGCCGGTTTCCTCGAAGATCCCGGCGCGGCGGTTGAATCGCCGCCGAAGGTAGTCCTGCTCGAAGAAATGCACCTGCCGGAAGGCGTTGGCGTTTTCCGTTTCCCGCACCCAGTAGGGGGCCGCAACGCAGAGGATGACGGCGTCGCCCGGCAGAAGCCTGGTGGTCACCGTGTTGTAGAAGTAGTCGAGCTGCGGTTCGTCGATGTATTGGCCCAGCTGGCTGTCCAGCCCCACGAGCCACCAGCCGGGAGCGTCGTCCCCGCCGGTGAGGCGGAGGGCAAAGTAGCTTCGCGTCTGGATTGTCCGCCAGCCGCCGATGTTCCGTTGCCGGGTGAACAGCCGGATGAAGGAGGTCAGGCCGTCGTACCAGTCATGGTTGCCGGGGAGGGCCAGCAGCACCCCGGCGCGGCCGGGGGAGCGGCCGCCGGGAAGCGCCGTCCGGTAGGGACCCACCATGCGGTCCTCGTACGCGGCGGGCGATGCCACCGGATACACCTCGTCGCCGCCCAGCACCAGCACCTTCCCGCGGCGAAGCTCCTGCCCGTCCACCTGCAGCGACGCTTCCGCCAGCAGCGACGCCACCGTGTAGGTGGGGTCGAAGCCGTCGCCCAGGTCAGCCGTGAAATCCAGCCACAGGTCTTCGGCCCCGGAAGACCGTTCCGTCCCAGCGCTGCCAGCCTCCGCGGTATTAGCCTCCGCCGGGCTAGCCGCCGCACGGGCATTACCAGCACGGGCATTACCAGCACCGGGCAGGCCAAGGCCGCGGACCACCGGCTGCGCGGGCTGGCCCGCGACAGGCAGCCGTTCCAGGTCCAGCTCGTAACGGGGAAAGCCGCCCTCCAGTTCGCGTTTGTCACCGAAATCGGCGAAGACGGACGCGAGGACAACCCGCACGGCGGTCCTGCCCAGCTGGGCCGGTGCCAGCCAGCGCACAGCGTCCCGCGGAGTGAAGCCAAGTCCGTTGCTGTGCTGCGCCAGCTCAGCCCGCTTCATGCCGCGCCGCCCTTCATTGCCGGCCGGTGACCTTGCCGGTGACTCTGCCGGAGTACACCTGCCACAGCTCACCCAGGAACACCTTCCCGAACGCCGCAAGGGCGCTCGCAGGCGACGGGCCCGCCGCCCGGAAAGTGGTCAGTTGCCGGGCGAAGTCCCACGGCCGGATGTAAAGCACTCCGGCCCCCGCCACGGCAGCAGCGGACGCGGCGGCGGCACCGGCGGCAGCAGTGGCAGCGGCGGTGGCAGCGGCGGTGGCTGTGTCCGGCGGCGGGAGGTGCCCGCGGAGGACGGTGACGTACAGCGTGGTGGTGTCAGCCCAGGCGTCGAAGCCTGCGTCGTTGCGGACGTCCTTGTGGCCCACGAAGGTGAGCGGGGTGCCGCCGGGATCCCGCAGCCAGAGACGGTAGAGCATCTTCCGTCCGGCCGCATCAGGACCGCCGTCCTTGACGAAGAGATTGAACCAGCCGCGTTCCACCGGAAGGCGGCCGCCGAACTGGTCCGCCAGGACGTAGCCTTCCGCGGTGGCCGGATGGAGCGGATCACGGACAAACGCGTCAATATCCGGGGCCGTGATGGTGAGCTCGAACATCATCCGGCGGCTCCGGTCACGGCCCAGGCCGCGGCCCTTCTCGGGGTCCGACACGCCGGCGCTGAACCACCCGTGCATCTGTTCGGTGAAGCTGACCGACGTCGGCCCTGTTTCGGCCAGCTCCGTTTCCTCTTCGATTTCGGCCTCCTGCAACGCCTCGCTTTCGGAAAGCACTCCGGCATCGCTGGGCCCGGGGCCGGCGCCGGGCAGCCCCAGCGAACGGCTGCGGGTACGCGGGACCAGCGTCCTTTCCTCCCGGGGTGCCTTCGCACCTTTGGTGGCGTCCGGCACCAGGGCGCGCGGCGGCCCGCCGTCGTAAGTTCCGGCGTCGAACGGCCCGCCGTCGTAACGCCCGCCCTCGAACGGCTCGTTGGAAGCGCCAGGCCGGACACCGGCGTCATCCAGGCCGCCCCGCTGCCCGGCGCCGCCGGTTCCCTGCAGGATCCGGTGGCAGGCCCGTTCGGCAAAGGCGGCGATGGTCAGGGCGGGGTTGGCTCCCACCGGCCCTGGCATCGCGGCGCCGTCCACCACATGGAGCCCGGGGTAGCCAAACACCTCACCGTACGCGTCGCACACGCCATCGCTGCTGTTCCGGCCGGCCGGGGCACCGCCGAGCGGATGCACGGTGATGACGCGTTTGCTCCACCACAGCGGGTTCTGCTTGAAGCTGCCGCCCAGCTCGCTGGCGATCGCCTGCATGGTGGCCTGCATCCGGCCGAAGTACGCGGCTGAGGTGGCCAGGGTCCAGTTGATGGCCAGCCGGCCGCCCTGCAGGGTCATGACGCCGTCCGGGATGTCCCGCCCCATGCCGAGCAGGGGAACCGACGACGCCGAGAGCCGGCCGTCTCCCAGGGCGGCGGCCAGATCGGCGGAGATGTTGGATCGCTGGGCCTGGAAGAGCCGGTCCTTGAGGAGCTGCACCATCACTTTGCCGGCGCGCTTGGCCACCTGGCGGAACTGTCCCGTTTCCAGGAGCCAGTTCATGAACGAGGGGTACCCGGCGTCTTCGATGTAATAGCCACGGCCGTCACCGCCGTCGGTGGAATCGGGCGTGCGGATGGCCGTGGTGATTACCGGCCCGATGCTGCCCGAAAGGGTGCGTGTGACGCCGTCGGGGTCCTGGGCATCCAGGACGAAGCCCAGCAGGTCGCCGTTTCCGCTGAACCGTGTACCCAGTGCCGGGCTCAGCGCAGGCAGCGACGCGCGGTTGCGCAGCAGCAGGAACGTGGTGCCGAAGGTGCCGGCGGCCAGGATGAGCCGGCGGCAGAGGATCACCTGTTCCTCCAGGAGCCCGGGCCGGGCGTCGGCAGGATCGTGGACGACGTAGCGGACCTCATAGCCGCCGGCCGGAAGGGGTCGGATGCCGCGGACGTCGTGGTGGGTCCGGATGTCCGCTCCGGCAGCCTTGGCCGCGGACAGGTAGTTGTGGTCCAGGGTGTTCTTGGCGCCGGTGTTGCAGCCGATGTCGCATTCCCCGGACAGGGTGCAGGTGGTGCGCACGGTCCCGTCGCCGTGGACGCTTCCGTACGGTGCGGGCGCCAGCACCCGGTTCCTGGCGGGAGCCTCTCCGGGGGACGCGGCAAACGTGACGGCGATGGGCGGCCGGGTGATGCTGAGTCCGAGCGCGCGGGCGGCCGTTTCCATGGCCAGGGTCTTCGGCGTGTCCTGATAGGGGTAGGGCACGGGCCGGAGCATGGCCTCGGCGGCCTCGTAATAGGGGTCGAGGTCCTGCCTGCTGAACGGCCAGCTTTCGTAGCCTCCGCCGGGCACGGGGGATTCCTGGACGAACCACTTTTCGTCCTTGCGCAGCAGCACGTTCGCATAGATGAGTGAGCCGCCGCCCAGTCCGCTGGAGACGATTCCTTCGAGGCCGCGGAAAGTCCAGGCGTCAAAAAGCCCGTAGAGGCCCTTGTCCGGATCCCAGAAATTCCGGCCCATCTCGGACGGCGTCCTGGCGAAACTCCCGGGCGGATAGGCCTTGCCCCGTTCCATCAGGACCACCGACTGGCCGCCGGCCGCCAAACGGTAGGCCGCTACCGATCCGCCAAAGCCGGAACCCACCACCACAGCGTCCACTGACTCCGCGGGATCGTCGTCGCCCTGCACCACCGGTTCCACGCAATTCCCCTCGGAAGAGCTGAATCGCCGAACGCCCCGGCAGCCGGGCACCCAAGGAGTGCCCAAGCGGCCACGGGGCGGTCAGACGCAAACCATAGCGACATGTTCCCACCGCGGACCGGGTCTGTCCACGGACGGGAAAGTGCGGAGCCTTGCGGGGACGTCCGGCAGGAACCGCTAGACCCGGATCCGGTACCCGCGCTTAACCACGGTTTCGACCATCCGGCCGTCCGGCAGGGAGGAACGCAGCCGGCTGACAGTCATGTCCAGGGCGTGCACGGAGCCACGCAGTTCGAGCAGGTCGGAGAGCGATTCGCGGGACAGGACCGCGCCCTCGGCACCGAGCAGCGCCCGCAGGAGCAGGAGCGGTGCCGGTGCCATTTCAACAGCCTCCCCGTCGATCCGGAGCGACCGTCCGCGGAGCTCCACGTTGCCGGACCGGGTGTCCAGGCGGCGCACATGGTTCAGGGCAAGGTGTTCGCAGACCAGCCGGATCAGGGCACCCATCCGGAAGCGTTCCGGAACCAGCGGCGTGATCCCGGCGTCGATCAGCGGCTGCGCGGTGATGGGGCCTACCACCGCGGTGGTGACCGTGGTTTTCAGGGCGTCGACGAGCTGCTTGTAGAGGCCCATCTCGTGGGCTGTGCTCCACATGGCGTCGACGGCGGGCGCACTGGTGAACGTCAGCACGTCCAGGTTGCCGCTGCAGACGGCCTCGATCAGGCGCGGAAGTTTGTCCTCGCCGTCGGGCTTGACCCAGCGGTAGGGGGTGACGGTCAGGACGGTGGCGCCGGACATCCTGAGGCGCTCAAGCTGGCGGACGTCCGTGTAGCCGTGCAGCTGGACGGCCACCGTCTTGCCGCGGACGCCTTCCTTCAGCAGCATGTCCACCAGGGTGGCCGTGGTTTCGTCGCTGCTGATCCCGACGTCGGCAAGCCCCGCCGCCCGGACGGCGCCGCGGGCTTTGGGCCCGCGGACGAACATCCGGCAGGCCGCGAGGGTCTCCAGCAGTTCGTCGCCGATGCCGGACGCGTCCGCCGCCTCGCACCAGCGGCGCATGCCGTAGGCGGTGGTGGCGATGCAGAGGTCGGGTTTGGCGGCAATGATGGCCCGGGTGTCGTCGATAAGCCGCATGTCCTCCTGCACCGGTGCGATCTTGAGCGCGGGTGCGTGCAGCACCTCGGCTCCGCGCCGCTCCAGGGCCTCGATCAGGTCCTGGGAACGCCGGTGCGACGTCACGCCGATCCGGAATCCCTCCAGGGGCGAATCGGGGCCGTCGGCAGCAGGGGAGTCCTGCGGGCCGGGGCCGGAAGCGGGGGCAATAGAGTTCATGGCGCTCATGGGTTTTCTTTCACGATTCCATCAGTGACGCTGCGAGGCGGTCGAGATCAGCCGCCGCCTCGGCGTGCCCGCGGTTGGCTTCAGCCACCCGCACCACCTCGCCGATGACCAGCACAGCCGGGTTGGTGCAATCGGCGGCCGCTGTAACAATCGTACCGAGCTGGGCGATCGTGGTGCGCTGGCCGGGGCGGTAGCCGCGTTCGACGACGGCCATCGGCATGTCTGCCTTCATGCCGGCGCGGCGGAGGCCGGCGGCCAGCTGGTGCAGCGTTCCGATGCCCATGAGGACCACGATGGTCCCGCCCAGGCCGGCAAGGTGCGTGAGCTCCTTCTCAGTCAGCGGTGCGTGGCCGGACACCACGGTGAACATGTGGCTGACCTCGCGGTGGGTGACCGGGATGCCGGCCGCCGCCGGAACGGAGATGGCGCTGGTGACGCCGGAAACGACCTTCACCGGAACGCCGGCCGCCACACAGGCGGCAACTTCCTCGCCGCCGCGGCCGAAGACGTAGGGGTCCCCGCCCTTGAGGCGGACCACGTTGTTTCCGGCCAGGGCGCTCTGCACCATGAGCTTTTCAATGTCGCCCTGGCTCACTTTGTGGTGGCCGGGCTGCTTGCCCACATCCACCAGCTCGGCCGAGGTCAGGAAGGGCAGCTCCTGGTAGGGGGCCAGCCGGTCGTAGAACACGACGTCGGCATCGCGCAGCGCCTTGACAGCAGCAACGGTCAGCAGCTCGCCGACGCCGGGGCCGCCGCCCACCAGGGTCACATGCCCTACTGCTCCCGCAGCCGGTTCCACGGCCACGGGGATGCCGGTGGCGCGGCAACGGTCCAGCAGCGCGTCCCAGCCGGGCTGGCCGTCGTCGACGGCAGCCACGAGGAACGGACGTTCGGGCAGCGGCCCGTCGTGGCTCGCACCCTGCGGTGTGCTGAGGCGGGAGACGACGGCGCCGGCAGCCTGGTAGCGGCGGACTGCCTGCCGGGCGGCGTGGTCGGATCCGGTGACCAGGACTTCACGGCCTGTGAGATCAATGCTGAGCTGCATGCCTATACCTCGTTCTTGTCGAGTTCCGGAGTGGAGGGACGCATCGGGATGGTGGCCCCGATGAGGACTTTCCCCTTCTCTTCTGCCGTTGCCGGGCGCATCTGGCCGCGCTCGTCGGAGACAAAGGTGATGGAGTCGTCCTTCTGGTCCGGGGCGTTGACGAAGGAACGGAACCGGCGCAGGCGCTCGGGATCCTTCAGGGTGTCAGCCCATTCGTCGATGTAGGTGTCGACATGCTTTTCCATGGCGGCTTCGAGGTCTGCGGCGATTCCCAGGGTGTCCTTGACCACCACATCCTCGACGTGCTTGATGCCGCCGTCGAGCTCTTCCTGCCAGCGCGCGGTGCGCTGCAGACGGTCGGCGGTGCGGATGTAGTACATGAAGTACCGGTCGATGTACTTGATCAGGGTCTCGTCGTCGAGGTCCTTGGCCAGCAGCTGGGCGTGGGCGGGGGTGGCACCGCCGTTGCCGCCGACGTACAGGTTCCAGCCGTCGGCCGTGGCGATCACGCCGACGTCCTTGCCGCGGGCCTCGGCGCATTCGCGGGCACACCCGGAGACGCCCATCTTGAGCTTGTGCGGGCTGCGGAGGCCGCGGTACCGGAGCTCGAGCTGGATGGCCATGGCCACCGAGTCCTGGACGCCGAAGCGGCACCAGGTGGAACCGACGCAGGACTTCACCGTGCGCAGGCTCTTGCCGTAGGCCTGGCCGGATTCGAAGCCGGCGTCCACCAGTTCCTTCCAGATTTCCGGCAGCTCCTCCAGCCGGGCGCCGAACATGTCGATGCGCTGGCCGCCGGTGATCTTCGTGTACAGGTTGTACTTCTCGGCCACGGCGGCGATCACGCCGAGCTTCTTCGGGGTGATCTCGCCGCCGGCGATGCGGGGGACCACCGAGTAGGTGCCGTCCTTCTGCATGTTGGCGAGGGCGCGGTCGTTGGTGTCCTGCAGCGTTCCGCGGCCGGCGTCCAGGACGTAGGCGCTGTTCTGGCTGGCCAGGATGTTGGCGATAGTCGGCTTGCAGATGTCGCAGCCGGCGCCGGTGCCGTACTTGGCCATGATCTCTTCGAAGGAGGTCAGTTCCAGGACCCGGATGGCGTCGAACAGTTCCTGCCGGGAGAGCTCGATGTGCTCGCAGAGTGCCTTGGAGACCTCGACGCCGGACTTGGTGAGTTCGGTTTCCAGCAGTTTCTTGAGCATCGGCACGCAGGAACCGCAACTGGTTCCGGCGCGGGTGCAGCCCTTCAGCTCGCCGAGTTCCTGGACGGGTGCATTCCCGTCGCAGGCGCCGCAGCCGTTGACAGTGTCGCGGATGGTCCCGGCAGTCACGTTGTTGCAGGAACACAGGATGGCGTCGTCCGGCAGTTCCGTCTCCGGGGCCTCGCCGCCGCCGGCAGCGCTGAGGAACGCGCCCGGCTCGGCGGGAAGTTCGCGGCCCAGGAGCGGGCGGAGGCTCATGTACGGTGAGGCGTCGCCCACGAAGATGCCGCCCAGGAGGGTCTTGGCATCGTCCGTGGTGACGATCTTCTGGTAGACGCCGCGGGCGGGGTCGGCGTAGACGATCTCCAGCGCGTGTTCCGTGCGGGCGAAGGCGTCGCCGAAGCTGGCAACGTCCACGCCGGAGAGCTTGAGCTTGGTGGCGGTGTCGAAGCCGGGGAAAGTTGCGTCGCCGCCGTGCAGCCGGTCCGCGACGATTTCGGCCATGGTGTTGGCCGGGGCCACGAGGCCCAGGCACATGCCGCCGAAGTTGGCGACCTCGCCGATGGCCCAGATGCCGGGAACCTGGGTTTCGCAGCCGTCGGTGATGACGACGCCGCCGCGCTGGCCGAGATCGAACAGCTGCTCCTCGCCTTCAGCGGCGCGGAAGAGTTCATCGCGCGGCTTGACGCCGATGGCCACGACGACGATATCGGCGGGGATGATGCGGCCGTCCGCCATCAGCACTCCGGTAACCTGGCCGTCTTCGGAAAGTACTTCGGAGGGGAACACGCCGCCGTGGACGGTGAAGCCCTTGGCTTCGATGAGGCGGCCGAGCGCCTGGCCCGCGCCTTCGTCGAGCTGGGTGTTCATGAGCCACGGGGCGCCGTTGATCACAACGGGGGTTGCGCCGAGCTGTTCAGTGCCTGCAGCCGATTCGAGGCCGAGGAGGCCGCCGCCGATGGTGACTGCGTTGATCTTGCGGCCGAGCTTCTCGGTGAGTTCGGAGATCGCCTTGTTGATGGCCCACACGTCCTCGAGGGTGCGGTAGACGTGCACGTGCTCCGCGCCGGGGATCGGCAGGCGGGCGGCGTCCGAACCGGTAGCCACCACCAGTTCGTCGAATTCGTAGGTGTTGCCGGCTGCCGTCTCAACGGACTTGGCGGCGTGGTTGATCTTGACGACGCGTTCGCCGGTCTTCAGGGCCAGGGCATCGTGGTCCCACATGGAAGCGGCGCCGAGGGTGAGGTCCACGTCGCTGTCGGTGAGCGCCTTGCTGAGGGCCACACGGTCGTAGGGGAGGTGGGCTTCCTCGGTGAGGACCGTGACATGCCAGCCTTCGAGGCCGCGGGCATGCATGGCGTCCGCAAAACGGTGGGCCGCGGGGCCGCCGCCGGCGACGACGATGCGGCGCGGAGTCTCGGTGCTTGAAGTCTGTTCGGTCACTGTGGGCCTTTCGCATGGGGCGCAGCGGTGATCTGCGACCATCTCAATCGAGGTGTCCATCCAGACTAGGTACGCGCAGTTTCGCTTCAGTTTCCCTTATGTTTCGTGAACTTAACTTCTGCATCACGAATGGATTTCCGGGCAGGTGAGTTGCCTTTTACGTGCCGGACACATTGACTGCACGCCGCCGAAACACCGCAGCCCTAGCTTTGAGATGTGGCCGCGTTGGCGGTCCGGGCCCGGCTGCCGTTCCAAGGAGCGCCGGGCGGCACGCGATGCGAGAGGGGTCGGAAATGACCGCAGTACTTGAACTTGAAGACCAGAGCACCGGCGTTGCGACGGGCTGGAACCGCGTCTGCGCCGTGGAGGAACTGGAACTGGCCTGGGGCGAGGCTGCATTGATCGCCGGCCGCCAGGTGGCATTGTTCCGCACGGCGCCCGCAGAGGTCTTCGCCGTGGCCCAGGAGGATCCCGCTACAGGCGCCCATGTGATGGCACGCGGCATCGTGGGCTCACGCGGAACGCGCCAGACCATTGCGTCACCGCTGCACAAAGAGGTCTATGACCTGGAGACCGGCGAGTGCTTCGGCACCGCAGAGCTCCGCCTCCCCACGTTCCGCACCCGTGTGGTGGACGGCTACGTCGAGGTTGAGCTCTAACTAGGGCCCAACCCGAGCACCACCCGAGCCCCCAGGGCTCTAACTAGAGTCCCAGGGCTTCCCGAACATCTCCCAGAACGCCGTCGAGGGCTGCCCGTGCCGCCTGCCGCGCCTCGGGCAGTTCCGCAGCTGAACCCGCGCTCCGGATAACTTCGAGGTAGCACTTCAGTTTCGGCTCGGTGCCGCTGGGCCGGATGATCACCCGGCTGAGGTCCTTGGTGAGATAGAGCAGGCCGTCCGTCGGCGGCAGGTTTTCGCTGCCGTCGGCCAGGTCCTTGAACGTTTCGACGGCGGATCCGCCGAAGGATTCCGGCGGGCTCACCCGGAGCCGGTTCATCATGGCGTCCAGCAGGCCCAGGTCCGCGACACGGATGCTGAGCTGGTCGCTGGCGTGCAGCCCGTGCACCAGGTACAGCTCGTCGAGGGTATCGAAAATAGTCTTGCCGTCCGCCTTGGCCGCGGCAGCAAGTTCCGCGATAAGCACTGCGGCGGAGATGCCGTCCTTGTCCCGGACCAGTTCCGGGGCCACGCAGTAACCCAGCGCTTCCTCGTAGCCGTAGAGCAGGCCCGGAACGCGCGAAATCCACTTGAAGCCGGTCAGGGTCTCTTCGTGGGCGTACCCGGCGGCGACGGCAATCCGTGCCAGCAGGCGCGAGGAAACGATTGAATTAGCGAAGACACCGTGTGCTGCAGTTTCGCCGCCGGCGAGCCTGGCCGCGATGTGTGCCCCCAGCAGCGCGCCCACTTCGTCCCCCCGAAGCATGCGCCACGCACCCGTGTCCGGGTCCTTGGCGGCGACGGCTGCGCGGTCGGCGTCGGGGTCGTTGGCCAGCACGATGTCGGCGTCCACGCGGGCTGCCGTTTCCAGGGCCAGGTCAAGGGCGCCGGGTTCCTCCGGGTTGGGGAAGTTCACCGTGGGGAAGTCCGGGTCCGGCAAGGCCTGCTCCGATACCAGCGTGACGTCGTCGAATCCTGCCGCCTGCAGAACGGCAACGGCCGTGTCGCCGCCCACGCCGTGCATGGGGGTCAGGACGATCTTCAGGTCCCTGGCCGGGAACTGCGCGGGCAGGGCCAGGGCGGCCACCGCTGCCTCGTAGTCTGCGGTGATGGATGGGTCCAGCACAGTCCAGCCCGCCGGGGCGAGCGTGATGGAGTCCAGAGCGCCCACCCGATCGATTTCCGCGGCGATCAGGGCGTCGGAGGGTGCCACGATCTGCGCCCCGCGCCCGCTTTCCTCCACTGCGTGCCGGCCGAGGTACACCTTGTAGCCGTTGTCCTGCGGCGGGTTGTGGCTGGCTGTCACCATCACGCCGCCGTCGCAATCCAGGGCCCGGACGGCGTAGGCAAGCAGCGGCGTCGGCAGCGCCTGCGGCATCAGGAACGTCTCGATTCCCGCAGCCGTGAACACTGCGGCGGTCTCCTCCGCGAAAATGTCGGAGTTGTAGCGGGCGTCATAACCGACGACGGCGCGGGGCCGGGTGCCCGGCGAGGCTTCCGCGACGGCGGTGGTCAGGAACGCAGCGAAGCCGGCGGCCGCGCGCCGGACAACGACGCGGTTCATGCGGTTAGGGCCGGGGCCAAGTTCAGCGCGGAGGCCTGCGGTGCCGAACTGCAGCGTTCCGCTGAAGCTGTCCTCAAGCTCCTGGCGGGCCGCGGGAACGCCGTCCGAGGATAGCTGGACGAGTTCTGTCAAAGCGGCGGCAGTGGCGGGATCCGGGTCCTGGGCGGCCCAGTCACGGGCGGCGCTCAAAAGCTGCGGAAATTCGGCATCGGAAGACGTCATAGGAACAAAGCTATCGCCTAACGACCCGGATGCGATGCCCGGCATGCGCAACCCGGAACCTTGACAGTAAATTTTCCGGACACGTAATGTCTGAAAAGTGAAGATGGGGCAGGGGGTTGAGTGGTCGCTGCACTGCTGCGTCAACATGTCCTGGACCCCTGCGGGGGAGGCCGTAAACAGTGCCAGGCTGGCGGAGCTGTACCAGTTGCCCGCGGCGTACTTGAACAAGCAGCTTCAGGCGCTGGTCCGTGCCGGCATCCTGTCCTCCGTATCCGGGCCCCGCGGCGGTTTCCACCTGGCCCAGCCCGCAGAAAAGATCACCGTGCTGGACGTCGTCCTGGCCATTGAAGGTCCGGAACCGGCGTTTCGCTGCGAATCCATCCTCGCGAACGCACCCGGCGCAGAGCCCGGCGAGGACTACCTGCGCAGTTGCCTCGTGTCGCAGACCATGCGGCAGGCCGAGCTTGTGTGGCGCCAGACGCTGTCCCGGCAGACCATCGCCGGCATTGCCGCCTCGGTTGAGCGGAAATTTCCCGGCTCCCGGAAGGACGTACTCCGCCGGCTGATGCCCGCCAGGAAGCAGTAGTCAGAGCTTGGCGATGATTTCCGCGAGCAGTTTGGAGATGCGCGGGCCGGCAGCCTGCCCGGCTTCCAGCACTTCCTGGTGGCTCAGCGGCACCGGACTGATTCCGGCGGCGAGGTTGGTTACCAGCGAGATGCCGAAGACCTCCATGCCTGCGTGCCGGGCGGCGATGGCTTCGAGCGCTGTTGACATGCCCACCAGGTCGGCACCGATCCGCTTGGCGTACTGCACTTCCGCCGGAGTCTCGTAGTGCGGTCCGGTGAATTGCGCATAGATGCCTTCGTCGAGGGAAGGGTCCACTTCGCGGGCCAGTCCGCGGATCCTTGCAGAGTAGAGATCTGTCAGGTCAACGAAGGTTGCGCCTTCCAGCGGGGACGTGGCGGTGAGGTTTATGTGATCTTTGATGAGCACGGGGGTGCCGGGAGCCCAGTCCTCGTTGAGGCCGCCGCAGCCGTTCGTTACCACCAGGACCTTGCAGCCGGCCGCCGCGGCGGTCCGTACTCCGTGCACGACGGCGCGGACGCCCTTGCCTTCGTAGTAGTGCGTCCGGGCGCCGAGCACCAGGGCGCGCTTGCCTTCCCGGGTGAGGACGGAGCGGATGGTGCCTACGTGGCCTTCCACCGCCGGCGCATGGAAGCCGGGCACTTCGTCCGCGGACAGGGTGGCTGTGGTTTCACCGATCAGGTCCGCGGCGTCGCCCCACCCGGAGCCGAGCACCAGTGCGACGTCGTGGCTGTCCACGCCCGTCTCCTCGGCGATATAGTCCGCGGCCGCGCGGGCGGCGTCAAAAGGGTCCGTGTTCAGGAATTCTGTATTACTCACTGGTACAAGTTATCGTGCCGGCGGAGCCCTGCCCAGCAGTGGCGCAGGTCCCTTTTATTGGTGTGCGGCGCCGCATGGGTAGAGAATGGATCTTTGTGACTACGCATCCGGATTTCAGCTCACCTCGAATCGCAATACTCGGCGGAGGGCCCGGCGGCTATGAAGCCGCCATGGTGGCCGCCTCACTGGGGGCGCAAGTCACCATCGTTGAGCGGGCGGGCCTCGGCGGCTCGGCGGTGCTTACCGACGTCGTGCCTTCCAAAACCCTGATCGCGACGGCAGACCTGATGACCCGCGTCGGTGAGGCGGGGGAGCTGGGAGTGAAGTTCGACGTCGACGGCGGCGATTTCGCCCCGGTGATGAGGGCGGACCTCAAGCACATCAACGACCGGCTGCTCAACCTTGCGCGGAAGCAGTCCGAGGACATCCGGGCAGGGCTGGAACACCAGGGCGTGCGCATCCTCATCGGCTCCGGCCGGCTGCTGGACAGCCACACCATCGAGGTCCTCACTGCTGACGGCACCGAGACGGTGGAAGCGGACACCATCCTGCTCGCGGTGGGCGCCCACCCGCGCGAACTTCCCACCGCCCGGCCGGACGGCGAGCGGATCCTGAACTGGGCGCAGATCTATGACATGGACGAGCTCCCCGAGGAACTCATCGTGGTGGGCTCCGGCGTTACCGGCGCGGAGTTCGCGTCCGCCTACAACGGCCTGGGCTCCAAGGTCACCCTGATTTCCAGCCGCGACCGTGTGCTGCCGGGCTCGGACACCGACGCCGCAGAGGTCTTGGAAGGCGTTTTTGAACGCCGCGGCGTAAAGGTGCTCTCCCGCTCCCGCGCGGAAACGGTGGAGCGGACGGACGACGGCGTGGTGGTCACCCTGGGTGACGGCTCCAAGGTCACCGGCAGCCACTGCCTGGTCTGCGTGGGCTCCATCCCGAACACGGCAGGCATCGGCCTCGAGGAAGCCGGCGTGGCCCTCAACGAAGCCGGACACATCAAGGTGGACGGCGTCTCCCGCACCACAGCACCGAACATCTACGCGGCCGGCGACTGCACCGGCGTCCTGGCCCTCGCCTCCGTCGCTGCCATGCAGGGACGCATCGCCGTGGCCCACTTCATGGGCGACAGCGTCACCCCGCTGAAGCTGCACCAGGTGGCCTCCAACATCTTCACATCGCCGGAGATCGCGTCAGTCGGCGTGTCCGAGGCAGAGATCGACTCCGGCAAATACCAGGGCGACGTGATCAAGCTGTCGCTGCGCAGCAATGCCCGCGCCAAGATGCGCAACCACCGCGACGGCTTCATCAAGATCTTCGCCCGCAAGGGTTCCGGCACCGTGATCGGCGGCGTGGTGGTCGGCCCGAACGCGTCCGAGCTGATCTTCGCGATTTCCCTCGCGGTGACGCAGAAGCTGCACGTCGACGACGTCGCCAGCACCTTTACGGTGTACCCGTCACTCAGTGGTTCCATCTCGGAAGCGGCACGCCGCCTGCACGTACACATGTAACGTCCGGTGATTGACCCTGCCTAGGCAGGCGCGGCCCGGATGGTTTCCGTGGAACCTGCGGGACGGGAAATCCGGGCTGCGGCCAGGTACGCCAGCCCGGTAATCAGCGGGATCACGCTGATGGCTGAGAGGGACACTATTCCAGCGAGGCTTCCCAGGGCCGAGAAGGCTATGGGTCCGAGGCCGAGGGCCAGGAGCAGCCAGCCCGCAGCGGCTGTTCGTTTCAAGCCCAGGACTGCTGACGGTAGGGCGAGCACCAGAATTGCGACGGCGCGGACCGGGCCGTTGGCGTTCTCGAAGGCGCGCCACGATGCCGAATCCACGGCGAACCACATCCCTGCCACCACCATCAACGCGGTCAGCACGGCCAGCGCCGGTGCAGCCCACTCGGGACGAAGCCAGGCAAACACGGCCAACGTGGCCAGCGGAACAGCCCAGGAGAGGACGATCGCGATGCCTTCGGTGCCGCCGGGATCGGTCAGGGCGTAACCGCTGATGAACAGGCCGGCGAGGACCGTAAACGCGGCCATGATGGCTGTTGCCGTCCAGATCAGTGCTCTTGCCTGGGCGGAGCGGTCCAGCTTCCGCAGGGTGACGATGCCCATCACGGCGGCAACCACGATGAGTGCGGCCGCGGCGAGGAAGATCGTGACGGCGAACATGGCAACCCTCCCTTGGATCCACGGGCTCTAGCTTCCATGACACCCCTTGCCCCTTGTGGAGGGCAAGGGGTCCAAAGTCCCTCCGAAACCTCGTGCGGGCGTCCCTAGCGGATGACAGCGAGAATGATCTTGAGGGCGTCCTCCGGCATGGTGCCAGGAACGTTGCCCAAAGAAGCCTTGTACATATGGCTGCCGGTGCAGACCTGGGCTTCATAGACACCAGCCTTTTCCGTGGCGGTCCAAGCGGACCACCCCCGTTCGCGGGCGAGGGCCTCGATGTGTGTCACCCCGGGAGTCAACGCACTGTACGTACAGCTGGCGGTCAGCAACGCCTGGATCTCGTCGGCCTCTGATAGTTCGGCAAAAGTCAGCACGGCAAACGGTCTGGTTTCGTCACCGGCTGCTTCAGAATAGGCGCAGCCGCTCGAGTCCTGGGGCTCCGGGGCTTCGCTTTCGGGCTCATAGCGTGACAGCCCCGGAAAACGCGCCAAATATATCTCTCCGGCCGCGCAGAAGTCCGGCACCGGAAGCCCGGACGAGGGAAGCCCGGACGACGGAAGCCCGGAGGGAGGATCCGGAAGGGGGCCGGACGTTTCCGGCGACGCGGCAACGGTGGCAGTAGCCTGCTGGACGCCTGGTTCTGTACCGGACGCAGCCGGCCCCGCCACTGGGGCGGCGCACCCCGAAGCCAACAGTGTCCCTGCAGCCAGAACGCCCCACGCAGCCTGGTTCACTGCACCCCCAACCCTCGATGATGGTTCAGGCTAGCAGGCGGGGACGCAGAAGCGGCAGGGACCCCCGCGGGGCCCCTGCCGCTTCACGTCACGTCAGGCGGCTGTTGCCGCCTGGAAGTGTTTTTCGATGATGTCCTTGATGTCGGAGTGGCAGCCGCCGCAGCCGGTGCCCGCGCGGGTGGCTCCGGAAACCTCGGCCACGGTGGAACATCCCTCGGCAACGGCGTCCTGGATCTTGGTTCCGCTGACGCCGGCGCACCGGCACACGGTGCGCGCCGGGTCGGTGTTGGCAGCGGCAGCCAGCTGGTCCGGGCCGTCCAGCCGCAGCAGCAGCGACCTGTCGGCCGGGAGTTCGTCGCCGCGCTCAAACAGCGACACGAGCTCGGCCGCAGTGCGCGGCATCCCCACGGCCACGAGGCCTTCCAGGACTCCGCCGCGCGTGGTCATTTTGACGTAGCGGCCGTGTTCCGGATCCGCCCATTGCGCAATCTGCAGGCGCGGGCGGCCGTCGACGGCGCCGGCCGTGAGTACTTCCTCGTCCCACGGTTCGGCGGCGTTGTCGCCGGCCACGGCCATGTTCAGGCCGCGTGCCTTGAGGACAATGACGCCCGGCTTCTCCATCGGGAGTTCCGGCAGGGCGTTGGCGACCTCCGCCAACGCGGCCTCGCTGCCGCCTTCAGCCGATGCTTCGGCTGATCCCTCCGCAAGAAGCGTCAGGTACTCGGCGAGCCATTCGGCCTGCCGCCAGCCGGGTCCCACCAGGCCGGATGGGCCGGGGGCGGTGCGGCAGTCGCTGCAGGACGGATCCGGGCAGCGGACTTCGGCGCAGTCGCCGATCGCGAAAATGTGCGGCTCGTGGTGTGCCCGCAGCTTGTGGTCCACCAGGATGCCCGTGGCCGTAGACAGCCCGCAGCCTTCGGCCAGTTCCACGCGGGGCCGCACGCCGCAGGACAGCACCAGCAGGTCGCCGTCGATCGCTGAACCGTCAGCGAGCAGCAAGGCGGAGAACCCGCCGTCGGGAGCGTTGTGCTCCAGGCCGGTGGAGCGGGCATTGCCGGCCATCCGGACGCCGCAGTTGCGCAGGTTGGCAGCCAGCACCGCACCGCCGCCGCGGTCGATGTTGCGGCCGAGCGGGTGCGGTCCGTTGTGGACCACGGTCACGGTAGCGCCTTCCTCTGCGGCGGCCAGTGCCGTCTCGAGTCCGAGGACGCCGCCGCCCAGGACAACCACGCGCTTGCCGCCGGAAACGGCCGCACGAAGCACCTCGGCGTCGCGCAGGTCACGCAGGGCGGTCACGCCGGCGGGCAGCACAGGGTGGGCCGGGTCCGGGTTGAGGCCGGTCAGGTTGGGAATAACCGGACGGGAGCCGGTGGCGAACACCAGGCGGTCATAGTGCGGCGTGGTGCCATCGGTGAGGATGACCTGCTGGCGGGCGCGGTCCACGCGGCGGACGCGGACACCGAGCCGGACATCCACGCCGTCGGCGATCAGGGCAGCGGCATCGGACAGCGCCAGCGCCGCGGCCGTGGTGCGCCCGACGCCGAGGTCGGCCACGAGCACGCGGTTGTATGCGGCGTCTGCTTCCTCGCCGATCACCGTCAGGCGCGCGAGCCCGCTGCGCACTGCCGGCAGCAGCTCGTCGATCAGACGTGCGGCAACCGGACCAAAGCCAACAACTACAATCTGCTCACTCATGAGGCCTCCGATGCTTGAAGAACGCTGTGCTGAAGTCCGTTTGCGGCCGCCCGGACCCACACTTTGTTGAATTTGAACTCGGGCATCCCGGAGATGGGATCCGTGGCGGCCTCCGTCAGGCGGTTGGCGCTCTCGAGCTCCGGGAAGTGGAACGGCAGGAAGACCGTCTCGGGCCGAATGGCCGTGCTGAGTTCGGCCCGGCAGAGCACCTCGCCGCGCTCGTTGGCCACCGACACGAACGCCCCGTCGGTGATGCCCATGGACGCGGCCGCGGCAGGGTGAATCTGCATCTTGGCCTCCGGCTGGGACTCCAGCAGCTCGGACACGCGGCGTGTCTGCGATCCGGACTGGTAGTGCTCCAGCAGGCGGCCGGTGATGAGCGTCATGGGTTTGGCGCCTATGAGGTCCCGCCTGATATCTGTGGCGGGACCTGCAGCAGGAGCACGACGGCGGCGGGGCGCCACCGGGGTCATCACCGCCTTGCCATCGGCGTGGGCGAAGCCGTCCAGGAACAGCCGAGGCGTGCCGGTGCTTCCCACAGGGTAGGGCCAGTACGCGGCCTCGCCGCGGTCCAGCATGGCGTAGTCGATCCCGGAGTAGTCGGCGAGCCCGCCGGCTGAGGCCAGGCGAAGCTCCTCGAAGACCGTCTCGGGATCCTCGCTGTAGGTGGACGGGGCATCGAGCGCTTCGGCGAGCCGCGCCATGATCCAGAGTTCACTGCGGGCCCCGGCCGGCGGCTGCAGGGCACGGCGGCGGCGCAGGACGCGTCCCTCGAGGTTGGTCAGCGTGCCTTCCTCCTCGGCCCACTGAAGGACCGGCAGGATGAGGTCGGCTTCGGCCGCCGTCTCGGAGACGAAGAAATCGCAGACCACCAGGAAGTCCAGGCTGCGCAGGCCGGCAATGACCGCGTTGGCATCGGGGGAGGCCACAGCGATGTTTGAGGCGTGCACGAAGAGGCAACGGACGCCGTCGGGCTGGCCGAGGGACTTCAGGAGCTGGACGGCGGGCAGGCCGGGGCCGGGAATCAGCGATTCCGGCACGCCCCACACCCCGGCCACGTGCGCACGGGCGGCGGGGTCGGTGATCTTGCGGTAACCGGGGAGCTGATCTGCCTTCTGGCCGTGCTCGCGGCCGCCCTGGCCGTTGCCCTGGCCGGTGAGGGTGCCGTAGCCGCTGCGGGCGGAACCCGGCAGGCCGAGCAGCAGGCTGAGGTTGATGGCGGCTGTGGCGGTGTCCGTGCCATCCACGTGCTGCTCCACACCGCGGCCGGTCAGGATGTAGCTTCCGCCCTTGGTGGCCCCATGGGCCAGCCTGCGGGCCGTCTCGCGGACAAGGTCCGCGGGCACACCGGTGAGGGATTGGACGCGCTCTGGCCAGAAGGCGTTGACGCTGCGGGACAGGGCTTCGAAACCGCTGGTGCGCGCCTGGATGAAGTCGGTGTCCGCCAGGCCTTCGTGGATCACCACGTGGGAGAGGCCCAGGAGGAGGGTGAGGTCGGTGCCCGGCAGGGGCTGGAGGTGCAGGCCGCCGCCGTCGGACGTGAACGCCGCCGTGGCGGAACGGCGGGGGTCCACCACTATCAGCCCGCCGGCGTCGCGCGCGCCCTGGAGGTGCTGGACGAAGGGCGGCATGGTCTCGGCAACGTTGGAGCCGAGCATCAGGATGGTGCTGGCACCGTCGAGATCTGTCAGCGGGAACGGCAGGCCGCGGTCAACGCCGAAGGCGCGCATACCGGCGGCGGCCGCGGAGGACATGCAGAACCGCCCGTTGTAGTCGATCCGGGACGTGCCGAGGGCCAGCCGGGCAAATTTGCCCAGCATGTAAGCCTTCTCATTGGTCAGGCCGCCGCCGCCGAAAACGCCGACGGCGTCCGCGCCGTATCGGGCGCGGGTGTCCTTCACTGCTGCGGTGATGAGCTTCAGTGCGTCATCCCAGCTGACGGGGCGGTGCACGCCGTCGGAACCCTTCAGCATAGGCTCGGTGACACGTCCGGGGTGGCTCAGAAGGGACGCTGAGGTCCACCCCTTGCGGCAGAGTCCGCCGCGGTTGGTGGGAAAGTCGCGGCCGGAAACTTCGAGGACGGGTCCAGCCGTGGCGGTCACGCTCTGGGCGGATGGAGCCGGCACGGGGTCTGACCCCGGCTGGACAGCCGGGGTCAGAGCCGCTGGGGACTTCAGCGTCATGGCGCACTGCAAAGCGCAGTAGGGGCAGTGCGTGTCGGCGCTTGTGGTCATGTTAGACGTGTCCCATCGCATTTCGGTTGGCATTGCGGATGTAGCAGCCCCAGCAGACCACCAGCATCAGGACGTAAGCCCCGACGAAGCCGTAGAAAGCGGGGGTGTAGGAACCGCTGGCCGTGTTGGAGGCGTTCAGCACCTGCGGGATGACGAACCCGCCGTATGCGCCGATTGCCGAGATCAGGCCCAGGGCGGAGGAAGCCAGTCGCTGGGTCTGCACCGTGCTGGCGCCGTTGCGTGCTGCCCGGCTGTTGGTGGCAAAGATGATGGGGATCATCCGGTAGGTGGCGCCGTTTCCGAAGCCGCTGGCGGTGAAGAGCATCAGGAAGAGGACCAGGAAAAGCCAGAAGTTCTTCAGCGGCAGCGTCCAGATCATCGTGAGGGTGATGACGGCCATGGAAGCAAAGGCGGCGACGGTCATGCGGGCGCCGCCCATGCGGTCCGCCATGCGGCCGCCGTAGGGGCGGGCCAGGGAACCAACCAGCGGGCCGAGGAAGGCCAGCGAGAGAGCCACTGTGCCCACGCCGATGGAGGAGAAGGCGGGGAAGTAGTCCTTGATGAGCTTGGGGAATACACCGGCGAAGCCGATGAACGATCCGAAGGTGCCGATGTACAGCAGCGCCATGATCCACAGGTGCGGTTCCTTCAGCGCGGCGATCGAGCCTGCCACGTCACCCTTGGCGCTGGTGAGGTTGTCCATGTACTTGTAGGCGCCGAACGCTGCGAGCAGGATCAGCGGGACCCACATGAGGCCTGCGATCGGAAGGTTGACGGTTCCGGCGGCCAGGAGCGTGATGGCGATCGGCACAGCAAGCTGTGCGACGGCGGCACCCATGTTGCCGCCGGCGGCGTTCAAGCCCAGGGCCCAGCCCTTTTCGCGGGCGGGGTAGAAGAACGTGATGTTGGCCATGGAACTGGCGAAGTTTCCGCCGCCGAAGCCTGCAAGTGCTGCCACCAGGAGCATGACACCGAACGGGGTCTCCGGGTTGGAGACACACATTGCCAGTCCGATGGAGGGGATCAGGAGCAGCAGGGCCGAGACGATGGTCCAGTTGCGGCCGCCGAACTTCGGAACCATGAACGTGTAGGGGATGCGGAGGGTGGCACCCACCAGGCTGGGCATGGAGATCAGCCAGAAGATTTCAGAGGTGGAGAATGTGAAGCCTGCCGCGGGGAGCTGGACCACCACGATGGACCAGAGCTGCCAGACGACAAAGCCGAGGAATTCGGCGAAGATGGACCAGTTCAGGTTGCGCCGGGCGATGGAGCGGCCCTGGGTTTCCCACTGCTCCTTGTTCTCGGCATCCCAGTTGGCGATCCAGCGACCGGGGCGGACTTCAAGGGCGGGGGCGTGAACGGTGCGGGTAGTGCCGGGCTGTGCGCCGGCCTCTGCCGTGCGGTCAACAGTCACGGTGTACCTCCTTCGGGGGTTTGTTGTTCTTCAAAGGTAGGGAGCCCGCGTTTCGTGAAGCGTCGCCGTTTGTTAACGTGCTGTGAAGTTTGCCTATCGGGGCATTTGTGACGGCGTGAGGCGCAATTAGTGAGACGAATCGAAAAGTCCGCATAGTGGACTGTTTGTCCAGTCGCTGGACGGCGGGAACTATTATTGAGAGATACGTATCCCTTAGCCGGGCAGTCTTTTGGGGCACCCGCCCGGTTTCTCACGAAAGCGTTACTACATGTCATCCACTGCCACCTCACCGCAGCCGGGGTCAGCCAAGCAGGTTAACTCGCGCGGGCGCGTGATCGTCGCCAGCCTCATCGGCACCACCGTTGAGTTCTACGACTTCTACGTCTACGCCACGGCCGCTGTGCTCGTATTCCCCAAGCTGTTCTTCCCCGGACAGAACGAGACCACCCAGCTGCTGAGCTCCTTCGCCGTGTTCGGCGTCGCGTTCATTGCCCGCCCGCTCGGATCGATTGTCTTCGGCCACTTCGGGGACAAGTTCGGCCGCAAGGGCACCCTGGTGGCATCGCTGCTGACCATGGGTATCGCCACGTTCCTGATCGGCTGCCTCCCCACCGCACTGGTTCCGGGCTGGGGCTTCTGGGCTCCGGCGCTGCTGGTGGTCATGCGCTTCGCCCAGGGCCTTGCCCTCGGCGGGGAGTGGAGCGGCGCAGCGCTCCTGGCCACCGAGAACGCCCCCGCCAACAAGCGCGCCATCTACGGCACGTTCCCGCAGCTGGGTGCACCCATCGGGTTCATCATTGCCAACGTGATCTTCCTGGTGGCCAGCTACACGCTTTCACCGCAGGCGTTTGAAGCCTGGGGATGGCGCGTTCCGTTCCTGCTCAGCGCGGTTATGGTGATCATCGGGCTCTACGTTCGCCTGAAGCTGATCGAGACCCCCGCCTTCACCAAGGTGCTGGAGTCCAACGAGGTTGCCAAGCTCCCGCTGGCCCGCGTCTTCAAGACCAGCTGGCGCCCGCTCATCCTGGGCACGTTCATCATGCTGGCCACGTACGTGCTGTTCTACCTGATGACCACGTTCACGCTCACCTACGGAACACGCCCCGCCACGCTGGACGCCGCCAAGGCAGCCGCGGAAAAGGCAGGGAAGCCGATGACCGAGGCTGCAGCCGCCGCGTTCGTCCCCGGCCTTGGCTTCACCCGCAACGACTTCCTCTGGATGTTGATTGCCGGCGTCGTGTTCTTCGGGATTTTCACCCTGGTCTCCGGCCCGCTGGCTGAAAAGTACGGCCGCCGCAAGATGCTCATCGGCGTTACCGCCGGGATATTCGTCTTTGGCATGCTGTTCGTTCCGCTGTTCAGCGGCGGCTTCGTGGGCACCATGGCCCTGCTGATCCTCGGCTTCACCCTGATGGGCCTGACCTTCGGTCCCATGGGCGCGCTGCTTCCGGAGCTTTTCCCCACCAACGTGCGCTACACGGGATCAGCTGTCAGCTACAACGTTTCCAGCATCCTGGGTGCTGCCGTGGCCCCGTTCATCGCGGTCTGGCTTTGGGAGACGGCGAAGGGAAGCCCCGTGCTGGTGGGTGTCTACCTCAGCTCCATGGCCGTGCTGACCCTCATCGCCCTGTTCCTGAGCAAGGAAACCCGGGACCTGGATTACGAGAACAACGTAGCCTGACCCGTTTCGCTCGCAACAAATGCCCGGTTCCCCTTGGGGGGACCGGGCATTTGTCGTTTCCGGCGCTACTTCGCGTAGCGCTCCACGAAGTTGCGGAGGATCTTCATCGGTTCAGTGGCGGTGAACTGCCGGGCGTCATTCATCAGTGTTTCGGCCGATTCCGGCGGGAAGTAGCCGGCATGGCGGTAGATGTCGATCCTGGTGACCAGCCCTTCCGCATCCAGTTCCGGGTGGAACTGGGTGGCGTACAGGTTGGCCTTGATCCGGAACATGTGCACCGGGCAGGCCGCCGAACTGGCCAGCAGTACCGCGTGGGAGGGGAGGACGGTGCAGCCTTCCTTGTGGCCGGTGAAGGCCGTGAAGCTTTCCGGCAGCCCGCGCAGGAGGGGATCCTGCAGTCCTTCCGCCGTCAGCTTGATGGTGGTGCCGCCCAGCCCCTCGCCGTACGTCCTGTCGATGACTGCTCCCTGATGCAGGCCGAGCGTGCCGACCCCGTAGCAGGCCCCCAGGAACGGAAAGTCGGCCGGCACAATGCGGTCCAGCAGCTGGCGCAGTTCACGCTCCACCCGGTGCTGGGCTGCGCTTTTGTGGTCCGCCGGGTCGCTGGATGTAAAGGGGCTGCCGCCCACAATCACGCCGGAGTAGTCGGACAGGTCCAGCTCCGGCAGGGGCCCGGCTTCCATCCGGATGCGCCGGAGTTGCGCGGGCTCAAGGCCGCCATAGCGCAGGTAGGCCTCGTATTCTTCCTCGGCTGCCCTGTCCTCGGCGCGCGATGCAAGAAGGAGAAATGGCTTCACACGCTAAGTCTGCATGCAGCCGCCCCCGGGCGCCATGGGCGCGCCGGGGGGGCGGCTGGTAATGCTGTGGTTCGAGCTGAAGGTGAGCCGGCCGGATCAGTCCTCGATCGTGGCGATCACGGCACCGGCGGACACCGTCTCGCCGGCGGTGGCGGCAAGTCCGGTGATGGTGCCGCCCCGGTGCGCCGTGAGCGGCTGCTCCATCTTCATCGCTTCGAGTACGACGACGAGATCGCCTTCGGCAACAACGTCGCCTTCGGCGACGGCCACCTTGACGATGGTCCCCTGCATGGGAGAGGTCAAGGCGTTGCCGCCGGCGGCTGCAGCCGGTCCGCCGGAGCGGGAGCGCTTCTTGGCCTTGGCCGGCTTGGCGGAACCGCCGCCGGTGCTGAACGAGCCGAGCGACGCCGGCAGCACCACCTCAAGTCGTTTGCCGCCCACCTCGACGACGACGCGCTGGCGATCGCCGGCGTCGGGCGCTTCACCCTCGGCGCCGTTAGGCGTCCATGCCGGAATGTCGTTGACGAAAGCCGTCTCGATCCAGCGGGTGTGGACCTTGAACGGTCCTTCCGCAGGGGCAAAGTCGGGGTTGGTGACCACAGCGAGGTCGAACGGAATGACGGTGGGAATGCCCTCCACCACCATCTCCTCCAGGGCCCGGCGGGAGCGCTGCAGTGCTTGCTCGCGGGTGGCGCCTGTGACGATCAGCTTGGAGAGCATCGAGTCGAAGTTGCCGCTGATGACATCGCCCTGCTCCACGCCGGAGTCAATCCTGATGCCGGGTCCTGTGGGGTTTTTCAGCGTGGTGATGGTGCCGGGGGCAGGCATGAAGTTGCGGCCCGGGTCTTCGCCCGTGATGCGGAATTCAATGGAGTGTCCCCGCACTTCGGGATCGTCATAGCCCAGCTTTTCGCCGCGGGCCAGCCGGAACTGTTCGCGGACAAGGTCGATTCCGGTGACTTCCTCGGAAACGCAGTGCTCCACCTGGAGGCGGGTATTGACCTCCAGGAAGGAGATGGTGCCGTCCTGGCCTACCAGGAATTCGCAGGTTCCGGCACCGAGGTAGCCGGCTTCCTTGAGGATGGCCTTGGACGAGTCGTACAGGCGGCGGTTCTGCTCTTCGGTGAGGAAGGGTGCCGGGGCTTCTTCCACAAGCTTCTGGTTGCGCCGCTGCAGGGAGCAGTCGCGGGTGGAAACCACCACGACGTTGCCGTAGGCGTCCGCCAGGCACTGGGTTTCTACGTGGCGGGGGGCGTCCAGGAATCGCTCGATGAAGCACTCTCCGCGGCCGAAAGCAGCGACGGCCTCGCGGACGGCGGATTCAAAAAGTTCGGGAATCTCTTCGCGGGTGCGGGCCACCTTGATGCCGCGCCCGCCGCCGCCGAAGGCAGCCTTGATGGCCACGGGCAGTCCGAATTTGTCAACGAACTCGAGGATTTCCTCGGCTGATTCCACGGGGTCGGCCGTGCCGGGGACCTGCGGGGCGCCCACCTTTTCGGCGATGTGGCGGGCCTGGACCTTGTCGCCGAGGGCCGAGATCGCCTCGGGGGACGGGCCGATCCACGTGATGCCGGCGCCGATGACCATGGCCGCGAATTGGGCATTTTCGGCCAGGAAGCCGTAGCCGGGGTGGATGGCGTCAGCGCCGCACTCGTGGGCAACCTCGATGAGCTTTTCCATCACCAGGTAGGACTCGGCGGCAGTGTTGCCGCCCAGCGCGTAGGCTTCGTCCGCGAGGCGCACGTGCAGGGCGTCACGGTCCGGGTCGGCGTAGACGGCCACCGATGAGATCCCTTCGTCGCGGGCGGCGCGAATGATGCGCACCGCGATTTCACCGCGGTTGGCGATCAGGACTTTGCTCAGCCGCTTGGAGCTCGTCAGGGCGGCACCTGCGTGGCTGGGGGCGGTGGACTGCTCTGGACTTGCGGACTGCTCCGTATTTGCTGACAAGGCGTCTCCTTCTTTCCTTCAGGGAGCCTAGCGCGATTTTGAGGGTTCCGCCGATATTACTTGCGGATTCCGCGTGTAAAGCTCCGGTCCTTTGTAGGGAAGCTACAAAGAGTTGCGAATTGGCTCACTCAGCGCGGACTTCTGCGGGGTCAATGGCGCCGCCGGTCCACAGCTCCGTAATGCCCACCCGCGCCTGGCCCAGCAGCGCGCGGAGGGTGGAAATGGAAAGCCCGACGACGGTGTGCGGGTCGCCGTCGACCTTGCGGATGAAGGCCCCGCCGTAGCCGTCGATCGTGAACGAACCGGCGCACTGGAGCGGCTCGCCGGTGGCGATGTAGGCGTCGATTTCGTCGACGCTCATATCCATGAAGTGGACCTCCGCGGAGGTGACGGAGCCCAGGGTGGCGCCGGTGCCGGTGCCGGTGTCGGAACCGGATTCGGCGTCGGCGTCGTCGTCCGGCTCGGTGTCGCGGCAGTCCACCAGCCAGTGGCCCGTGTGCAGCACGCCCATGGCGCCGCTCATGCGCAGCATCCGCTCTTTGGCGACGTCGGCCGTGTACGGTTTGCCGTGTGCCTCTCCGTCGAACTCGAAGACGGAATCGCAGCCGAGCACCAGGGCACCCTCCGCCTCGGGCAGCGAGGCCACGGCCTCCGCCTTGGCGCGGGCCAGCAGCAGGGCGGTGTCGTGTGGGTCCGTCACGCCGTAGCGGGCCTGGACTGCGTCCTCGTCCACGTCGGAGACGAGGATCTCGTGCCGGATGCCGGCATGGCTCAGCAGCTTGGTGCGTGCGGGGGACTGGGAGGCAAGAATGAGGCGGGTCACCGGTCCAGCCTAGTTCCCTCTGAGTCGCCTTGTCGCCGCTCTTTTCGCTCAGGTCTTTATCGCTCGGCTTATTGTCGGAGGTCGGCGGGATAGTGGGTTCATGGACGGGAAACATGGACCGGAAACGGCAGGGGCAATGGCCGGACGCGATCATTACGACCTCCACAGTCTGAGCGCGATGCTCGACTGTTTGCTCCAGGAATTCACCTTGCCCCCGGATATTCCCGGCTTGATCGAATGTAACCGGACGTTGGATGAGCTGAACTCCGCGGTGAACACTGTCCGGACCCGTCTCGAAGTGGCAGCTGTCCTCAGTCGTGCGCCCATAGCTACGACCGGTTTGGGGACCTCCCCAATGGCAGGGGAAGCCGCTGGCCGGCTTCGGCAGGCCGTGATTTGTCTCGTGGCAGCTAATGCCAGCGCGGTTACCAAGGCAGCCAATGCCAGAAACATTAATGTCAGGGCCCAGAGAGACACCTGAGCTATGGACGGTCTTGGGGGATCCGACGAGACGCCGGCACTGGCGGTGGGGTGCGGTCGCGCTTGCAGCTGTGGTCAGGGGCCGGCAACTCAGGACCCGGCCTGGGGGCTGGACGGTGTTCCGCCCGGGGACGGTGGTGCGGGCTTGATCGATGAGATCCGGGCATTGGAGGATCGGAAGTCTGCGTTGGCTGCCCGTCAGGCCCGGTTGACGGTGGCCTTTGATCTGCTGCAGCGCCGGGCGCAGTCGATTGCCGGGGTCCCCGCAGACCAGCTCGGGGCGGGTGTCGGGGCGCAGGTTGCGCTGGCCCGGCGGGAGTCTCCGGCGAAGGGGAGCCGGTTGCTGGGTCTGGCGAAGGCTTTGGTGACGGAGATGCCGCACACGCTTGCTGCCTTGGAAGCGGGGCAGTTGAGTGAGTGGCGGGCCACGTTGCTGGTGCGTGAGACGGCGTGCCTGTCGGCGGACGACCGGTGTGCGGTCGATCAGGAACTGGCGCCGGATTCCGGGGCGCTGGCCGGGGCCGGTGACCGGGCCCTTGTTGGTGCGGCCCGGGCCGCGGCGTACCGGCTGGATCCGCGCTCTGTCGCGAAACGTGCTGCGCATGCTGTGACGGAGCGGCATGTGAGTCTCCGTCCCGCCCCTGACACGATGTGCTATCTGACGGCCCTGTTGCCGGTTTCGGCCGGTGTTGCGGTCCACGCTGCACTGATCCGGCAGGCTGATACTTTGCGGTCGTCCGGGGACATCCGCTCCCGGGGGCAGATCATGGCGGACGACCTGGTTGAACGCGTCACGGGCACACCGGGCGGGATCAGCGGTATTGAGATCCAGCTGGTGATGACCGACCGCACCCTCTTCCAGGGCGACAGCGAACCGGCCCGCCTGCCCGGCTACGGTGTAGTTCCCGGCGGCTGGGCGCGCAACGTGCTTAGTAATGAGGCCACTGGGTCGGACTCGAAGGACGGGGACCAAGCGTTCAATACGTGGATCCGCCGCCTGTACACAGCCCCGGGCACGGGTGAGTTGGTGGCGATGGACTCCCGGGCGAGACTTTTCCCGGCGGGGCTCCGGCGGTTCATCGAGGCCCGCGACGACACGTGCCGAACCCCGTACTGTGATGCTCCCATCCGGCACCTGGACCATATCGTTCCCTGGCACGGCGGTGGCGCTACAACGGCGGGCAACGGTGCCGGGCTCTGCGAAGCCTGCAACCACAACAAGGAAACGCCGGGCTGGAGAGCACACCCGGCCAACGCACCAAACGCACCCGCCGGAACGAGTGTTCCCGCCGGGACGAGTGGTCCCGGTAGGGCCAGGCATGGCATCCAACTGACAACTCCCAACGGCCACACCTATCACTCCACTGCGCCGCCGCTGCCGGGGAGTCAACGAGGCAGCCCGGCCACAGACTCCGGCCACCCGGAAGAAATCCGCTACCGAGAAGATTCCAGTCGTCGGAAAGAGCTCCGCCATCGTGCCAAGGTTCACAGGCGTACCCTCCGGTCACGGCGTGGTGCCCCAGTTGCGGCCTAACTCCGGCACGGTCCCAGAGAACGCGGCACGGAGAACAGGGCCCACAGAATTTGACCCGCACAAACAGGCGGCCCGCCGATCAGTTGATCAGCGGGCGGCCTGTGGCGGACTAGAGGAGGCCTGTCAGCGTGCGCCGACTTCTTCCGGTTCCACATCGGCGGCCGGCGTAGGTTTGCGGAGCTTCGCCCCCTCCACATCCACGTCCGGCAGGATGCGGTCCAGCCAGCGCGGCAGCCACCATGCCTTTTCGCCGAGCAGGTACATCACGGCAGGGACGATCGTCATGCGGACCACGAAGGCATCAATCAGCACGCCGAAGGCCATGGCGAACCCAAGCGGCCGGACCATGTTCAGGTGCGAGAAGATGAAGCCGGAGAACACGCTGACCATGATGATCGCGGCGGCTGTGACCACCGCGGCCGCGTGGCTGAATCCCGACCGGACGGCGTGCTTGGCTGATTCCCCGTGCATGAACGATTCCCGCATGCCGGAGGTGATGAATACCTGGTAGTCCATGGCCAGCCCGAACAGCACGCCGATCAGGATGATCGGCAGGAAGCTCAGCACGGCACCGGGATTTTCGACGCCGAACACCGCTCCGAGCCAGCCCCACTGGTACACAGCCACGACCGCGCCGAACGCTGCGGCGAGCGAGAGCAGGAAGCCCCCGGTGGCCAGCAGCGGCACCCAGATGGAGCGGAACACCAGCAGCAGCAGGATCAAGGAGAGACCAACTACGATCGCCAAGTACGGCGGCAGCGCGTCACCGAGTTTGGTGGATACGTCGACGTTGCCGGCGGTCTGTCCGGTGAGCCCGATGCTGACGCCGGTGGAGTCCCTGATCTGGCCCTTTTCGGCTCGGAGTTCGGAGACCACCTGCACGGTGCTCGCGCTGGCCGGCCCTTCATTGGGAATGACTTGGAACACCGCGGTGCGGCGGTCCTCGCTCAGTGCCAGCGGCACGGCAGCGGTGACATTTCCGGTTTCCCGCAGAATGTCCGCGACATCGAACTGCTTGGCCTGTGCCTCGGCGTCGCTGAGTCCCTCAGGAAGGTCGCCCACCACAATGATCGGGCCGGTCATGCCCTCGCCGAAGCTCCGCTTGGTGACGTCATAGGCCTTGAAGGCCTGCGAGGCGACCGGCTCGGAACTGGCATCCGGCAAAGCCAGCCGGAGCTGGCTGGCGGGCAGCGCCACCACACCGAGCAGGACGACGCCGGCCAACAGGGCCAGCCACGGGTGATTGGTGACCATGCCGCCCCAGCCGTGGCTGCTGCGGTATTCGTCCCTGGTGCGGTCCTCAGTGTCGTGCCCCGGGGCGGCGTTGTGCTTCTCCGCCTTGGCCCAAGCACGCTTGGAGATCAGCTTCCGGCCCACCAGGGAGAGAACAGCGGGGGTCAGGGTCAAGGCAACGACGACGGCGACGGCCACTGTGGCGGCAGCGGAGAGACCCATAACTGCCAGGAACGGAAGGCCGGGGACCACCAGGGCAGCCAGGGCGATGATGACGGTCAGTCCGGCGAACATCACGGCGTTGCCCGAAGTACCAGTGGCCAGGGCCACCGATTCCTCAGCGTCCATGCCGGTCAGCAACTGGCTGCGGTGCCGGTTGACGATGAAGAGCGAATAGTCGATTCCCACTGCCAGGCCGAGCATCAGCGCCAGCATGGGCGAGATGGAACTCATTTCCGTGGCACCGCTCAGGGCGATCGTTCCGCCCACACCGACGGCCACGCCGACGACGGCCATCAGCAGCGGAAGCCCGGCGGCGATCAGGGTCCCGAGCATCAACACCAGGACCAGGGCCGCAACGGCGATGCCGATGATCTCGGCGGTGCCAAAGAGTTCGGAGATGTCCTCGCTGATTTCCTTGCTGGGCAGGGCAGTGACGTTGGCGGCCGAGACCTCCTTGACGATGTCCTGGACTTGCTGGCGGACGTCGGGCGTCAGGCCGTTGATGGAGGTCCTGAACTGGACCTGTGCGATTGCGGCCTTGCCGTCCTCGGAGACGAAGCGGAGGCCCTTCGAGGCTTCCAGCTGGCGGGCGCCAAGCGCAAGCTTGGCTTCGCCCGCTTCCAGTTCCTTAGTACCGGCGTCGAGCTTGGCTTGGCCCTCGGCGAGGGCTGCTTTCTGCTTGCCGAGCTGTGCCTCAATCGCGGCAGCAGGCAAACCGGCGGCCGCCATCTGCTGTTCTGCTGCTCCCAGCTGTGCCTTTCCGGCGGCAAGCTCGGCAGCGGCCTGGTCCAGCCGCGCCTTGCCGGCCGCGGACTGCTCCCTGCCGGCGTCGAGATCTGCGACAGCCTTGTCCAGCTGCGCCTGGGTGGCGAAGGGATCGACCGTGCCCTGGACATCGGGAAGGGTCTCGAGTTTCGTCAGCGCAGCCGTGACCGCATCCCTTCCGGCCTGGCTGAACCGGGCGTCGTTGGCTTCGAACACCACGCTTGCCGAGCCGCCGGAGGACGAGGGAAGCTCCTTCTTGAGCTTGTCCGCCATCTGCTGCGTTTCGGTGCCGGGGATCTGGAAGTTGTTGGACAGCGTGCCGTGGAAGGCGGCGGCAGACCCGCCCACGGCCACAAGCGCTGCCAGCCAGAGCGAAATGACCAGCCAGCGGCGGCGATACGAGAACTTGCCGAGGCGGTAGAGGAAGAGGGCCATGTCAGTGCCGATCTGTGGAGAGGTTGGCGGTGGGCGTAAAGCCTGAGCCAAGGAGGCCCATGGCGTCGATCAGGAGCTGGCGGAGCCTTGCAAGCGACGTGGCGGAGAGGTCTGCGCCGCGCTCGGCGAACCAGACGTCCATGGCGGCTTTTCCGCAGGAGATGATGGACCCCGCAAGCGCGCGCAGGTAAAGCTCGTCGAGCTCCTCACCCGTGGTCCGTGCGAAACGTTCGCGGGCCGCATCGATGATTTCCGCGGTGCAGTGATCCCACGCCTCAAGTTCGGAACGGTTGAGCTGCGGATTGGACTGCGCCAGGCTGTACAGCTCGGCCATGGGGGCCACCGTCATGGGGTCGGCCAACTGAACCAGTGCAGCCCTCGCCGACTCAAGGATGGGCTCGTCGGCGGGCCGCAGCCGGAACTGCGCCAACGCGTTGTCCAGGAAGCCGTGGGTCACGGAGGCGAGTGCCGCCTCGGTGCTGCTGAAGTAATTAAAGAAGGTGCGCCGCGATATCGCTGCGGCGTCAGCGATGTCCTCCACCGTGAAGTTTCCCGGCCCCTTGCTGCGCAGGAGCTGCAGGGCGGCATCGGTAATGGCCTGGCGTGTTGCGGCTTTGTTGAGTTCCCGGCGCGAGGGCGGCGGCGGTTCGGCGGTTTCACTGCGCGGCGGGATGGCTGGCGCATTCTGGGTGGGTGGCACGGCATTACACTACGTGCATTTTTACACTCTGTGCAAGTTTCTCAGAATGTCCGATTCACAGCTTCCTAACAGCTTCATGACAGGTCTTCCATAAGTGGATGCCGGAGCCTTGAGGAAGGTAGGCGTACTGTACCTGCCACCTGAAGTAGCCGCGCAGCTGCGGCGGATCGAGGAGACGTGCCATGACCAGCAGAAAGAAGTTGGGCCTCGGCCTGGGCGCCGCTGCCCTGGTTGTCGGGGCCGGGATCGGCGTCAGCGGAATTGCGTCCGCAGCCACCACTCCGACTCCCACTCCGTCGGCCAGCGCATCGGCCGATGCCAACACCGACGGCCACGACCGCGGCCACAAGGGCGGCCGCCACGGGCACGGAGTGGGCGTGCAGGCATCGGAGCTTGCGGCCAAGCTCGGTGTTGACGAGGCAAAGGTTACGGAGGCGCTGAAGGCGTTCCGCGATGCCAACAAGCCGGCCACACGGCCCGCCGAGGGAGAGAAGCCGGACCGTGCGGCCAGGGAAGCCGCCTTGGCCAAGTCCCTCGCGGAGTCGCTTGGGATAGACCAATCCAAGGTCACCTCCGCACTTGAGGAGCTGCGCGCCGAGGAACGGTCCGAGCGCGCCGCGGCCCTGAAGTCCCGGCTGGACAAGGCTGTCGCGGACGGCAAGCTCACCCAGGCGGAAGCCGACGCCGTCACCAAGGCCGTGGAAAACGGCGTGATCGGCGGCGGCGGCCGCTAGGACGTCCCACCACATCAGCGGGGACATACAGTTGAGGCCCCAAACCCGTGTGGATTTGAGGCCTCAACTGTACGTTCGCGCTTCGGTGACGAAGGGGGTTACGCCTTGGCGTCCGCCAGCTCGCGTTCGTCCCGTTCAGTTGCCGGAGCGGCCGCCGTCGGATCTGCACTGGCGGAGTCGTCCGCGAACGGGTCGCCGTTGCGCGGTGCGTTGTACAGCGCCTCGTCCAGGATGCCCTGGCGCTTGGCCACGATTGTGGGGACCAGCGCCTGCCCGGCGACATTGACCGCAGTGCGACCCATGTCCAGGATCGGGTCGATCGCCAGCAGGAGGCCGACGCCGGCCAGCGGCAGTCCCAGCGTGGAGAGCGTCAGGGTCAGCATCACGACGGCGCCCGTGGTGCCGGCCGTCGCGGCGGAGCCCAGCACGGAGACGAGGGCGATCAGCAGGTACTGGCTGAAGTTGAGCTGGATGCCGAAGAACTGGGCGACGAAGATCGCGGAGATGGCCGGGTAGATCGCGGCGCAGCCGTCCATCTTGGTGGTGGCGCCCAGCGGTACGGCGAAGGAGGCGTAGGCGCGGGGTACGCCCAGGCTCCGCTCCGTCACGCGCTGGGTCAGCGGCAGGGTGCCCACGGACGAGCGGGACACGAAGGCCAGCTGGACAGCGGGCCAGACGCCGGAGAAGTACTGCTTGACGGACAGCCCATGGGTGCGGACCAGGACCGGGTAGACCACAAACAGGACCAGGGCCAGGCCGACGTAGATGGCAAAGGTGAACTTGCCCAGCGACCCGATGGTGTCCCAGCCGTAGACGGCCACGGCGTTGCCGATGAGGCCCACAGTGCCCAGCGGGGCGATGCGGATGATCCACCACAGCACCTTCTGGATGACCGCGAGGGCTGAGGCGTTGAGGTTCAGGAAGGGCTCGGCGGCCTTGCCCACCTTCAGCGCCGCCACGCCGACGGCGATCGCGATCACTAGGATCTGCAGGACGTTGAAGCTGACGGACGTGCTCACTGTCGTTGCAGCGTTCGCGTTTTCCGTCACAGTGGAGCTGGCGCCGAGGCCGAGGAAGTTCTTGGGGAACAGGCCGGTGAGGAAGGCCCACCAGTCACCGGACTTGCCGCTGTACTTGGCTTCCTGGGTAATGCCGGTGCTGGCGCCGGGCTGCAGCAGCACACCCAGGCCGATGCCTATCAGCACCGCGATCAGCGACGTGATGGCGAACCACAGCAGCGTGTTCCAGGCCAGCTTCGCAGCGTTGGAGACCTGCCGGAGGTTCGAGATGGAGCTGACGACGGCGGTGAAGATAAGGGGCACCACGGCGGTCTGCAGCAGCGAGACGTAGCTCGAGCCGATCGTCTGCAGGGTGGCGCCGAGGGCATTGGGGCTTGCCTTGGTGCTGCCCGTGTACTTGGCCAGGAGGCCAAGACCCAGGCCCACGATCAGGGCGGCAATGATCTGGAAGCCGAACGAACCGGCCCATTTGGGCAGCCGGAAGCCGGTGTTTCCTGCGGGGGAGGGAGTGCTGGTTTGAGTGGTCACCCGAACACGCTAGGCCGCACAAAATACAGCTTCCACTCGACATTGAGAAATATTACGCGGCCCCATTCGGCCCTCACGCTCACATGCAAGCAATTTCGGTGCCAGGTCAGCGTTTTATGAAGTTATTCCCAGGCCCGGTGTGGCAAACGTCTCGTGAACGGGGCCGGAGGGACCGGCATCCGGCAGGGCCTACCCCAGCAGCGCGCGCTTCAGCGTATCGAGGCCGACGGAGCCGACGTTGAGTGCCTTGGTGTGGAAGGACTTCAGATCGAAGCCGGGGCGGGCTTCGAGCTCGGCACGGATCTGCTCCCAGAGGCGCTGGCCCACCTTGTAGGACGGTGCCTGGCCCGGCCACCCGAGGTAGCGGGCGAATTCGAAGTTGAGCTGGCCTTCGCTGATCGCCAGGTTCTGCTTCAGGAAGTCGTAGCCCTTGTCCGGCGTCCAGGTGCCGCTGCCCCAGCGTTCCGGCACGTCCAGCTCCAAGTGCACGCCGATGTCGAACACCACCCTCGCGGCCCGCATGCGCTGCATGTCGAGCATGCCCATGTGGTCGCCCGGGTCCTTAAGGTAGCCCAGTTCCAGCATCAGCTGCTCTGCGTACAGCGCCCAGCCCTCGCCGTGGCCCGAAGTCCAGCAGACGTTGCGGCGCCACTTGTTGAGCAGCTCCCGGCGGTAGATGGCCGTGGCGATCTGGAGGTGGTGCCCGGGCACGCCTTCGTGGAACACCGTGGTGGTTTCGGCCCAGGTGGTGAAGGTGTCCTCACCCGCGGGGACCGACCACCACATCCGGCCCGGCCGGCTGAAGTCGTCCGAAGGTCCGGTGTAGTAGATGCCGCCTTCGTCGGTGGGAGCGATCAGGCATTCGAGCGTCTTCATGATGTCCGGGATCTCGAAGTGCACGCCGGCCAGATCCGCCACGGCCTTGTCCGAGAGGCCCTGCATCCAGGCTTTGAGCGCGTCGGTGCCTTTAAGCTGGCGCAAGGGATCGCTGTTTAGGATTTCCTTGGCTTCCGCCACGGAGGCGCCGGGCCGGATCTCGTTGGCCACGCGCTCCTGTTCGGCAATGAGCCGTTCCAGTTCCTGGACGCCCCAGGCGTACGTCTCGTCGAGGTCCACCGTCGCGCCGAGGAAGGCCCGGGATGCCAGCGCGTACCGGTCCCGGCCCACAGCGTCCTTGGCCGGTGCCACGGGCAGCAGTTCGGCGGACAGGAAATCCGCCAGCTTGAGGTACGCGGCGCGGGCCGCGGCGGCGCCGTCGTCGAGCTTGGCCTGCAGCTCCGCGGAAAGCGGGCCGTCCGCGGTCTTTGCCCCGGCGGCCATCTTCGCGAAGAAGCCGTCCTCGGCCGCGTATCTGGTGGCCTGCTCGACGACGATGGACACCTGCCGGGAGGCTGAGACCCTGCCTTGTTCCCTAGCGAAGCGCAGCGACTCGATGTAGCCGTCGATGGCGCCGGGGACGCTGTGGGCGCGCCCGGCGATGTGCTCCCAGTGCTCCGTGGAATCGGTGGGCATGAGGTCAAAGATGGCGCGGATGTCCTGCGCCGGCGAGGAGATGTTGTTCAGGTCGGCGGCATCCCAGCCGGATTCGTGGATTTCCAGTTGCAGCCCCAGCCGTTCCCGCATGGCGTCGAGCGTGACGGCGTCAACGTCGTCCACCGGCTCCAGCCCGTCCAGGTCGCCGAGGGCCTTCCGCGCCGCTGCGATGAATTCTTCGATGCCCGCAGGCGAGAAGTCCTGGAATTCAGTCTCGTGGCCGGGCACGCCGAGCGTGGTGGCAAAGCTCGGGTTGAGGCTGATCAGGGTATCCGTGTAGGCGTCTGCGACGGCGTCGATGGCTGTGTGGGGGCGCACTGAGGCTGCGGTTTCGGTAGTCACCCCACGAGACTAACGGGGCGATCCCAGTTATGAAAGACTCACTGAACTTTTCGGTGTGTCAGTTCCCGGCCGCTGCGGTGATGCTACGGCCAGACGGCAGCTGCCGGCCTTAGCCGCGGCTTCGCTTCCACGCGCCCGGCCCCGGGGTGGGGGCCAGCCGCAGCTGCTGCCTCCGCACCCAGTGGCGGACGCTGGGCTTCGCGTTGCCCTCGGGTGCGGCACTGCCGAGGGAAAGGACGACGGCGGTGAGCGCCGCGAGTTCCACATCGGTCGGATCGCCCTTGACGACGGCGAACAGCGGCTGCTCGGCCGCCGTCGTCTCCCCGGACCCGACCGCGGACTCGTCCCCGGGCTCAACCGCGGAGTGGCTGACCGTCACAGCGGAATGTTCCCGTGCTTCTTGGCGGGAAGGCTGGCGCGCTTGTCCCGCAGGGCACGCAGGCCCTTGATGATCTGCACCCGGGTCTCTGACGGCGCGATGACGGCGTCCACGTACCCGAGCTGCGCGGCCTGGTAGGGGTTGAGGAGCTCCTCCTCGTACTGCCGGATGACCTCTGCGCGCTTGGCCTCGACGTCGCCGCCGGCCTCCGCCACCGCAGCAAGCTCGCGGCGGTACAGGATGTTGACGGCGCCCTGGGCGCCCATGACGCCGATCTGGGCCGTGGGCCAGGCCAGGTTCAGGTCGGCGCCGAGCTTCTTGGAACCCATCACGATGTACGCCCCGCCGTATGCCTTGCGGGTGATGACCGTGAGCTTGGGGACGGTGGCCTCGGCATAGGCATACAGGAGCTTGGCGCCGCGGCGGATGATGCCCTGGAATTCCTGGTCCTTGCCCGGCAGGAAGCCCGGCACGTCCACCAGCGTGATGATGGGGATGTTGAAGGCGTCGCAGTGCCGGACGAAGCGCGCTGCTTTTTCCGATGCGGAGATGTCCAAGGTGCCGGCGAACTGCATGGGCTGGTTGGCCACGATGCCGACGGTGTGCCCCTCGATGCGGCCGTAGCCGATCATCACGTTGGGTGCGTAGAGGGCCTGCATCTCCAGGAAGTGCCCGTCATCCACGATCTGCTCAACGACCTTGCGCATGTCGTAGGGCTGGTTGGCCGAATCCGGAATGAGCGTGTCCAGGGCGAGGTCGTCGTCGTCGACTTCCAGGTCCTGCTGGTGCTCCAGGACCGGAGCCTCGGCCAGGTTGTTGGAGGGGAGGAAATCCAGGAGTTCACGGACGAACTCGATGGCGTCCGCCTCGTCCGAGGCCAGGTACGTGGATGTCCCGGTGGTGGCGTTGTGCTGCCGTGCTCCGCCCAGGGTCTCCATGTCAACGTCCTCGCCGGTGACTGTCTTGATCACGTCCGGTCCGGTGATGAACATGTGCGAGGTCTTGTCCACCATGACCACGTAGTCGGTCAAGGCAGGGGAGTAGGCCGCGCCGCCGGCGGAGGGGCCCATGATGAGGGAGATCTGGGGGACCACTCCGGAAGCGTGGACGTTGTTGCGGAAGATGTCCGCGAACATGGCCAGGGAGGCCACGCCTTCCTGGATGCGGGCGCCGCCGCCGTCGAGGATGCCCACCACGGGGCAGCCGTTGCGCAGCGCGAATTCCTGCACCTTGACGATCTTCTCGCCGTTGACCTGGCTGAGTGAGCCGCCGTAGACCGAGAAGTCCTGGCTGTAGACGGCCACGGGGCGGCCGTCCACCGTGCCGTAACCGGACACCAGTCCGTCACCCAGGGGCTTCTTCTTCTCCATGCCGAAGGCCGTGGAGCGGTGGACGGCCAGGGCGTCGAACTCGACGAACGATCCCTCGTCCAGCAGGAGGTCGATGCGCTCGCGTGCCGTGTTCTTCCCGCGGGCGTGCTGCTTTTCGATGGCCTCGGGGCCGGATGGCTGCTCGGCACGCGCCTGGCGGTCGCGGAAGTCTGCAATCTTTCCCGCAGTCGTTGTCAGATCGTGGCTCATCAAGTGTCTCCGGCTCTGTAGCTGATGGTTCGCTGTAGCTGATGGTCGCTGGCCCTGTGTCGCGACGGCGCTTAAGTAGCTTCCGCACAAAAACAGGACCCTGTTGGCTAGTCTAGTGACGCTATTGGCCGGGACCGCTGTAGAAAACCTACAATTTTCTGCCGTCGGGTGACGCCGACCGTTATGTTACTCGCCGGTAACATACTTCGGCTAGAGTGTCCTTATGACTTCAAGCAACGATGCTTCGGGCACCGCCGCAGGGCCGTACCAGGCCGCCGGTTCCCTTCAGGGACGCACCATTTTGATGTCGGGCGGCAGCCGCGGCATCGGCCTCGCCATTGCGCTCCGCGCCGCGCGCGACGGCGCCAATATCGTGTTGATGGCCAAGACCGGCCAGCCGCACGCAAAACTCGAAGGCACGGTCTTCAGCGCCGCGGAACAACTGGAAGCCGCAGGCGGCCGGGCGCTCCCGATCGTCGGCGACGTCCGCAATGACGACGACGTCGCCGGGGCGGTTGCCGCCGCCGTCGAACGTTTTGGCGGGATCGACATCGTGATCAACAACGCCTCCGCGATCGATCTGTCCAAAACCGACGCCGTGGACATGAAGCGCTACGACCTGATGCAGGACATCAATGTCCGGGGAACCTTCCTGCTCTCCAAGCTCGCCCTGCCGGCACTTCGCCGCTCCGCAGACGCAAACATCCTGACGCTGTCACCGCCGCTGAACCTGGATCCCAAGTGGGCAGGCATGCACCTTGCCTACACCATGGCCAAATACGGAATGAGCCTCACCACCCTCGGCCTGGCCGAGGAACTCAAGGAAGACGGCATCAACGTCAACTCGCTCTGGCCCTGCACGCTGATCGACACCGCTGCCATCCGAAACATGCCCGGAGGCGAGACCATGGTCAAGGCAGCCCGCGGACCGGAGATCATGGCGGATGCGGCACACGCAGTGCTGACGGGAAGCAACCTCGCGGGCGGGGCCGGACGGCGGAGCGGCAACTTCTACACGGACGAACAGGTGCTCACCGCAGCCGGCGTCACCGATTTTTCGCCGTACAGCCTCGGTGCGCCGGAGGGCCGGCTGGTCCCTGACATTTTCCTCTGAGAACCCGTCCGCCCGCCGCCGGGGCCGTACCAACTCGGTAGGATTCAACTATGGACGCCCCACAGCCTGCCGACGGCCAGGACCCGATCACCCCGCAGTCTCCCGCTGCCCGCGTTGGACTCAACAGGAACGAACTGGGCAGTGAGGATTTCCTGGCTGCCAACGGCATAGCGCAGCTCACCGTGGTGGACTCAACAGGGTCCACCAACGCGGACCTCCTGCAGGGAGTCACTGTGGATCCCCGCGCCTGGCCGGACCTGTCTGTCCTCACCGCCGAGCACCAGACCGCGGCCCGCGGCCGCCTGGACCGGCACTGGGAGGCGCCGCCGCTGAGCTCCGTGTCCGTGTCAATCGTCCTCCGGCCGGTGAACGCCGAAGGACGGCCGCTGCCCACCCACAGCTACTCCTGGTTCTCACTGCTCGCCGCCCTTGCACTCCGGGAGGCCCTTCTGGAAACGGCAGGGATCCCTGCCGAAATAAAGTGGCCCAACGACGTCATGGTGCGCGGCCGGAAAATTGCTGGCATCCTGGCTCAGCTCGGACCGATGGGGGACGGCACCGTTCCGCCTGTGATCCTGGGCACCGGGCTTAACGTGACTCTTACTGCCGAGGAGCTCCCCGTCCCCACGGCCACGTCCGTGCTGTTGGAGAACGCGCGGACAGTCGACCGGACCGCACTGCTCAAGAGCTACCTGTCGCGCTTTGCCGCGCTGTACCGCAATTTCTGCAATGCCGACGGCGACCCCGCCGCCGGGATGGCCGGCGGGCCGTCGCTGCATAAGCGCGTGGAATCGGTGATGTCCACCCTCGGCAAGCAGGTGCGCGCACAGCTGCCCGGAGACCACGAGATCATCGGCCATGCCTCCCGCCTGGACGAGTACGGCTCCCTCCTGGTGGTGGACGCAGGCAAGCACGAGCACGTGGTGACGGCCGGCGACGTCGTCCATCTCCGCCCCTGGACCCCGCCAGGTACCGGAACCGGTACGGGAACCGGCACCGCGGAAAGCGGATATGCGTAAAGAGCTCCTGCCGGGTGAACAGGTCATCACTGTTACCCGGCCGCAGCCCCGGAAGCTCTTTTTCCCGGGCCTGCTGTTCATCGCCGGACCCGCTGTGGGCGCCTTCGCCAGCGCCTGGATCGTGAGGGGCGAGCCGGCCAGGCTGGTTCCGCTGATCTCCGAGGAATGGACATTTTGGCTTGTCGCAGTGTGCGTCGGCGGTGTTGCGTGGATACTGTTGGGATACTGCCTGCCGCGGCTTCTTAGATGGCACGCCACCCAGTACGTGCTCACGAGCCGACGGATAATTGCCCGTTACGGTATGTTGCGCAGGCGGGACATGCAGATCCCGCTCGCGGCGGTTCATCATGTCGGCGTCAGTCAGTCACTGTGGCAACGCATATTGCGTTCCGGGAATATATCGTTGGATACCGGACACGGTGCCGAGTCGGTCATCCCGGATGTTCCGGAGGCTGCGAAGTTCCGGAACTTCGTTCTCGATGCCATCGATGAACTGCCGGCAGGAGTGATCTACGAGGCGGACCGGGCGCAGGATATCGGCGGGGACATGCCCCGGTCCCGGCCGTGGGATAGGGGAGAGATGTGGGATACGAGAGAAGGTGGAAGAGATGAGCGCTGAGAATGCCGGACCCGTGGACAACACTGGAACCCTGGACCAGGCAGGGCCGTCTGAGCTGCCCTCTCCGCCGGACGCCGTAGTGGAGACCGCCACCCTCGAAGCCGCTGTCCTGGAAACGGCCACCCTCGATCCAGTTTCTTTGGAGGCAACGGTATCCGTGGAGCCGCCCGTTTCCTTGGAGGCGCCGGTACTTGGCGTATCCCCGCTTGGAGCGTCCCTGCCCGAGTCGTTGGTGTCAGGCGACCCCGCAGCCACCCCGGCAGCAGCCCACCAGCCAATACCCCACGACCCCGCCCAGTATGACCCGTCCTCGCCGGGACCGTCCTCGAGTGAAGCCACTCCCACGGGAACCCTTTCTGCCGAACGGCTCGCAGCGAAGGCGCTGGAGGCCCGGCTTCTCGGCGGTGAGCGCAAGCTGCGCCGCCGTGAGGTGGCGGCCGGTGCCGGGCTGTCGCTGCTGTCGGCCCGCAAGCTGTGGCGCGCCCTGGGCTTCCCCAACCTTGGCGACGAAGATGTTGCCTTCACCGAACGGGACCAGGCGGCACTGTCCACCGTGGTGGACCTGGTCCGGGCGGGAAAGCTCACCGAGGAAGCGGCTATTTCCGTTACCCGGGCCATCGGGCAAATGACCGATCGCATGGTGGTCTGGCAAATCGAAGCCCTTGTGGAGGACATGGTGCACCGGCAGGGTGTATCGGACGCCGTCGCCCGCAAGAGGCTGGTCAACCAGCTGCCGTCCCTGGTGGACGCACTCGAGGAAATGCTGGTCTACTCCTGGCGCAGGCAGCTCAACGCGGGGGTCCAGCGCCTCGCCGTGCGGGCCGAGGCAGGACTGCAGGCCAGTGAAGAGGGCCGCGAGGGCGACGAGGATGACGCACCGCTGCCACTGGCGCGGGCCGTAGGATTTGCCGACCTGGTGTCGTACACCAGCCTTTCGCGTCGCATGAACGAGAAGACTCTGGCGCAGCTGGTGCAGCGTTTTGAGAACAAATGCGCCGAGATCATTTCGGTCGGCGGCGGACGCCTGGTGAAAACCGTGGGGGATGAAGTCCTCTATATTGCCGAGACACCGGCAGCGGGTGCGGAAATTTCCCTCGCCCTGTGCCAGGCCTTTACTGAGGATGAGATCCTCCCCCAGGCCAGGGTGGCCATGGTGTGGGGGAGGATCCTGTCGCGGCTGGGCGACATTTACGGTCCCACCGTTAATCTCGCTGCGCGGCTGACTGCGCTGGCGGATCCGGGCACCGTGCTGGTCGATTCGATGACGGCCGCTGCGCTGGAACACGACGAACGCTTTGTGCTGGTCCCGCAGGCGGCTGAAGAGGTTCGTGGCTTCGGTGAAATACACCCCGTCCTGTTGCAGCGCGGCAGTGGGCGGGGACTCGTCCTGGACTGATATCTACACGTATTGCTCCACCTGAGCTCCGCCGGACTCCCCGCATGAGCGGACTGAGGGGCGGGTTTCTAAAATTGATGGTCTTATGACATAGTCGGACTGACCCGGTATGTCGCTTTATGGGGCCCTAGCGTGCCCGGAATGCATTTTTGTGGGGGAAATCTGGCAATGAAACGGCTACTTCGATCCGTGACGCCCAAATTGGAACCGACGCCGAGTTATCGGCGTGCCAGGATCCTCCGCGGCACGGTTTTTGCGGTGGCCGGTGTTGCGTTGGTGGCGGGTGCGGTGATTTATCCGGGGTTTAAGACCACTGAGGTGGAATTGAACGACGGTGGTGTGTGGGTGGTGAGCAAGGCCAGGAATGCTGTTGGGCGGTTGAATTATCCGTCGCGGGTGTTGGATGGTGCGGTGACTCCGGCGAGTACCACGTTCGATATCCTGCAGAACTCCGGTGATGTGTTTGTCGATGATGAGACCGGTTCGACGTTGAATCAGGTGTCTCCGGCGAACATGCAGCTGGGCGGGGATAAGCAGTTGCCGGGTGCGGCGGATGTGAGTTTTGGTTCCGGGGTTATTTCGGTGACGGATCCGGCCAAGGGCAAGGTGTGGGCGTTGTCGCCGTCGACGGTCAATGGTTTTGATGAGGAGTCCACGGAGCCGGTGCTGGCCGGTTCGGAGGGCCTGGTCTCTGCTGTGGGTGCGGATGACCGGATTTACAGTGCGGATCCGAAGACCGGTGCGGTGACGGTGACGGCGGTTGATGCCAATGGTGTGATGACCTCCACCGAGTCCGGCACGTGGGACGGGTTGAAGGGTGCCGGTGACCTGCAGTTGGCTGTGGTGGGGGATCAGCCGGTGGTGCTGGATGCCGGGCGGGGGAAGTTGTTCCTGCCGGGCGGGCGTGCGCTGGATGTGGCGGATGCGCAGGAGGCGAAGCTGCAGCAGTCGGGTCCGGAGTCGGATGTGGTGGCGGTGGCGACGCGGAAGGCGTTGTTGGAGCAGCCGTTGGATGGTTCGACGGCGAAGACGGTGTCCTTTGGTGGTGAGGGTGTTCCGGCGGCTCCGGTGCAGCTGGGCGGGTGTGTGCATGCGGCGTGGTCGGGGGCGAATAAGTATGTTCGGGACTGTGTGAATGATGCTGATGATAAGAATGTTGAGGTGCCGAAGGCGAGTGCGTCGCCGTCGTATGTGTTCCGGGTGAACCGGGACCTGGTGGTGCTGAATGATGTGAATTCGGGCAATGTGTGGCTGGTGAACCAGAACATGCAGTTGGTCAACAACTGGGACGACGTCATCCCGCCACAGCAGACCTCTGATGATGCCGACAAGGACTCCGCGGATGAAGTCCAGCAGACCGTGCTGCCGGACCGGACCAAGCCCAACAGTGCCCCGGTCGCCAAACCGGACACCTTCGGCGTACGGGCGGGCAAGACCGCCATCCTTCCCGTCCTGGACAATGACACCGACCCCGACGGCGACATCCTCACCGTCCGCGCTCCGGATGCCATCAATTCCGGGGTCCTCGCGCCGATCTACGGCTCCACCGGTTTCCAGGTCAGCGTCCCGGCCGACAAGACCGGCTCCGAGACGTTCAAATACTCGGTGGACGACGGCCGCGGACTGAGTGCCTCCTCCGACGTCACCCTCAACATCATCCCGCCTGGGGAGAACTCTGCCCCGCGCCAGAAGCCGAACCGGAACACCACCTTCGTGGTGCAGTCCGGCAAGACCGTCAGCCAGAACATCCTCACCGACTGGACCGACCCGGACGGCGACGACCTCTACGTGGTGAGTGCCGGCGGCAGCGACCCCCGCGACCAGGTCAGGGCACGGCCGGACGGCCTGCTCAGCTTCCAGGACGCCGGCTCGGAGGCCGGCCGCAAAGTGGTCACCGTGACGGTGTCCGACGGCCAATCCACCGCGGAGGGCAAAATCACCGTGGACGTCCGCGCACCCGGTGCGCTTCCGCCCATAGCCAACGCGGACCACATCGTCGCCGTCGCCGGCGTGGACACCGTCATCGCACCCCTGAAGAACGACTCCGATCCGCAGGGCGGAGCCCTCCGGCTTGCCCAGGTCGCTCCGGACGGAAACTCCACCGCCACCATGGGCGCGGACCAGCAGACTTTCACCTTCAACTCCGCGGCCCAGGGCGCCCACTACGTGTCCTACCTCGTGACCAACGGTCCGGCCAGCGCCCAGCAACTGGTCCGCGTGGATGTGGTTCCCGGCAATGGAGACGGCGCCCCCGTCGCCGTCCGCGACACCGCCCTGCTGCCCAGCGGCGGCAGCGTACTGGTGGACGTCCTCGGCAACGACTCGGACCCCTCCGGCGGCGTGCTGGTGGTCCAGTCCGTCACGGCCGCCGACGGCCAACCTGTCAGCGCGTCAGTCCTGGACCACTCCGTCGTCAGGATCACCGACATCCGGGCGGAGGGCCAGCTCAACGTCAAGTACACGATTTCCAACGGCAAGGCCTCGGCCGGGGGAGACATCGCGGTGCTGGTGGTACCGGCCCCGGCCAAGCTCCAGGCTCCGCAGGCCAAGCCGGACGAGGCCTCGGTCCGGGCCGGCGACGTGGTCACCATTCCGGTACTGGAGAACGACACCGACCCCAACGGCGGCAAGCTCACCCTGGAACCCGAACTGGCGCAGAAGCCGGACGACGCCGACGGCCGCATGTTCCGCTCCGGCGGCACCCTGCGCTTCATCGCCGGGGACGTGCCCAAAACGGTCTATGCCATCTACAAGGTCACCAATGAATCCGGGCAGTCGGACTCCCAGCAGGTCACCATCCGCATCCGTGCCCGTGATGACGAACGGAATACCCGTCCCGAGCCGAAAAACCTGACCGCCCGCGTCGTCGCCGGAATGGTAGTGCGGATCCCCGTGCCCCTGGACGGCATCGATTCCGACGGCGACTCCGTGCAACTGATCGGCGTGGATAAAGCACCCGCGATGGGAACGGCCGTGGTCAAGGACGGCTACCTCACGTTCACCGCCACGGGAACGGCCGCTGGCACAGACACCTTTACCTATCGTGTCCGGGACCGGATCGGCGCGGAAAACACCGGCACGGTGATTGTGGGCATTGCCCCGCCGGAAGCCACCAACCAGAAGCCCATTGCAGTGGACGACGCCGTCGACGTCCGGCCCGGCCGCCAGATCGCCGTGGACGCCCTCAGCAACGACTCCGACCCCGACGGGGATCCGATCAGCCTGGTCACCAACGCTTTTGAGGCCCGCCCGGAGCTCCGCGTCGAGTCCGCCGACGGCGGCAAGGTGCTGCTCACGGCGCCCGGCGCTGCCGCGAACGAGAGCGTCAGCTACAAGGTCCAGGACGACAAGAAGGCCCAAGGGACCGCAGTGATCCGGGTCCGCGTCAGCCCCGACGCCGCGCTCAAAGCCCCGGTCGCCCAGGACGACGTGATCACCCAGGCCGAGACGCTGGGGAAGTCCGCCGTCGACGTCCCTGTCCTGAAAAACGACTCCGACCCCGATGGCGTCGCCGCCGACCTCAAGATCAGCCTGCCGGACGGCAACCCCAACGCGCGCGTCGGAGGTGACGGCAACGTAGTGGTCAGCCTTGCTCCCGCGGACCAGCTGGTCCCGTACACCGTCACCGACGTCGACGGCCAAAGCTCGACGGCGGTCATCTGGGTTCCCGGACAGGGCGAACAGCACCCCTCACTGGCACGGACCGACGTCGTGGAAGTCATGGCAGGCAAGGAAGCCACCATCGACCTGAACGAGTACGTCCGGGTCCGGGACGGACGCAGCCCGCGGATCACCCAGGCGGACAAAGTAAGCGTGCAGGGGGCGGATGCCGGGAACGTGATTGGCGGCAACGGAAACGTCCTGCGCTACGCGGCGCTCAAGGACTATGTGGGGCCCGGCTCCCTCACCTTCGAAGTCACGGACGGTTCCGGTCCGGACGACCCGCAGGGCCTGAAGTCCACCCTGACCATCATCACCCGGGTGGTCCCGGACCCCAACGCCAACCACGAGCCAACCTTCAGCGGCACCGACCTCGACGTGCCCCTGGCCGAAACCGCAAGCCTGGAACTGGGCAACCTGGCCAAGGACGTGGATGACGGGGACCAGGAGAAGCTCAAATTTGAGCTCGACGGGACCCTGCCGGAAGGCTTCAACGCAACCATCGAAGGGCAGACGCTGAAGGTCGGTGCAGAGTCCAGCCTGACGGCAGGCCGCAAGGGGACCATCCCGCTCAAGGTGACAGACGGCCGCTCCGGTTTCGTAAGGGCCGCGGTAACTGCCACCGTCGTCGCCTCCAACAGGCCCCTTCCTGCCGCCAACGACGACGTGATCGACAAGGCCAATGCCGGCCGGACCGAGACCATCAACGTCCTCGCCAACGATTTCAACCCGTTTGGCGAAACCCCGCTCAAGATCATCTCGGCCACAGTCGAAACCGGCTCCGCTGCCGGTACTCCCGCCGTAGCCGGGGACTCCATCACGGTCACGCCCGCCGAAGGATCCAAGGGTGTCATGGTGATCCGCTACACCGTGCTGGACAAGACCGGGGACCCCTCGCGGCAGGCCAGCGGCCGCGTGCGCATCACCGTCCGGGACAAACCGGACGCCCCCTCGGCGCCGTCCGCCACCGACGTCCGCAGCCGAACCGCCGTACTCAAGTGGGCTCCGCCGTCGGACAACGGCGCTGCCATCAGCAAATACACCGTCACGTCCAGTGGCTTCAGCCAGGACTGCCCCACCACCACCTGCACGCTCAGCGGCCTGACCAATGACGTCAAATACGTTTTCACCGTCACGGCCACCAACGAAGTCGGCGTTTCAGCAGCATCGGCGGCATCCAACGAAATCCGGCCGGACGAGAAACCGTCCCCGCCGGAGGCACCCACGGTCAAAGCAGGGGACAAGGACATGGTGATCGCATGGCCCGCGGCGAAGACTGAAGGCTCAGCCGTCAAAAGCTACAACCTGGAGATCTCCCCGCCGCCGGCCAGCGGTATCGCGGTGAAGAACGGGGTGACCGGCTTGACCTACACGTGGCCCGGCCTGACCAACGGCGTGCGCTACAAGGTCCGCGCCCAGGCTGTCAACGACCTTGGCCCGTCCGAGTGGGGGATCTACTCTTCGGAGGACAACCCGGCCGGCGTGCCCGCGGCTCCGGCGGCACCGACGTCGGCCGTGGCGTCGGCGGTGGGAAGCACCAACCAGCTGCGCGTGAACTGGTCCGAACCCGACACCAACGGGGACGCCATCAAGAACTACTACGTCACCATGAGCGGAGGCGGCGGCGCACCGCAAACGCAGGCCATCGCGGGAACAGTGCGCACCGCCAACTTCACGGCGAACAACTCCGAAGCTGACTACACCTTTACGGTCCAGGCCGAAAACAAAGCGGGGAAAGGCGCCGTCAGTCCGCCGTCGGCGCCCCGGCGCGCCACCGGCAAGCTCGGCCAAGTCTCCGGGGTCAGCGCCACCGCGGCGGACACCGGGGGAGCCGGGCGGCAGGTGACCATCAATTTCAAGGAGCTGACCGCCGCCGAACGCAACGGCTCGGCCTACGGCGAGGTGAGCTACAGCTACAACGCCAGCACCGGCCAGAACGGTCCGATCAAGCCCGGGCAGACCGTGGGCGGCTTCACCAACGGCGCCCAGACCGCCATTACGGTGATCGCGCATTCCACTGTGGCGCCCAGCTCGGACGCCAGCGCCGCAGCCGGCGCCACACCGCACGGTGCGCCCGGTACGCCCTCTGCTTCAGGGCAGAACGGCGGGCAGAACCAGAAGTCGCTGAGCTTCAGCTGGACTTCACCGTCGACGGCGACGAACGACGTCGCCTCCACCCGGATCAACATTGACGGCCGGGGCTGGGAAACCGTCGCGGCATCGGGAAGCCGGACGGTGAACACCGGCGGCTTTGACGAACCGCACTCAATTCAGGTGCAGACCGTTAATTCCGTGGGGACCGGCGGAGCCGTCGCCCAGGCGACGGCTCGTTCCGGTCCGGCGAAGACGAACTGGGACGCTGCGGTCAACGGTTACCGGACGTGCACTGATGCGCCTGCCTCGGGGCAAACCTCCTGGCGGTCGCCGACGAATGCGGAGCATACCTGCGATGGTGTCATCCGCAACTATCCCTGGATCTATGGCTCCGGTCCGTCCTTTACCGTCAACTGCTTCATGTGGCGCACCGTGCCTGACGCCCGCGGCACCTACAAGTGGTACCGCATCAATTCCCACTCCGACGGCCGCTTCGTGGGCCGCACCATCCAGGTTGGCAACACCACCCTGGGTGAGCCCGAGAGTCACGGCATCCCGCAATGTTGATGACGGGCGTAACCGCAGGTCAGGCCGCCGGGGAGAGCTCCCCATCGCGGTCCGCCGGATGGTTGGGTAGGCTGTCGCGGGAAACAGAGAGCCCGGTACCGGGTCTTTGGAAACGCTGCCCTGGGGGCGGCTGCGATTTTGAGGGATTTGAAAACTTGTGACAACTCTGTTCGGCAAGCTGGGTCTCAGGGAACGCCGCAGGAAGTTGGTTTCGGGCACGGTTTTTGCGGTGGCCGGTGCTGCGTTGGTGGCGGGTGCGGTGATTTATCCGGGGTTTAAGACCACTGAGGTGGAGTTGAACGACGGCGGTGTGTGGGTGGTGAGTAAGGCCAGGAATGCTGTTGGGCGGTTGAATTATCCGTCGCGTGTGCTGGATGGTGCGGTGACTCCGGCGAGTACTACGTTCGATATTCTGCAGAATTCCGGTGATGTGTTTGTCGATGATGAGACCGGTTCGACGTTGAATCAGGTGTCGCCGGCGAATATGCAGTTGGGCGGGGATAAGCAGTTGCCGGGTGCGGCTGAGGTGAGTTTTGGTTCCGGGGTTATTTCGGTGACGGATCCGGCCAAGGGCAAGGTGTGGGCGTTGTCGCCCTCGACGGTTAATGGTTTTGATGAGGAGTCCACGGAGCCGGTGCTGGCCGGTTCGGAGGGCCTGGTGTCTGCTGTGGGTGCGGATGACCGGATTTACAGTGCTGATCCGAAGACCGGTGCGGTGACGGTGACGGTGGTTGATGCCAATGGTGTGGTGACTTCCACCGAGTCCTCCACGTGGGACGGGTTGAAGGGTGCGGGGGATCTGCAGTTGGCTGTGGTGGGGGATCGGCCGGTGGTGCTGGATGCCGGGCGGGGGAAGTTGTTCCTGCCGGGCGGGCGTGCGCTGGATGTGGCGGATGCGCAGGAGGCGAAGCTGCAGCTGTCGGGTCCGGAGTCGGATGTGGTGGCGGTGGCGACGCGGAAGGCGTTGTTGAAGCAGCCGTTGGATGGGTCGACGGCGAAGACGGTGTCGTTTGGTGGTGAGGGTGTTCCGGCGGCTCCGGTGCAGCTGGGCGGGTGTGTGCATGCGGCGTGGTCGGGGGCGAATAAGTATGTCCGGGACTGTGTGAATGATGCTGATGATAAGAATGTTGAGGTGCCGAAGGCGAGTGCGTCGCCGTCGTATGTGTTCCGGGTGAACCGGGACCTGGTGGTGCTGAACGATGTGAATTCGGGCAATGTGTGGCTGGTGAACCAGAACATGCAGCTGGTCAACAACTGGGACGACGTCATCCCGCCCAAGAACCAGTCCGATGACCAGGACCAGGAATCGGCGGACAACAACACCATCAACATCCTGCCGGACCGGACCAAGCCCAACCGGCCGCCGGAAACCAAGGCTGACACCGTCGGCGTCCGGCCGGGGCGAACCACCATCCTCCCCGTCCTGGACAACGACTCCGACCCCGACGGTGACGTCCTGACGGCGTCCGTCGGGGGCTCCGGGCCCGCTTCAGGCACGCTCCAGAACATCTACGGCGGAACGGCTTTCCAGATCACGGTTCCGGCCGACGCCAAGCCCGGCTCCGAAACTTTCAGCTACAACGCGGCCGACGGCCGGGGCCTCTCCGCCGGCGGGCAGGTCTCCCTGAACGTCGTGGGTCCCGACGAAAACAAGCCCCCCGTCTTCAAACGCGGCGAGCCCACCACCATGCTGGTGGAGCAGGGGAAGACCGTCAGCCAGAACATCCTCACCGACTGGGCGGACCCCGACGGCGACGACCTCGTGCTGCTGGACGCCAAGGCAGACAACGAGCAGGACCAGGTCAAGGTCCGCCGTGACGGGCTGCTCACCTACCAGGATTCGGGGGCCGCACCCGGCAAGAAGACCGTCACGGTGTCCGTGTGGGACGGCCGCGACACCACCACCGGACAGGTAGTGGTGAACGTCCAGCCGCCGGGCGCCCTCGCGCCGGTGGTCAACGCGGACCATGTCACGGCCGTCGTCGGCCAGGACCTGCTGATCGCGCCGCTGAAGAACGACGTCGACCCCAACGGCGGCGCCTTGCGGCTCGCCCAGGTGGAAGCCTCCGGACCGGCCGAACTCGGCCCCGTCACCGACGGCGGAACCTTCACGTTCCGCAGCGAGACCGCCGGCCCCGTGTACCTGACCTACATCGCCAGCAACGGCCCACAAAGCAGCCAGGGACTCATCCGCGTGGATGTGGAGTCCGGCAAGGACACCGGCGATCCCGTGGCTGTCCATGACGTGGCGCTGATGCCGACCGGCGGAAGCGTGCTCCTGGACCCCCTGGCCAACGACTCCGACCCCTCCGGCGGCGTGCTGGTGCTGCAGTCGGTCCAGCTTCCGGAGAACACCACGGCATCGGTGAGCGTGATCGACCACAGCGTTCTTCGTATTACTGACGTGCTGGGCACCAAGGAACCGTTCACCTTCCAGTACACGATGTCCAACGGACGGAAGTCCGCCACCGGCAGTGTCTCCGTGGTACCGGTGCCGGCGCCCGCCGTCGTCGAAGCGCCCCAACCGAAACCGGACGAAGTAAACGTCCGCGTGAACGACGTCGTGACCATTCCAGTGCTGGCCAACGACACCCATCCGCAGGGCCAGAAACTGACTGTGGACCCGGTGCTGCCGCAGGCAGTACCGGCGGAGGACGGCAAGAGCTTCGTCTCGGAAAACACGCTGCGCTTCATCGCCGGGTCCCAGCCCAAGACGGTCCGTGCGATCTACAACGCGGTCGACCCGCAGGGCCAGAAGAGCGCCGCGGCCGTCACCATCCACATCCTGCCGCTGGAAGGCGCCGAGAACTCCCGGCCGCAGCCGAAGAACCTGACGGCGAGGGTGGTGGCGGCCGGCTCGGTCCGCATCCCGGTGGAACTGGACGGGATCGATCCCGACGGTGACTCGGTGCAGCTGACCGGAATCGACAGCACCCCCAACATGGGCACCGCGACCGTAGGCAGCAACTTCATCGACTTCACCGCTGCCGGCGACGGCGCCGGCACGGACACCTTCCGCTACAAGGTGGTGGACCGGCAGGGGGCCGTCAATACCGGCACAGTGACCGTGGGCATTGCCCCGCGGGGCGACGCGAACCAGAAACCCACCCCCGTTGACGACGACGTCCAGGTCCGTCCGGGGCGCCAGATCGCGGTGGACGCGGCGGGCAACGACACAGACCCCGACGGCGACCCCATCGGCATTGTGGCCGACGGCATCGAGGCGCCCGCGGAACTCCAGGCAACCGTGAGCAAGGCCAGCGGACGAATCCTCCTGCAGGCTCCGGCGAGCGAGGGCACCGTCAACGTCCGCTACACGATCGTCGACGACCGCGGAGCGTCGGCCCAGGCCACCATCCGGGTGAACGTCCGCGGTGACGTTCCGCTCCAGGCACCCATCGCACGGGACGACCGCGTGACCTCCGCGCAGACCCTGGGCAAGACCGCCGTTGACGTGCCCGTACTGAAGAACGACGAGGATCCGGACGGCGTGGGCGAGAACCTGAAGATCGCCACGGAGGCCACCACCGCCCGGCCCGGCACCGACGGAAACATGGTGGTGGAGCTGACCGAGCAGCCACAGCTGATTCCGTACACGGTGGAGGACGTGGACGGCCAGAAATCCACCGCCATCATCTGGGTGCCGGGCATCGGCCAGCAAGTGCCGACGCTTGCCAAGGACGAGGTGCTCGAGGTCGTTGCCGGCCAGTCGGTAACGGTCGACCTGAAGGAATGGGTGAAGGTCCGCGACGGAAAGTCCCCGCGACTGACCCAGACAGACCGGATCAAGCTCATCGGATCCGACGGCGGCGACCCTGTTGCCGGCAACGGCACTGCGATCAGCTACACCGCTGGCCAGGACTATGTGGGGCCCGGCTCCATCAGCTTTGAAGTCACGGACGGCACCGGCCCGGATGATCCGCAGGGCCTGAAATCGACCCTCAGCATCCGGACCAAGGTCCTGCCGGACCCGAACCGGAACAACCCGCCCACCCTGCTGGGAAGCTCGGTGGACGTGCCGAAGGGGGAGTCCGCGGAGCTGGACCTTGGCCGGCTGACCTCGGACCCCGACCGGGACGACGTGGACAACATGAAGTATGAGCTGGTGGGCGACGGCCCCGCCGGCTTCAACGCCCGCATTGACGGCAAGGCCCTCAAAGCGTCAGTCGACGGTGCCATGGCCACAGGCACTGGCGGTACCGTGCAGGTCAGGGCAAAGGATCCCCGGGGACTCGAGACCACTGCCGCGTTCCAGCTGGCCGTTATCTCTTCCAACCGGCCCAAGCCCGTGGCCAGTGACGACGTTGAACCCAACGCGGCGGCGGGCAAGACCGTGTCCATCAACGTGCTGGCAAACGACTCCAACCCGTTCCCGGAGACGCCGCTGAAAATCGTGGAGGCCGGCGTCGAAACCGGACTCGGCAACGTCGAGGTGGCTGGCGGTGACGTGAACGTGACGCCTGCTTCCGGTTTCACCGGAACACTCGTGGTGGCCTACACCGTGGAGGACAAGACGGGGGAGACCTCCCGGCATGCCACGGCGCGCATCCGCCTGACGGTCAAGGACAAGCCGCTGGCCCCGGCCACGCCGCAGGCGCAGAGCGTCGGCGATCAGACGGCCTTGCTGAACTGGACCGCGCCGGCGGACCGAGGCTCACCCATTACCAGGTACACGGTCTACGGCGAGGGCGGCTACAAGCAGGATTGCCCGGCCAACTCGTGCACGCTCACGGGTTTGACCAACAACACCAAGTACCACTTCCAGGTGACGGCCACGAATGAGTTCGGCGACTCCGACCGGTCCCCGGCTTCGGCCGAAGTCCGCCCGGACGTCAAGCCCGACACCCCCGTTGCCCCTGCGCTGAAGTTCGGGGACAAGCAGCTCAGCGTGACGTGGACGGCGCCGGCCAGCAAGGGCTCGCCCGTCAAGTCCTACGACCTGGAAATCTCACCTGCTCCGGCCGGGCAGAACGCCCAGATCCAGAACCTGACTTCGCTCAGCTATGTGTGGAAGGGGCTGCAGAACGGCGTTTCCTACAAGGTGCGTGTCCTCGCGCGGAACGATGCCAAGGAACCCTCCGAGTGGAGTGCCTACTCCGCTGCGGAAATCCCTGCCGGCGTCCCGGTTACTCCGGCCGCGCCCAGCGCGGCAGCGGCGCAGTCCGTCGGTACTCAGAGCCAGCTCAGGGTGACCTGGACGGCGCCGAACAACAACGGCGATGCCATCTCGGCGTACACACTGACCACGCTGAGGGGCGGGGCCGTCGTCGCCACCCAGCAGGTCGCCGGGACGTCGCAGAACGTCACGGTGGACAACTCCGAGTCGGGTTACACCTTCACCGTGTCGGCCACCAACAAGGCGGGCACCTCCGGCACGAGCGCGCAATCCGCGGCCGTCCGGGCGGTGGGCAAGCCGGACATGGTGGGCAATCCCACCGCGGCCCTCGTCGACACCGGCGGAGACGGCGGGAGGATCGATGTGAGGTTCCCGGTGTTGACCGATGCCCAGCGCAACGGATCGACTCCTGGTGAAATCACCTACAAGTACCGTCTGACGTCGGGCGGCGGCAGCGGAAACATTGCTGCCGGCGGAGCAGTCGTCCCGGCTGCCAACGGCACGGATACCGCCGTCGTTGTGTGGGCCGTTTCGTCCCGCAGTTCCACGGCCGGTGACGCAAGCCCTGCGTCCAACACCGTCAACCCTTACGGGCTCGCCTTCGCGCCGACCGTGACGGGCAGCAACAGCAGCGGCGTCGGGGACAGGACCGTTTCCTGGAACTGGAACCAGCCGAGCGGTAACGGCAGGGCCGTAACCGGCTACCAGTACAGCTTGGACGGCGGAGGCTGGCAGGACACCGGGCAGCGGTCGTTCTCGAAGACCGTCGGCTTCAGCGAGACGCACACACTGCGGGTCCGTGCCATCAGCGCGGGCCAGGCGGGGCGCATCGGCAGCGATACCTCGCGCAGCGGGGCGGAGCCGCCACCGCCGGCACCGACGTCGTGGGACATCAGGGCGACCCCGGTCAGGACCTGCACGGAGGCGAATAGCAGCACGAACAGCTACCGGAACACTAACCCGGACCAGTGCCTCAGCCCCGGACGGTGGTTCGACACCGGCTATACGGCGCAGGCCGACTACTACGTGCAGTGGGGCACCAGGATCTGGTACCACCTCACCTCAGGAGCCGCCAGCGGCAACTTCGCCCGCGGCGACACCACGTCCCTGGGCACAAACCCGCCGGCCGGCATGCCCAAGCGGTAATGCCGGGGTAATCAGGGCCCAAGCAAACAATTAGACTAATCGCTGGACGAAGCGGGCATCGGCCCGCCGCGTCAGCCGACACCCGGAAGAGGATTGACCCATGACCATGACAACTGAGCAGGCCGACTGGTTTGCAGGAACGTTCGAGAAGCTCGTTGCCAACGTAGGACAGGCTGTGCTGGGCAAGTCGCACGTCATCCGCCTGACCTTCACCGCCATGCTGGCCGAAGGGCACGTGCTCTTCGAAGACGCGCCGGGTACCGGCAAGACCTCACTGGCCCGTGCCCTGGCCGCCACCGTGCAGGGGTCCAATAACCGGATCCAGTTCACCCCGGACCTGCTGCCCTCGGATGTCACGGGTGTCACCATCTACGACCAGAAGACCCAGAAGTTCGAGTTCCACAAGGGACCCATCTTCAACAACATCGTGCTGGCGGACGAGATCAACCGGGCCTCGCCCAAGACGCAGTCCGCTCTCCTGGAAGTCATGGAGGAGTCACGGGTCACGGTGGACGGCACAACCTATGAAGCCGGCCGTCCGTTTATGGTCATGGCCACGCAGAACCCGATCGAGCAGGCGGGTACCTACCGGCTGCCCGAAGCCCAGCTGGACCGGTTCCTGATCAAAACGTCCATCGGGTACCCGGACCACGCGTCCACCGTGCAGCTGCTGGGAGGCGCCAACCTCAAGGACCGGTCCAAGGAGCTCTCCGCGGTCATCACCACACAGGCGGTGGCTGACATGGCCGACCTCGCTGCCACCACGCACGTGGACACCGCCGTGCTGGAATACATTTCACGGCTGTGCGAGGAAACCCGTAACGCCCCCGAGACCCGGCTCGGCGTCTCGGTCCGTGGAGCACTGGCCATGGTCCGGGCGGCAAAGGTCTGGGCTGCGAGCCAGGGACGGAACTTCGTCCTGCCCGACGACGTGAAGGACCTCGCCAGCGTCGTCTGGACGCACCGTTTCGTGATGGACCCGGAAGCGGAATTCTCCGGTGCCACCGCCGAAGCCGTATTGGCCCGCGTGCTGTCCGATGTCGCTGCCCCGCAGCAGCGCGCCGCCGTCTAGCGGTGCCCGCCCACCATTCCGGCACATCCACCGCGCGAACAAAGGCACAGATATGTCCAGCAGCACTCCGTTGACCCGGCTTGCTGACCGCCTGAAAAGGCCGTTTTCCGGTGACGGGAAGGCCTCACGCCTGCACCCGGCCGCCATGTGGTCCGAAGCCGTCAGCACGGCGGGCCTGGTGCTCGCGCCCGCCTGGTCGAAAGTCCGGGAACTCTGGCTGACGTATGCCTGGCCCGTCCTCTCGGTGGTCAGCGTCCTCGGCTGGTCCGTCCTTGCCGCCTCCATCCTGCTGTGGAGCGTCGGCCAGGCCTACGGCTGGCAGGAAGCAAAGGCCGCCGCGGTGGCCGCCTTCGTGCTGTTCGTCCTTGCCGTCGGATTCATCCTGGGGCGCTCCTCCTACGGCGTGGTGCTGGACCTCGCCAGGACCCGGGTGGCCGTCGGCGACAGTGCCGTCGGTAGCATCGCCGTCTCCAATACCTCCGCGCGTCCCCTCCTGCCGGCCGCGCTGGAGCTTCCCGTGGGAGCAGCCACCGCCGTCTTCCACCTGCCGCGGATGAAACCCCAGCAGGTCCATGAGGATCTCTTCACCATCCCCACCGCGCGGCGGGCCGTCATTGTAGTTGGCCCGGTGCGCTCCGTCCGGGCCGACCCCCTGCACCTGCTGCGGCGCCAGGTGCTGTGGACTGAGCCGGAGGACCTCTACGTGCACCCGCGGACCGTAGCCCTGGCCGGTTCCGCCGCCGGCTTCATCCGCGACCTCGAAGGCATGCCCACCACGGACCTGTCCAGCGCCGACGTGTCGTTCCACGCCCTCCGTGACTATGTGCCGGGCGACGACCGCCGCCACATCCACTGGAAGACCACCGCGCGGACCAACAAACTCATGGTGCGCCAGTTCGAGGAGACGCGCCGCGCCCACCTCGCCATTTCGCTTTCCATCAACACGGACGAGTATGACTCCGAGCACGAATTCGAGCTCGCTGTTTCCGCCGCCGCGTCCATCGGCCGCCAGGCCATCCGGGAACAGCGCGAACTCGACGTCCTCACCCAGAAGGGCCCGCTCCGCTGTGAGACCGGCCGGAACATGCTCGACGACATGACCAGGATCGTCGGTTTCCCGATGCGGAAGACCGCCGTCGACCTTGCCCGGACGCTGGCGGACACCGTCCCGAACGCTTCGGTGGTTTTCTTTGTCATGGGCAGCCGGGTCACCCTGGCCCAGCTCCGTTCGGCAGCGGCTTCGGTGCCGCCGGGAGTGCGCAGCCTCGCCGTCCGCCTCGAGACCGGCGCCGCGCCGGCCCGCGCGAACATCGCGGACCTGACCGTCCTGACGCTGGGGGACTTGTCCGACCTCGCCATCATCCTGAGAAAGGCGGCTGCATGAGCTCCGCGCCCGCATTCCGCCCGCGCCGGCAGCCCGCGCAGTCGCGGACGTCCGCCTTCAGCGACGGCCAGCCGGCCTGGCATTTCGTGCTCGACGCCGGTGCCCTGGTGGTCCTGCTGGGGCTTGGAGTCCTCGGCTTCAGCCTCAGCTTCGGCGGCGACCCCTATTATCTGATTGCCGGATTCGGCGGCATCCTGCTGGGCCTGGGCATTGCCGCGGCCAACGCCCACTTCCGGCTCGGAGCCCTCATCACAGCCGCGGCGACGCTGGGCGCCTACCTCGTTCTCGGAACGCTGTTTGCCGTGCCTGATGCCGCCGTCGCCGGCTTTGTTCCCACTCTCGAGTCACTGCGCACCCTCCTGCTGGGCGTCGTCTTTGCCTGGAAGGACATGCTGACCGTGGGTGTGCCGGTGGGAACAGCCGGCGGAATGCTCATTGTCCCGTTCCTCAGCTCACTCATCACCGCGCTGGCCGCAGGACTGATGACCTGGCGGCTGAAGAGCCCGTACTGGCCGCTCCTGCCGGTGCTGGTGCTCTTCGTTACCGGCATTGCCTTCAGCACCAACGCCGGCTTCCTCAACGTGGAGCGCGGAATCTCCCTGACGGTGGTGGCGGTGGCCTGGGCAACCTTCCGCCGCGACGCACACCGGCGCAACGACACCCGCAAGGTGTCCGTCAACCGCCCGGACGCCGATGCCGCCACCGCACGCCGCGCCAAGGTCCGCCGGCTGGGATCCGCCGCGGGCGTTATCGCGGCCTGCGTGGCCATCACGGCGGTGGCGTCGCCGCTCGTGACGGCCAGCGATGACAGGACGGTTCTCCGTAACACGATCGTTCCGCCGTTCGACCCGAAGGACTACATCACCCCGCTGGCGAGCTTCCGTAGTTTCGTCAAGGACAAGAAAGACGACAACCTGTTTGTGGTGAGCGGCCTGCCCCGGGACGGGCGCGTCCGCCTGGCGGCCCTGGATGCCTTCAACGGCACCAACTACAACATGGACCCGGATAGCTCCGGCAATTTCAGCAAGGTGGGGGATGCCAAGTCCCTGAACACCCTGGCCGACTCCGACGGCGTCGTCCCCAGCAACGATTACACGCTGGATGTCACCATCGAGGACTACCAGGGGTACTTCCTGCCCGGCGGCCGCCGCACTACCGGAATCAGCTTCACCGGGGAGTCTTCGGGAGCCGCCTCCGGACTCTACTTCAACTCCGGAACGGACACCGCTGTGACCACGAAGGGCCTCACGAAGGGCGATGCCTACAGCGTGCAGGTATCCGACCCCGCGAAGCTGGAACACGGCCAGCTCACTCAGTACGACTTCGCCAAGGTGGCGCTCCCGGACGCCCAGGAAGTTCCGCCGGTGGTCGGTTCGCAGGCCAACGATCTGTCCGTCGACGCCCCCACGGCGATCGACCGCGTCCGGCAGATCGAGGCGCATTTCCAAAAGAAGGGCGCCTTCAGCAACGGCCTGATCGACGAAGGCCAGCTGCCCAGCGTCTCAGGGCACGGCTCGGCACGCATCCGGAGCCTCCTGACCGCCAAGCAGATGCTGGGCGACGACGAACAATACGCCGTGGCGATGTCCCTGATGCTACGGCACCTGGGCATCCCGTCGCGGGTGGTGATGGGCTTCTACCCGGATCCGAAGAGCCCGGAAAACGGCGCCGGCGAAGTGAAAATCACCGGCAAGGATGTACACGCCTGGGTGGAGGTGGCGTTCGACCGTGTCGGGTGGGTCTCCTTCGACCCCACCCCGCCCAAGGACAACGTGCCCATTCCGCCGGATCCCGAGAACAAGTCCAAGCCCAAACCCCAGGTCTTGCAGCCCCCGCCGCCGCCGCAGGAACCCGCCGACCTGCCGCCGGACTCTTCCCCGGACGCCCTGGACGCCGACGAGAAGAAGAACAACCCGTGGCTGTTCTGGGGACCGATCCTCACCGCAATCGGCGTTGCCTTGATCCCCGTCGCCATCCTGGCGCTGCCGCTGCTGCTCATCGCGCTGCTCAAGAGCCGTCGCCGCAAGGCCCGGTTCTCCGACGGGCACCCGGCCCAGCGGGTGGGCGGCGGCTGGAATGAAGTGGTCAGCCTCGCCACGGACATGGGTGCCGCACTGGACACCCGCGCAACCCGCCGGGAATCCGCCGTCGTCCTCGGTGAAGCTTTTCCCGCGACTGCCGGAACCACCACTTTGCTGGCGCGGCGCGCCGACGCCTCCATTTTCGGCGCCGGCCAGCCAAGCGAGGCGGAGGTCCAGGAGTACTGGACGATTGTGGACGGCTCGCTGAAGGAAATGACCGCCACCGTGGGATTCTGGCGGCGCCAGGCTGCGCGGTTCTCGCCGCGGTCACTCCTGGCTGACGGCCGGACAGCGCTCAAGCTCAAGGGACCCCGGCTGGTCCGGACGGCCAAAGCAGAGCCCGCGGGTAGGGTGGACGGTGGCTCCGGGCCGGCCACTTCCGGTCCGGCCACTTCCGGGCCGGACACTTCCGGTCCGGACACTGAACAGACCGTGCTGAGGCGCACCCTACGAGAGAACCGCAACGAACCATGACGCATGACGCCGAGCGCTGCCAGCGCTGCCAGCAGTTGATACGTCCCGGAGCGGCGTTCTGCCCGTCCTGCGGCGCGCCGCTCAGCAACCGGGCCGCCCGCAATGACCGGAACATCGACCACTCGCAGCGGGAGCTGATGGAGCGGGCCGCCGCGCACGGCGGCCAGATTCCCGGTAGTATCCCCGTAGCGCACGCCGGGGCGGAAGCCGCCGGGCCGGGCCTCCGGGGACAAACTGTGCCTGGACTAGCGGTGCAAGGACAATCGGTGCCCGGGCAAGCGAGCCAGGGGCAGGCGGTCCACGGGCAGGTGGTCCACGGACATGGTCCCGATGGGCAGGGTGCCCCCGGACGGGGGGTATTTGTGCCGGACGGCCGCTTGGCCGGCGTGCAGACGCACGGCTCGCACGTACAAGGGGGAGGTACCGGAATGGGCGGCAAACTGGACATCGTTCCCGCAGCGGCAGGACGACGGCTCGGCGCCGCGGTGCTCGACTGGGTGGGGCCGGCAGCGGTTCTGGTGGTGATGCTGACCATCGGGTTTGCCAGCATCACCCGCACCCAGAGCGGCGGCTTCATCATTTACGACACGGCCATGCTGGTGCTGCTGGGCAGCATTGCGGCGGGCATCGCCGTGGTTTACACACTGGTTCTCCTCGGAATCGAGGGCCGCTCCGGCAACACCATCGGCAACCAGCTCATGGGTATCCGCAGCACGGACCAGGACGGCTATGCCCCCGGTGCCGGAGCCCTGTTCCTGCGGGGCCTCATCACCGGAGCCGGCATCCTCCTGCTGGTGCTTGCCACGGTGCTCGTGGTGGTTTTCAAGTGGTTCGGGGCCGCGCTGTGGATCATCGCGCCGCTGGCCGTGCTCGCTATCGCCTGGGCCTTCCTCGTGGTGGTGTCCAACTCCTGGGACAAGAACGCCAAGCTCAGGGGCTGGCACGACAAAGCGGCCAAGACGCTCATGTTCGATGTCAACGCCGGCCGGAACCCCGTAGCCACCGGAGGCGTCCAGGGCCCGTACAGTTTCGCGCCGCTGGACCTCCCGCCCGTGCAGCAGGTGTCATCACCGATTGCCGGCGCAGCCGTCAGGCCGGGCCAGACGGTCACCGCGCAGGCCGCGGATCCGCGCCAGGGTTTCAGCCAGCCTGCCGCCATCCCGCAGCCACCCCATAACCCGAACCAGTGGCAGCCCCCGGTGGCCCCCGCGCCCGTCTCCGCGCCCGTCCCCGTCCAGGCACAGGCCCAGCCCCAGGCCGCGCCCGTCCCGACACACTTCCAGCCGGCACCCGCGCCGGTGCAGACCAAGCCCCTGCAGGACCCGGCGCCCCAGGCCCCGTCCCAGGCCCCGGCCCAGGCCTGGGCCCTCCACCCCGACGACGACCACGACCGCACCCAAATGCGCGGACAAACCGTTCCGGTACCGGTGGCCGTGCTGCGCATCAGGCTCGATGACGGCCGCGAATTCCAGCTTGACCGGACCGCGCTCATCGGCAGGAACCCCAGCGGTTTTCCGGGCGAAGACGTCGCACAGCTGCTGGCAGTGGCGGACCCCGGCCGTTCCATCTCCAAGACCCACCTGCACCTGCGTGAGGACAACGGGGGAGTCTGGGTCACGGACCGCAACTCCACCAACGGCAGCGCCGTCACCACGCCGGACGGCATCCGCACCGCCTTGCAGGCCGGAGAGCCCGCCTTTGTACGACCAGGGTCCACCGTCCACTTCGGTGACCGCACCTTCCACCTAGGACAGGCATGAATTCCCAGCAGGCAGCCGCCACCTCCGAAGCGGGCCGGGAGCCCGGACTCCAACTGAGCTGCGGCTACGGCACTGACCGCGGCCTGCGCCGGGAGCTCAACGAGGATTCCTTCATCGCCTCCGATCCCGTGTTCGCCGTCGCTGACGGCATGGGGGGCCATGAAGGGGGCGAGATCGCCAGCGGAATCTGCGTCCGTACCCTTGCCGGAATGCCGCAGCTGGCTACGGGAGAGCGGACGGCCACGGCCGCCCTCGTCCAGCAGTACCTGGTCAGCGCCGATGAGCGGATCCGCACCGCCACCGGGTCCCGGGCAGGCACTACGCTCGCCGGCGTGGTGCTGGTGGAACAGATGGGTGTCCCGTACTGGCTGGTGGTGAACATCGGAGACTCGCGGACCTACCGGCTGAGCCAGGGTGAGTTCGCGCAGGTCAGCGTGGACCACTCGGAGGTCCAGGAGCTCGTGGACTCCGGTGAAATCACCAGGGAGCAGGCTGCCGTCCACCCGCGCCGGCACGTGGTGACCCGGGCCCTGGGAACCGGTGACGAAACCGAGGCCGACTACTGGCTGCTGCCCGTGGAGGAAGGCGACCGCATCATGATCTGCTCGGACGGGCTGAATGCGGAGCTCACCGACGACCACATGTTCCGCATTCTGAGCACGGTGGGCCACCCCCAGGATGCCGTGGACGCCCTCATCCAGGCGGCGCTGCGCAGCGGCGGACGCGACAACGTCACCGTGATCGTTGTGGATGCCAAGAACGTGATGAACGACGCCGGAACAGACACTGCGCCCCGGCCCGCCGCGGGCGTCGAGGACGAGGATACGCTTCCCCGCACCCAGGTCCTGGAGAGTGCCGAAGTGCAGGACAGCACTGAAGTGGATACCGAGGAACTTCCCGAGGCCGCCGTTGCCGTGCAGCCCGCGGATTCGCCGGAATCCGCCGGGCCCGCGGCTGAGCCGGACGCAGTTCAGGGTCAGGAATCCGTGAATGACGCTGGCACCGACGATGAGGGCCGCCGCGATGGTCTCAAGTAGCTACACCCCGGGGACCTGGCTCGGGGTAGTCCGGGCCGGGACCGCCGTGCTGCTGGCGCCCGCGACTCCGCCCGCGCTCGTGGACTCCCTGTGGGAGTTGCTGGGCGGCGAACCTGAGGTCCACGACGTGCTTCACGCGGTCACCAGCGCCTCCGCGGGCTCCCTGGCGCAACTTCCGTGGTTCGGCATTGTGGACATGCGGGATTCGCTGCGGGTGTTCCTCCGCGGCGACATCGAGCTGACAGCGCACCTTGCGGCAGGACCGGTGGAGTTGAACGGCAGCGACGTCACCACGTGGACCGAGCGCAGGCTCAGCGAACCGGAATGGTACACAGTCACGGTTCCTGGGGACGCTGCCGGCGCTGCCGAACTCCCGCTGGGGGAGGGGGTCGTCCTGCTGCAGAGCCTCACGGTGGGCCGCGTTGCGGGCGCACTGCCTGCCCCGGCCGAGGCCGCGGTGCTCAATCAGGTGCCGGTACCCCAACAGGTGCCCGTGCACCACGAAGAACCGGCACCCGAACCGGCACCCGAGCCGGTCCCCGTACCGGCACCCGAGCCGGTCCTCGAGCCGGCACCCGAGCCGGTCCCCGAACCCGTCCACGACGTGCCTGCTGAACACGGTGCGTCGGCCGAGACGGTGATGGGCCTCCCCGACGACGACCTCGAGTACACGGCCGCCGCCACGCCCGGCACGGAAGAGCCCGGCACGGAAGAGGCCGGCACGGAAGAGGCCGGCACGTCCGCGCCCGGGGCCTCCCCGGAGACGGACGGACAGGAACCCGTTGCTGCGAACGAGCTGACCGGAAGCTACGACCACCTGTGGGAAAAGACCGTCATGCGCCGCATCGAGGATGCCGCCGTCCGGGACGAGCCTGAAGAAGAGCCTGCAGTGGAAACGGAAAACCCGGAAGGCGCCCCCGACGGGCAAGGCGAATCCCCTGCAGCAGCCGCGCCCGAGCAGCTTCCTGCCGCTGAGCCGGCCGTTCCTGCGCAGCCCTTCGCCCCCGCGCAACCGCTCATCCCCGCCGGGCACGGCGGGCTGATCGACTCCGTCCCCTGGAACACCGGCGGTGAGCAGCCCGCGCGGCCGTCCGGGCCGCCGTCGTTCGCTCCCGCATCCGCTTCACCCCTGTCCGGTGACATGCCCGACTGGGGCAGCCCGTCGGCAGTGCCTCCGGTGCCGGAAGGCGACCACGACGGCGAAACGATCATGAAGAGCGACCTCGCCGGACTCGGGACCACCCCCCAACTGCAGGGCGCGCCCGGCGGAAGTGACCCGGCCACCGGCCCCATGGTCCTGGCCCGCGTCTGCCCGCAGGGCCACGCCAACCCGCCGACGCATTCGCAGTGCGCCGGCTGCGGCATGGCGCTGGCGTCCGACGCCGTGCAGGTCCGGCGGCCGCGGCTGGGCCGCGTCCGGGTGTCCACCGGCGAACTGATCGACCTGGACCAGTCACTCGTGATCGGCCGGCAGCCCTCGGTGTCCCGTGTCCAGGGCGGCGGCATGCCCCGGCTCGTCCAGGTGGCAAGCCCCAGCGGCGACATTTCCCGGTCGCATATTGAGGTCCGGCTGGAAGGCTGGCATGTGATGCTGTGCGACCTCAAGGCCACCAACGGAACAGTCCTGGTCCGGGAAGGCCAGCCGCCAAGGCGGCTTGCCCAGAACGAGATGGCCATCCTTCTTGACGGTGATATTGCAGAACTCGGCGATGATGTGTCGCTGCGGTTCGAGGAGATTCTATGAGTTCCAAGCGGCCCGTAGCCCCGCCGCCGCCGATTCCCGGCTTCACGTATGTCAGCCTGCTCGGTTCGGGCGGGTTCTCCGACGTCTACCTCTATGAGCAGGACAGGCCGCGGCGAAAGGTGGCCGTCAAGGTACTCCTGTCGGACCTGAAGACCGAAGGTGCCCGGCGACGCTTTGAATCCGAAGCGAACCTCATGGCCCAGCTGTCCTCGCACCCGTACATTGTGACCATTTTCGAAGCCGAGGTCACCGAGGACGGACACTCCTACCTGGCCATGGAGTACTGCTCCCGGCCCAGCCTGGACGTCCGCTACCGCCGGCAGCGGTTCAGCGTGGACGAAGTCCTGGCCGTCGGGATCCAGGTGGCGTCCGCCGTCGAGACCGCCCACCGTGCCGGCATTGCCCACCGGGACATCAAGCCGGCCAACATCCTGGTGACCGATTACAACCGTCCGGCGCTGACCGACTTCGGCATTTCCGGCACCCTCGGCAGCGACACCGACGAAGACGCCGGGCTGTCGATTCCGTGGTCCCCGCCCGAACAGTTCCGGGACGGCCCGGTGGACGGCGTGATGGTGGACGTCTGGGCCCTGGGTGCGACGCTCTACACCTTGCTGGCCGGACGGTCGCCGTTCGTGCTGCCGGGGGCCGACAACTCCCAGCGTGAACTGATCTCCCGGATTACCAACTCGCCCGTGCCGCGGCTGGGGCGGGCGGATGTTCCCGAATCGCTGGAGCTGGCGCTGTCCACGTCGATGGCCAAGTCGGCCGCGTCCAGATACTCCTCGGCCCATGCCTTCGCGTTGGCGTTGCAGCGGATCCAGGCGGAACTGAACCTGTCCGTCACCCCCTTCGAGGTCCTGGAGGACGCCCACGCCGAGGACAGCCACCCGGACGACGGCTTCGAAGAGACCCGGGTCCGGAGCATCGCCTCCGTGGACCCCGACCAGACAGGACACGCCCCGACGTTCCCGGCGCGGGTGCGTCCGGCGGCTCCTTCCGCGTTTACGCCCGTCGTGCCTGCGGCACCGGTCGCTGGTCCCGCCCGCGGTCCGGCACCCAGCCCGGTCCCCGGCCCTGTCCCCGGACAGGGGGCCCGCCCGGAGCAGCACGATGACTGGTCGCAGGGCACCATGCTGCGGGGGAGCGTCGCGACGGAGTCGCGGCCCGGCGGACCTGGCGACGCCGACATCGCCGCCACGGTCAACAGGCCGCAGGCCGTGCAGGAAGCGTCCGCGGAAGCTCCGGTTGACCACAGCAAGCGCAACCTCTGGCTGGCGGTGGCCGGCGGCGCGGTCCTCGTCGTCGCTGTGATCCTGGGGCTGGTGCTGGGGGCGTCCCGTCCGGAGCCGGTTGTTAAACCCACGGAGAAGGTTTCTGCGCCACCGCCGGACGCCTTGGGTGACGGCTCTGTTCCGAACGTGACCAACCTCGTCGGTAAGTTCACGGAATCGGGGAAAGCCCGGTTCACGTGGACCAACCCGGACCCCAGACCCGGGGACAGCTACAAGTGGCAAATGTCGACCTCTGCGCCGGGGGAGGGTTTCCAGGCCACCAAAACACCGGAGGCGGAGGTTACTCCCGGCCCGGGGAAATTTGCCTGCATCTGGGTGATGATCGTGCGCAGCGATGGGTCGGCATCTCCCATGGGAGACGACGCGTCGTATGAGTGTGCCCAGTGATAGTAAGCATTGCCCTTTGAGGAGGCACGGAATATGGGGGATCTAGCAGTAGATTTCTGTGGCGAATGGTACGAGCCGTCGGACGAGGACGTCTTCAGCATCGGACGCGAGGGCGACCTGGAAGTCGACGATAACCCGTACCTGCACCGGCGGTTCCTCCAGATCGCCCGCTACGACGGCATCTGGTGGCTCAGCAATGTGGGCAGCATGCTCTCGGCGACGGTGGCGGACGGAACCGGCGGGATGCAGGCCTGGCTCTCGCCCGGCGCCCGCATCCCCCTCGTCTTCAGCCAGACCAACGTAATTTTCACCGCAGGCCCCACCACCTACGAGTTTGCCGTCCACCTCAAGACGCCCTCGTTCCGGCAGGAGGCCCCCGAAGACGAGAGCGGCGGGGATACAACCATCGGACCGGTCGTCTTCACCGACTCCCAAAAGGCGCTGATCGTTGCCCTGGCCGAGCCCATGCTGCGGCGGGACGGCACAGGGTTCAGTGCCATCCCGTCATCGGCGTCTGCCGCCAAGACCCTGGGCTGGGCACTGACCCGGTTCAACAGAAAGCTGGATAACGTGTGCGACAAACTGGACCGCGTCGGCGTCGCCGGCCTCCGCGGCGGCGGCGGCAAGCTGGCCACCAACCGGCGCGCGCGGCTGGTCGAACACGCCGTGACGTCGCACCTTGTGACCGCTGACGACCTGTACCTGATCGAAAAAATGAGGGGGGTCGACGAAGGGTGAAAATCCGCCTGACACTGCGCCGGGACCCGGCCGACGCCAAAGACCTCGCCGTAACCGTGGACGGCCTGGCAACTGTGGCGGACATCGCCACCCAGCTGTGGGCCGCCGATCCGGAACGCCGGGGCACCCGGCCGCCGGAGAACCTGTCGCTCTGCATCGATGAAGCCTTCGTGGCCGGCGGGATGCGCGGCAACATCCTCAACCGCACGGACAACCTGCTGGAATCGGGGCTCCGGCCCGGGTCCATAGTTTCGCTGACCCAGGTCAGCGAGCAGTTTGCGGCACCGGGCGCCAACCGCGGACCCGCCGCTGCGACGCTCCGGGTGTTGTCCGGGCCCGACGTCGGGCAGGAATTTTCGCTGCCCACCGGCACCAGTTACATCGGCCGGGACCGGGACGTCGATATCCGGCTCTCGGACCCCATGACCTCCAAGCGGCATGCCCGCGTCACGGTGGGGGAGACCGTGGAAATCGTGGACACGAATTCCGCCAACGGCCTGATCATGGACGGGCTGCCGGTCACCCGGGCAACACTGAACTCCTCAGACACGGTGACCCTGGGCGACACGACCGTCTCCGTGGTGGGCCTTGGCCACCACGGCGGCGCGCCGACGTCGCCCTTGGTGGACTTCAACCGCTCGCCCCGCGTGGTGCCGCGCTTCGCCCCGCCCAAGCGGGTGCTGCCGGCCGGGCCCAAGCGCCAGGAGCACCACCCGTTCCCCTACATCATGCTGATCGCGCCGCTTATGATGGGCGCCATCCTGTTCGCCGTCACGAGCAACATTTTGTCCGTGCTCTTCATGATGATGATGCCGCTGTTCATCATCGGCCACTACGTGGACCAAAAGATGCAAAGCAAGCGGGAACGCAAGGAACAGCTCAAGCAGTTCCGCGAAGCCATGGCGGCTTTCCGCAAGGACATCACCGAGCTCCAGCACATCGAACGGTCCGTGCGCCTCCAGGAAGCACCCTCCGTCAGCGACACCGTGGATTCCATCTACAAGCTCGGACCGCTGCTCTGGACGCACCGGCCGGAGCACAACGGGTTCCTGGGCCTGCGCTTCGGGCTGGGGACCGCGCCGTCCCGCATCCCGTTCGAAGAGCCCGGCAACAACGAAACCGAAGCCGAGTACATGCAGGAAATCCAGGCCTGCCTCAAACAGTTCCGGGACATTGAAGGCGTTCCCGTCGTCTCCCAGCTCCGCTCCGCCGGCGCCTTCGGGCTCGCAGGTTCACGCGGCCTCGTGGACGACGTTGCCCGTGGCATGGTCCTGCAGACTGTGGGGCTTCATTCCCCCGCCGAAGTGGTGGTCACAGCCATCACGTCGGCCAAATCGAGGGAACGCTGGAACTGGCTTCAGTGGCTGCCGCACGTCGGCTCCGGCCACAGCCCGCTCAGCGGCGACCACCTCGCGGCCGGACCGGCCGGCGGCTCCTCGCTGCTGGCCCGGCTCGAGGACCTCATCGACCAGCGCGAAGCAGGCGCCCGGACACCGCGTCCCGTGCCGCGGCCCGGCATCAAGGGAGAGGACGGCGACATCCCCGGACCCGTGCTGCCCTCCGTCCTGGTCATCGTCGAAGACGACGCTCCCGTTGACCGCGGACGCCTGACCCGGCTGGTGGAACGCGGCCCGGATTCGGGTGTCCACGTCATGTGGGTGGCCACCAGCGTCCAGTCCCTCCCGGCCGCGTGCCGCGACTTCATGGTGGTGGACGGCGACCACGGAACCACCACCGGCCAGGTCCGGCTTGGCCGGCACACGTACCCGGTGAGCTGCGAAAGCCTCGACGCCGAACTGGCCGCCCAGCTGGCCCGGATGCTGTCTCCCGTGATCGACGTGGGCAAACCCGTGGACGACGACTCCGACCTTCCCCGCGCGGTGTCCTACGTGAGCCTGATCGGCAAGGACTTCATGGACAACCCCCAGGCGGTGGCGGACCGCTGGAAAGAGAACAACTCCGTCCACGCCACCGCTGTCGCAAACCGCAAGGACAACGGCACGCTCCGTGCCCTGGTGGGATCCAAAGGCATCGAACCGCTGTACCTGGACCTGAAGAACGAGGGGCCGCACGCGCTGGTGGGAGGCACCACCGGCGCCGGAAAGTCCGAATTCCTGCAGTCCTGGGTGATGGGCATGGCCGCCGCCTACAGCCCGGACCGCGTGAGCTTCCTGTTCGTCGACTACAAGGGCGGTGCCGCCTTCGCCGACTGCCTGCACCTGCCCCACACCGTGGGCCTGGTGACGGACCTCTCCCAGCACCTGGTGCGCCGTGCGCTGACGTCCCTGCGGGCGGAGCTGCACTACCGGGAGCACCTGCTCAACCGGAAGAAGGCCAAGGACCTGCTGGGCCTCCAGCGGGAGGCGGACCCCGAAGCTCCGCCCTACCTCATCATCATCGTGGACGAATTTGCCGCCCTGGCCACCGAAGTCCCGGAGTTCGTGGACGGCGTGGTGGATGTTGCCGCCCGCGGCCGGTCGCTTGGCCTGCACCTGATCCTTGCCACCCAGCGGCCCGCCGGCGTGATCAAGGAAAGCCTGCGCGCCAACACCAACCTCCGGGTTGCCCTGCGCATGGCCGACGAGGACGACGCCACGGACATCCTCGGCGTACCCACCGCGGCCTACTTCGACCCGTCGATCCCGGGCCGCGGCGCCGCCAAGACCGGGCCCGGCCGGATCCAGGGCTTCCAGACCGGCTACGCGGGCGGCTGGACCACGGACAAGCCGCAGACCCCGCAGATCGACATTGTGGAGATGGCCTTCGGCTCGGGACCCAGCTGGGCCGCACCGGCGCCTGAGAAGCCGGTGCGGGAGGAGCCTGCCGGGCCTAACGACATCGCCCGCATGACGGCGAACATCATCAAGGCAGCGGAGGTGCTTTCCATCGCTCCGCCGCGGAAACCGTGGCTCAACGAGCTGGCCAAGACCTACGATTTCTCCAAGCTCCCCAATCCGAGGACGGACGAGCGCCTCCTCCTGGGCGTGGCGGACGACCCCGCCCGCCAGGACCAGCCCACCGTCTTCTACGAGCCGGACAAAGACGGCAACATGGCGATCTACGGAACGGGCGGCTCGGGCAAGTCAGCCGCCCTGCGGGGCATCGCCATCGCTGCTGCGGTCACCCCGCGCGGAGGCCCGGTCCACGTCTACGGCATCGACTGCGGTTCCTCGGGGCTGAAGATGCTCGACGGACTCCCGCATGTGGGCGAGATCATCAACGGAGACGACGTCGAACGCGTGAGCAGGCTGCTGCGGTGGCTGCGCGATGTGGCAGACGACCGCGCCGCCCGCTACGCCGACGTCCGGGCCTCCACCATCGTGGAATACCGCAAGCTGGCCAACGATCCGGACGAGAAACGGATCTTCATCCTGGTGGACGGCATGTCCAGCTTCCGCGAGGCCTACGAATACAGCCGCCTGTCCGCCCTGTGGGACATTTTCCTGCAGCTGGCAACGGATGGACGGCCGCTGGGCATCCACCTGGTTGTCACCGGTGACCGCCCCAACTCCGTCCCGGCGTCGTTGCTGGCTTCCATCCAGCGGCGCCTGGTCCTGCGGCTCTCCTCCGAAGACGACTACATTTCGCTGGACGTGCCCAAGGACGTCCTGAACCAGGCTTCGCCCCCGGGCCGCGGCCTGCTGGGAACGCACGAGGTCCAGCTTGCCGTGCTCGGCGGCGACTCGAACCTGGCCCTCCAGGCCCGCGAAGTCCACAAGCTCAGCGACGCCATGCTGCGCCAGGGGGTGGAGAAGGCGCCCCAGATCGAACGCCTGCCCGAGCAGGTGGACCTGGACATCCTTCCCGCCGGAAGCCCGGACCTGCCGGTCATCGGTGTGGACGACGAGACCCTCCAGCCGGCCGAAATCATGGCGAAGGGACCGCTGCTCGTGGCGGGTCCGCCGGGTGCCGGCCGCACGGTGGCACTGGTCACCATGGCCTATGCGCTGCGCCGGTCCAACCCCGGTACCGAGCTGATCTACATCGGCTCCCGCAGGTCCGCCGTCGCATCGCTGAAGGTCTGGAACCGGACGCTTGTGGGCGCTGACGACGTCGAAGAGGCTATCGACGCGCTGGTGGACCACTCCTCGGAGAACCCGGGCCGGCTTGCCATCTTCATCGAAGGCCTGACCGAGTTCACTGACACGGGCGCCGAGTCCGGCATCGAGCAGCTGGTCACTACGTCCATCAAGGCCGACCAGTGGGTGGTGGGCGAGTCCGAGACCTCCACCTGGTCCTCGGCGTGGTCACTGTCGCAGCCGTTCAAATCCGGCCGGCGCGGACTGCTGATCAACCCGGGCGACATCGAGGGCGACAGCCTGCTCAGCACATCGCTGGGCAAGATCAGTTCCGACTTCATCCCGGGCCGCGGCTACATTGTGGGCCGCGGCAAGGTCCGCAAGCTGCAGATTGCGCTGCCGCCGGAAAACCGCAGCCAGGCCGATCCGGACCTGAGCCGGGCCGGAGCGGCGAGGTGAGCGGCACGGCAAGTGCCGTATGGGGAGCGGTGCATGGGGAGCGGTGCCCATCGACGGAGCGTCGGCCGCGGGATAGTTTCTAGGTAATGGATCTTCCGGATGAGCCGGGGGCCGCTGGGGATGCCGATCGGATCGGATCCGTTGACTGAAGGAGAAAACTAATGGCTATTTGGGGTGCAGACATTGTTCAGCTCAAGGCGCTCGGAACCAAGCTTCAGGCTGGTTCGTCGGAGCTTGAGAAGCAGAAGTCCCTGCTGACGAAGGCTCTCAACGGCACGGACTGGAAGGGCCCGGACGCGGAGAAGTTCCGCAGCGAATGGTCCGGTTCGCACGTGACGGCGCTGGCCAAGGTGGCGCAGGCGCTGGAGGAAGCCGGCAAGCAGGCAACCAAGAACGCCGCCCAGCAGGAAGAGGCTTCGCGCTAGGAACGCCCGGCCCTTGTAACGCCCGAAGAGAGGCCCCGGACGCACCATTGCGTCCGGGGCTTCTGCGCGCCGGGAGCCAGACATTGTCGGCGATCTAAGGCAGGATAGGTCTGTGAGCACAGGGAACACGGCAGCAGACACGGAAACGCAGGACACCACCGCGGCAGGTACAGGGCAGGAAAAAGTCCCCTCCGGCGCAGTGCGCGAGGAATACGAAAACCTGGTCGAAGAGGTCCGCAAGCACCGCTTCGCGTACTACCAGGAGGACGCGCCCATCATTTCGGACGCTGACTTCGACGAACTCTTCCGGCGCCTCGAAACCCTGGAAGCCATGCACCCGGAGCTGGTGGCCAACGATTCGCCCACCCAGGAGGTGGGCGGCGAAGTGTCCGCCGCCTTTACCGCCGTCGAACACCTGCAGCGGATGTACAGCCTCGAGGACGTCTTTTCCCTCGAGGAACTCGAAGCCTGGATCGCCAAGGCGGAAGCATCCGTCGCCAAACTCGGAAACGGCACGGCCGGACCCGCCTGGCTCACCGAACTCAAGATCGACGGACTGGCAGTGAACCTGCTCTACCGCGACGGCAAGCTGGTCCGCGCAGCCACGCGGGGAGACGGCTACACCGGCGAGGACATCACCCACAATGTGCTGACCATCAAGGAGATCCCGCAGCAGCTGACCGGCGGGAACTACCCGGCTGAGATGGAGGTTCGTGGCGAGGTGTTCATCCCCTCCAAGGCCTTTGCCGAATTCAACGAAGCGCTGATCGAGGCGGGCAAGGCGCCGCTGGCCAACCCGCGCAACGCCGCCGCCGGCTCGCTCCGGCAGAAGGACCCGGCAGAAACCGCCAAGCGCCCGCTGCGCATGTACGTGCACGGCATCGGCGCCCGGGAGGGGCTGGATACCGTCAGCCAGTCGGACACCTACCGCCAGCTCGCCGAGTGGGGCCTCCCCACCAGCCCGTACTTCGAGGTTCTCGGCAGCCTCAAGGAAGTGCTCGACTTCATCAAACGCTACGGCGACAAGCGGCACAGCCTCACGCATGAGATCGACGGCATCGTGGTCAAGGTGGACGACTTCGCCACGCAGCGCGCGCTCGGGTACACCTCAAGGGTGCCGCGCTGGGCTGTGGCCTACAAGTACCCGCCGGAGGAAGTGCACACCAAGCTCCTGGACATCGCAGTCAACGTGGGCCGCACCGGCCGGGTCACCCCTTTCGGCATCATGGAACCGGTCAAGGTGGCCGGATCCACCGTGGGAATGGCAACCCTGCACAACCAGGACGTCGTCAAAGCCAAGGGCGTGAAAATCGGCGACATCGTGGTCCTCCGGAAGGCCGGGGACGTCATCCCGGAGATCGTGGGCCCGGTGCTTGCGCTCAGGGACCAGCAGGACCCGCCGGTGCGGGATTTTGTCATGCCCACCGAGTGCCCGTCCTGCGGGACTCCGCTCGCCCCCGGGAAAGAGGGCGACGTGGACATCCGCTGCCCCAACTCGCGGTCCTGCCCTGCCCAGCTGCGCGAACGCGTCTTCCACGTTGCCAGCCGCGGTGCCTTCGACATCGAGGCCCTGGGCTGGGAAGCCGCGATAGCCCTGACCCAGCCGGCCGAACCCGAAACGCCGCCGCTGACGAGCGAAGCCACGCTCTTCCGGCTCACCCGAGAAGACCTGGCCGACGTCCGGATCCGCCGCGAGAAGCGGTCCAAGGGCGTGGCCACCGGGGAATTCGAACTCGTGCCGTACTTCTACAGCAAGGGCACGGCCAAGTCGCCGTCCAAGCCCACAGCCACTACGGAAAAACTCTTCAGCGAACTGGAGAAGGCCAAGACCCAGCCGCTGTGGCGCGTCCTTGTTGCGCTGTCCATCCGGCACGTCGGGCCCCGGGCGTCACGGGCGCTCGCCACGGCCTTCGGCTCGATGGACGCCATCCGGCAGGCCTCGGAGGAGGACCTCGCCCACGTCGACGGTGTGGGTCCGGTGATCGCCGCTGCCCTGAAGGAGTGGTTCGCCGAGGACTGGCACCGTGAAATTGTGGACAGCTGGGCCGAAGACGGTGTGCGGATGGCGGATGAGCAGGACGAATCCACTCCGCGTACGTTGGAAGGCCTCACGATCGTTGTGACCGGAAGCCTTGAAGGCTTCAGCCGGGACGAGGCCAAGGAAGCCATCCTCATCCGTGGCGGCAAGGCCGCCGGATCCGTCTCCAAGAACACCAGCTACGTCGTGGCGGGCGAGAACGCCGGCACAAAACTGGACAAGGCCGAGCAGCTCGGTGTGCCGGTGCTGGACGAGGACGGCTTCCGCGCGCTCCTGGCGAACGGCCCCGCTGGCCCGGAAGGTGCCGACGACGCGTCGGATGAGGCCCACAACACCGGCGCAGCGGAAGACCACCAGGAAGCGCCGTCGGAATGAGCATCACCCCCGCCGACCTGCTGGCGGTGGCAAAGGCGGCTGCCGCCGCCGGGGCCGCCGTGCTCGCCACCCGCAACGCCGAAGCCCTGGACGTCAGCAACAAGGGAGCCTCCGGGGACTGGGTCACGGCCTTCGACGTCGCCGCCGAGAACGCCGTGCGCGAGGTGATCAACCGCGTCAGGCCGCTGGACACAGTCACCGGCGAGGAACACGGCACCCTCAGCCGGGCCAATCCCAGCGGATACCGCTGGTCCATCGACCCGCTGGACGGCACCACCAACTTCATCCGAAACATCGTCTACTACGGCACCTCAGTGGCGGTGGCCGATCCCGACGGCACCTGGCTGGCCGGCGTCGTGAATGCCCCGGCACTGGGCCGCGTCTACTACGCCTCGCGCGGCGGAGGGGCGTGGCTGGAGGAGCGAGGGCAGCGGACCCAGCTCACGGGTCCCGTTCCGGGCCGTGCGGGTCAAATCCTGGCGACCGGTTTCAGCTACGATCCCGGCATCCGTGCCGAACAGGCCGAGGCCCTCGGCGGGTTCATGGAGGGTTTCGCCGACATCCGCCGGCTGGGCTCGGCTGCGCTGGACCTGTGCCTTGTGGCCGACGGAACCCACGATGCCTTCGGCGAACGCGGGCTCAACGAGCACGACTTTTCGGCCGGTGCGCTCATCGCCGAGGAGGCCGGATGCTGGGTCCGCCGGCCGCGCCTCACGAGTCCCCTGGACGGCGGACCGTCGGACGATGAACGCCTCGCGGCGTGGACGTGCGCCGGGACCCTTGAGCTGTCGGGCAAGTTCCCGCTCTGAGCCACCCGCCGTGAGGGGCCCCGTTCCGCGCATACTGATAGTTCAGTCACGGAAAGGGCCTTTTCGGGCGGCCCGGGTGTTGCCGGCGACTACCATGGATAAGTGCATTCGCAGATCCTCATTCGCCCGGCCGTCCCGGCAGATTTCGACGCCGTGGCCCGCATTACACGGGACGCCTACCTCGCCGCGGGCTACTTCGCGAGTGCCGACCACCCGTACATGCAGCAGATCCAGGATGTCGCCACACGGGCACGGCAGGCCACCATCTGGGTAGCCGAGCGGGCGGGGCGCATCGTCGGTTCGGTGACTCTCGCCGTCGCCGGTGAACCGTTTGCGGACATCGCCCTGCCGGACGAACTCGAATTCCGCATGCTGGTGGTGGATCCGTCGGTGCAGCGCAGCGGCGCCGGCAAGGCCATGGTCGAGGCGATCATTGCGCATGCGAAGTCACTGGACGGGGTCAAGGCCGTGGCGCTGACCACCGGCCGCACCTGGGAAAGCGCCCACGGGCTGTACCGGAAAACAGGCTTCCAGCGCGTTCCCGAACGCGACTGGTTCGTGTCGGACACCGACATAAAGCTGCTGGTTTACCGGCTCGACGTGTAGGCGCCCTAAAGTGGTGCCGACTCCAGGCACCATCGAAAGGCACACCCATGCGCAAGACATTCGGCTCCGGCTCCTCATGGGAGCAGACCCTCGGCTATTCCCGGGCCGTCCAGGTGGACAACACCCTGTACATTTCCGCCACTGCGGCGAGCGGCGACAACGGCATCGTGGGCGAGGACTTCTACACCCAGACAAAGTTCATCCTTGAAAAGCTTGGCGCCGTCCTGGCAGAAGCCGGGTTTGCTTACGAGAACGTCGTGCAGTCCAAGCTGTACCTGACGGACATCAGCAAGTGGGAAGACGCCGGCCGCGCGCACGGTGAAGTGTTCGGCGAGATCCGCCCCACGCTGTCCCTGGTCCATGTGCTGCCGTTCCTCGACCCCGAAATGCTCGTCGAAATCGAACTCGTGGCCCAGAAGAGCGCCAGCTAGCCAGCTCCCCGCAAGGCGGAACCGACATCCTCCGCGTGCTCGCTGGTCCCTCGCTTAGACGCACGCTTCCGGATGCCTGTTCCGCCTTGCGGCATTCGGCGGTTAACGTGCCGCGTCGGGGAATTATTTGGCGGGCAGTCCGTAGCGGTGTTCCGGGCGGCCGGTGGTTCCGTAGCGCAGCTGGATGTCGACGGCGCCGTCGTCGGCCAGCGAGGACAGGTACCGCTGGGCGGTGGCCCGGGACACCCCGACGCGTCCGGCCACTTCGGCCGCCGAGTACTGCTCACCGGGTTCCAGCGATTCGAGCACTGCCGCCTCGGTGGCGGAGCGCGGCTTGGTGGACGGGGTGACGTCCCCCGGGATCAGCGAGCGTTTGGCGCGTTCCACCGTGTCCTGGTCCAGCGCACCCGGCTGGGCCAGGATCCGCCGGTACCGGGCATAGGAGCGGAGCTGCTGCGACAGGGACTCGGCCGTGAACGGCTTCAGCAGGTAGCCCAGGGCGCCGCGGCGGAACGCCACCCGAAGTGACGCCGCGTCCGACGCCGCACTCAGGATCATGGTGTCCACATCCAGCTGCCCGAGCAGGTCAAGGCCGGACGCGTCCGGCAGGTACACATCCAGCAGCACCAGGTCGGGGCGCAGGCTGTGGATGGCCTGCAGCGCCAGCGACGCCGACCCCGCGGGCGGGAGGGCCATGAAACCCGCCACCGAATCCACGTAGGCAGCGTGCAGCTTGGCGACGTGGAAATCGTCATCCACAATCAGCACCCTGAGATCTTCAGGCATGGTTGTCCTCTCCAACTGTGTTCTTGGTCGCGGTTCCTGCCACTGGCCCTGTCCCGGTCCCCGGCCCGGACGAGTCGGCGGTGGTCCGCGGCAGCGTCGCCATAAATACGGCGCCCGGGCCGCCGGGGGAGCCGGTTTCCAGGACCCGAACGTCCCCGCCGCGCCGCCGCGCGAGCTGCCGGGCGAGGGCCAGCCCCAGTCCCTGCCCGCCGCCGGCACGGGCCGGCCGTGCCGCCGTCGTGAATCCCTCGGCGAACACCGCGTCCGCCACGGCGGCGCCCGCCCCGGTTCCGCTTGGCGAGCCCGCCCCGCCAGGCGGGACAGCGGCCAGGCCGTCGCCGGAGTCCGCGACGACGATATGCAGCGTGCCGCCGTCGGGCCCCGGTTCGTCCAGCAGTTCCACTTCCACCCAGCGCTCCGCCGCGGAGCCGGCGACGGCGGCGTTCACAGCGTTGTCGATCAGGTTCCCCAGCACCGTGGTGACGTCCTGCGGCTCGGTGACCTGGCCGCGCACCAGGGTTTCCGGGCCGATGCGCAGCGTCACGCCGCGTTCGTCCGCCTCGACGCCCTTGGCACCGACGAAGGCCTGCAGGTACGGGTCCTGGAGCAGTTCGGCCTGGTCCACCGGGAACTTCAGAGGACCGGTGGCCGCCAGGCGCGCCAGGTAGTCGCGGGCCTGCTGGTGCTGCCCGATGCTCATGAACCCGGCAATGGTGTGCAGCTGGTTGGCGAATTCGTGGCGCTGCGCCCGCAGCGCCGTGGACATGGTTCCCACGGCATCCAGCTGGCGCGTCAGGTGCTGCAGCTCGGTGCGGTCGCGGAGCATCACCACCCAGCCCAGGTCTTCCTGCCGGTGCAGCGCCTTGCGGGCGCTGGCCACCAGGACGCGGGCACCGGCGATGACTTCGACGGCGTCGGCCTCGGCCGCGTCCGGCAGCGTCAGCGCCTTCAGCTGCTGCGGCACCGGAGCCTGCTTCCACGGCGTGCCGGCAAGGTCCGGCTGTCCCAGGAGCCTCTGTGCGGCGGCGTTGAAGACGCTGATCCTGCCATCGGCCGAGACGCCGATCACGCCGTCGTCAACGCCCTGGAGGACGGCCACCTGGTCGTGGACCAGCGTGCTGATCTCCTCCGGTTCCAGGCCGAGCGTCAGCCGCTGCAGGCGGCGGCGCAGCAGGAAGGAGGCCAGGATTCCGGCCAGCAGCGAGCCGGCGGCCGTCAGCGCAATGGGCGTGATGTCGCGGGCCAGGCTCTGGACCACGTTCTCGGTGGAATACCCCACGCTGACCTCGCCCACCACGGTGTCCGAGTCCGGCGCGAAGACCGGTACCTTGGCCCCTGCCGAGGGTCCCAGCGTTCCGGTGTTCCGGGTGGTTACTTCTTTGCCCGAGAGGGCTTCGGAGGGATCCGTGCTGACTTTTTCGCCGAGCCGTTCGGCGTCCGGGTGGGCGAGCCGCAGGCCGGTTTCATCCGTAATCACCACAAACAACGCCCCGGTGCGGGTCCGGGCCCCCTCGGCCACCGCCATCAGGGGGCCGGCCAGCAGCACCGGCGCCGGGGGAGTGCCCGCCTCGCGGCTGATGGCCTGGACCTCGCGGCGGACCGCGGGATCCGAGGCGACCGTGCGGGCCAGGGTGAGCGCCTGGTTTTCGGCTTCCCGGCCCAGCCGCTCGTAGGTGAGCCACGCATGCACGGCGCCGCTGAGCAGCACAACGAGCAGAACCACCCCGAGCTGAAGCAGCAGGGTCTGGGTGGAAAACCGCAGGGGCTGCCTCGGTGCCGGACGCTTCATTGCCCTCCTGAGGGGTTTTGTGACGGAGCGGAGCTGCTGAGCTAAATGAGCAAAATGCTCCCAATAAGCAGTATGCCAATCAATTGAGCCAAAGGCACGGCCGTGACGCGGGCCACTCTAACGTCTGTAGTGCGCATCACACCGGAGTGGTGCCATTGACTGACAAAGGAGCCGGCCGTGCTGGTATTACTTGGATTCGCCATGATCGCGGTATTCATGGTGCTGATCATGACGAAGAAGTTGACGCCAGTGCTGGCGCTGATCATCGTCCCCACCGTCTTCGGGCTGTTTGCCGGGGCCGGACTGGGCATCGGGGACATGGTGCTGGACTCCATGAAGTCCATGACGTCCACCGCCGCGCTGCTGATGTTCGCCATCATCTACTTCGGCCTGATGATCGACGTCGGGCTGTTCGACCCGCTGGTGCGGTTCATCCTTCGCAAGCTGGGCAACGACCCCGCCAAGGTGGTCCTGGGCACCGCACTCCTGGCCGCCGCAGTGTCCCTGGACGGCGACGGCTCCACCACCTTCATCCTCACCACCGCGGCGATGCTGCCCATCTACCTCCGGCTGAAGATGAGCCCCGTGGTCCTCACCTGCGTCGCCGGCCTCGCCAACGGCACCATGAACATCGTCCCGTGGGGCGGGCCCACCGCCCGCGCCGCCAGCGCCCTCAAGATCGACGTCAATGACGTCTTCGTCCCCATGATTCCGTCGCTGATCGGCGGCCTCGCCGTCGTCCTGGTCTTCGCCTGGGTGCTGGGCCTGCAGGAACGCAACCGCCTCCGCGCCACCCAGCCCGAAATCTGGGGAACGCCGTCTACGGCAGAGCCGTTCACCGCTGAAGGGTTCGACGGCGGCAGCACCGCCGGCGCTTCCGGAACCGGCCGCGGACGCAGGGGTTCCGGCTCCGTTCCCGCAACGGGCGGCCCCGCCGTCGGAGGTTCGGCGCCATCCACGGGCGTGGCTGTCCTCGAACGCACCGAAACCCTGCTGGACAGCACTGCGGACGACCGCGATTCCGCGATGGCGGGCACCGCCCTGGATCCGAACCGCAAGACCCTGCGCCCCAAGCTGCAGTGGTTCAACCTGGGCCTCACCGTCGCCGTTATGGGCATGCTCATCGCCGACCTCGTGCCCCTGCCTTACGTGTTCATGGTGGGCTCGGCCATCGCCCTGCTGGTCAACTTCCCGCACGTCAAGGACCAGGGTGCCCAGCTCGTGGCCCACGCACAGTCCATCGTGGCCGTGGTCAGCATGGTCATGGCCGCCGCCGTCCTGACCGGTGTCCTGACCGGCACCGGAATGGTTGAGGCGATGTCCGCGTGGCTCGTGCAGATCATCCCCTCTGACATGGGACCGCTCATGGCAGTCATCACCGGTGTACTGAGCATCCCCATGACGTTCTTCATGAGCAACGATGCCTTCTACTTCGGCGTACTGCCCGTGCTGAGCGAGACGGCCGCGCACTACGGCATCAGTGCCGCCGAGATGGCGCGTGCCTCCATCACCGGCCAGCCGTTCCACATGCAGAGCCCGCTGGTCCCGGCAATCCTGCTCCTGGTTTCCCTGGCCAAGGTGGACCTGGGGGACCACCACAAAAAGGTGCTGTGGCGCAGCGCCGTCGTCTCCCTCGTAATGCTCGGTATTGGAATGCTGACGGGAGCCATCGGCATCGGCTAGGGTAAAGCTGCCTGCGGCTGCCGGCTGCTTGCAGCCTGGCTTCTTGCAGCCTGGCTTCTTGCGGCAGGGCCGCAGGTCAGTGTTGCCCGTCTGACGCCCGCTGGGGGTCGTCAGGCGGGCACACTGTTGCAACGTAGACTATGGGGGAAACCAAAACTACATTGCAGGGGAGATCCATGGCTGCGATCAACCGCGACGACGTCGCGCATCTCGCGCGTCTCGCGCACATCGAGATGAGTGCTGAAGAGCTGGACCGGATGGCCGGCGAACTCGCCGTTATCGTCGATTCAGTGAAGTCCGTAAGTGAAGCCGCCGGTGATGATGTCCCGGCCACGTCCCACCCGATTCCGCTGACGAATGTGTTCCGCGAGGACGTTGTGGGCCACACCTTCACAGCCGAGCAGTCCCTGAGCGGCGCCCCTGACGCATACGAAGGCCGCTTCAAGGTTCCGGCCATCCTGGATGAGGACTGATACATGACTGAGAACAACGTTCTGATCCGCCTCTCCGCCGCCGCGCTCGCCGAAAAGCTCGCGGCCGGCGAGGTCACTTCCGTAGAAGTCACCCAGGCCTACCTGGACCGCATCGCAGCGGTTGACGGCGGACCGCGGGGCGTCCACGCCTTCCTGCACGTCAACACCGAGGAGGCGCTCGCCGTCGCCGCAGAGGTGGACGCCATCCGCGCCGCCGGCGGCGCGGCAGCCGAAGAGCTCCATGAACTCGCCGGCGTGCCCATCGCCGTCAAGGACCTCATCGTCACCGTCGGCCAGCCCACCACGGCGGGCTCCAAGATCCTCGAAGGCTGGCACAGCCCGTACGACGCCACGGTGGTCAAGCGCCTCCGCGACGCCAAGATGCCCATCCTGGGCAAGACCAACCTGGACGAGTTCGCCATGGGGTCCTCCACGGAACACTCCGCCTACGGCCCCACCCGCAACCCGTGGGACCTGGACCGGATCCCGGGCGGCTCGGGCGGCGGCTCCGCTGCCGCCGTCGCCGCTTTCGAATCGCCCCTGGCCCTCGGCACGGACACCGGCGGATCCATCCGCCAGCCCGGCGCCGTCACCGGCACCGTGGGCGTCAAACCCACCTACGGCAGCGTGTCCCGCTACGGCGCCATCGCCATGGCCTCCTCGCTGGACCAGATCGGCCCGGTCTCCCGCACCGTGCTGGACTCGGCCCTCCTGCACCAGGTCATCGGCGGCCACGATCCGCACGACTCCACCTCCCTGCCGGACCCGCTGGAGGACCTCGTAGCCGCCGCACGGACGGGCAACGTGGACGGCATGAAGATCGGCATCATCAAGGAACTCCACGGCGAGGGCTACCAGGCCGGTGTGGAGAACCGCTTCAACGAATCGCTCGAACTGCTCAAGCAGGCCGGCGCGGAAATCGTTGAGGTGTCCTGCCCCAACTTCAAGTACGCGCTGGGCGCCTACTACCTGATCATGCCTTCGGAGGCTTCCTCCAACCTGGCAAAGTTCGACGGCGTCCGGTACGGCCTGCGCGTGCTGCCCAAGGACGCGCCGCTCACCATCGAACGCGTCATGGGCGCCACCCGCGCCGCAGGCTTCGGCGACGAAGTGAAGCGCCGCATCATCCTGGGCACCTACGCGCTCAGCGCCGGGTACTACGACGCCTACTACGGTTCGGCCCAGAAGGTCCGCACCCTGATCCAGCGTGACTTCGAGGCTGCGTTCGCCCAGGCCGACGTGCTGATTTCCCCGACGGCCCCCACCACGGCCTTCAAGCTCGGTGAGAAGCTGAACGACCCTCTGGCCATGTACCTGAACGACGTCGCCACCATTCCGGCCAACATGGCCGGCGTCCCGGGACTGTCCCTGCCGGGCGGCCTGGCGGATGAGGACGGGCTTCCCGTCGGCATCCAGCTCCTGGCCCCTGCCCGCCAGGACGCGCGCCTGTACCGCGTGGGTGCGGTGCTTGAATCGCTGCTCGAGGCGCAGTGGGGCGGCCCGCTGCTGGCCCAGGCCCCGGAGTTGGCCGCTTCGATCGAAACCCAGGAGGCAAAATAATGAGCACTGACGCAACCCTGAGCTTCGAAGAGGCCATGGAGAAGTACGATCCCGTCCTGGGGTTCGAGGTCCACGTGGAGCTCAACACCAAGACCAAGATGTTCTCCTCCGCCCCGAACGTCTTCGGCGACGAGCCCAACACGAACGTCAACGAGGTGGACCTCGGCATGCCGGGTGTGCTGCCTGTGGTGAACAAGACCGCGATCGAGTCCTCCATCAAGATCGGCCTGGCGCTCAACTGCAAGATCGCCGAGACCTGCCGCTTCGCCCGGAAGAACTACTTCTACCCGGACACCCCGAAGAACTTCCAGACCTCGCAGTACGACGAGCCCATCGCGTACGACGGCTACCTGGACATTGAACTCTCCGACGGCACCGTGTTCCGCGTCGAAATCGAACGCGCCCACATGGAAGAGGACGCCGGCAAGCTGACCCACATGGGCGGATCCGCAGGCCGCATCCAGGGCGCGGACTACTCCCTGGTGGACTACAACCGCTCCGGCGTTCCGCTGGTGGAAATCGTCACCAAGCCGATCCAGGGCGCGGGCAGCCGTGCCCCGGAACTGGCCAAGGCCTACGTCGCCGCGGTCCGCGAGATCGTCAAGAACCTCGGAGTTTCGGACGCGAAGATGGAGCGCGGCAACGTCCGCTGCGACGCCAACGTGTCGCTGCGCCCGCACGGCCGCGAACGCTTCGGCATCCGCTCGGAAACCAAGAACGTCAACTCGCTGCGCGCCGTCGAACACGCCGTCCGCTACGAAATCCAGCGGCACGCCGCCGTCCTGGACTCCGGTGAGCCGGTCATCCAGGAAACGCGCCACTGGCACGAGGACACCCGCTCGACGACGTCGGGCCGGGCCAAGTCCGACGCCGACGACTACCGCTACTTCCCGGAGCCGGACCTGGTTCCGATTGTGGCTTCCCGTGAATGGGTGGAGGAACTGCGCGCCACCCTGCCCGAGCCACCGGCCGAGCGCCGCAAGCGCCTGCAGGCCGACTGGGGCTATTCGGACCTGGAATTCCGCGACGTGGTCAACGCCGGCGTCATGGATGAGATCGAGGAAACCATCGCCGCCGGCGCCACGGCCACCGTGGCCCGCAAATGGTGGATGGGCGAGATCGTGGGGCGCGCCAAGAACGCCGACGTCGACCCCGGCCAGCTGGGCGTCAAGCCCGAAACCATCGTGGAACTGAACCACATGGTGGAGGCCGGCAAGATCAACAACAAGATGGCCGCCGAAGTGCTCGACGGCGTGCTCGCCGGCGAAGGCACCCCGGCGGAGATCGTGGAGAAGCGCGGCCTGGCCGTGGTCTCCGACGACGGGCCCCTCCTCGAAGCCATCGACGCTGCCCTCGCTGCGCAGCCCGGCGTCGCGGACAAGATCCGCGGCGGCAAGCTGCAGGCGATCGGTGCCATTGTTGGTGCCGTCATGAAGGCCACCCGCGGCCAGGCCGACGCCGGCCGCGTCAAGGAGCTGATCCTGGAGCGCCTCGGCGTCGAAGGCTAAGTTCCCTGATTTAACCCAACTGGGTCGCAGTTAATGTCGTTTAGAACGCTCATAACGACATCTACTGCGACCCAGTTGGGGTTTAAGGGGAGGGCCGAGGCTACGGGGAGACCAGCCCGGCCATGATGTCCTCCAGGGCCTCGCACACCATCATCACCGAGGTTCGCTTGAGGTTTTCCGGCCTGGCCAGGATGTCGATCCGGCGCCGGGTGCTGATGCCCTGCAGCGGCCGCAGCACGATTTCCGGGTTCAACACAGGCCGCGCGGTGTGCCGGGGCAGCAGCCCGATCACGCTGCCCGTGGCCACCAGCCCGGCCACGGTGGAGTAGTCGTTGATCCGGTGGACGATGTTCAGTTCCCTGCTGGACACGGCGGCGACGGCGGACAGCACGTCCGCGGGGGAGTAGCCGGTGTGGCTGGTCACCCACGGTTCGCCGACGACGTCGTGCGCCGTGAGCGTTTCCTTGCCCGCCAGCCGGTGCCCGGCGGATAGCGCCACGTCCAGCGGCTCGTGCGCGAGCGGGATGACGGCCACCCGTTCCTCCGGCCACCGGGGGCTGTGGTCCATGCGGTGCGCCAGGACGAGGTCATACCGGGCGGTCAATGCGGGGAAGTCCTGCTGGGCGACGTCCTCGTCGGAGAGCAGCACTCGTGGCTTGTCCGGCGAGTCGAGCAGCCGTGCCAGTGGAGCGAACAGCGCCTGCCCGGCGCTGTGGAAACCGCTCACCGTCACCGGCGCCACCGTGGAACCGTGGTATGCCCCGATCGCCATCCGCGCATCGGCCATCGCGCTGACGACGGCGGCACCGGCGTCGGCCAGTGCCTGGCCGGCTTCGGTCAGCACCAGGTTCCTGCCCTCCTTGCGGGTCAGCGGCACGTCCACGCTGCGCTGGAGTGCAGCCAGTTGCTGGGATACGGCGGACGGGGTGACCAGGAGCGTTTCGGCCACCGCTTTGACGCTGCCAAGGGCGCCGAGTTCCCGGAGCATTTCCAGCTGATGGATTTCCATGCCCCGAGTCTATTGCTTAGCGAAACCTAAATCGTCGATTGAGAAGAATTCGGTTGTGCTAATGCTTCTTTGTGGTTCTAATGAAGGGAGCCAGCCCGGACACACCGCGGGCACCGCACGACGCAACACCGAGAGTTAGGAAGCCAATGAAGGCTCTGTACAAAGCCGGCGCACACGCCGGATTTGAGCTGGTGGACCGCCCCGAGCCGGAAACCGGCCCGGGCGACGTAAAGATCCGCGTGATGACCACCGGGATCTGCGGCACGGACCTTCATATCCAGTCCTGGGACGCCTGGGCACAGGGCATGATCGAGGCGCCCCTGATCGCCGGCCACGAGTTCTACGGCGAAGTAGTGGAAATCGGCGAGGACGTCCGCGACGTCAAGGTAGGAAACCGGGTCTCCGGCGAAGGGCACATTGTCTGCGGCATCTGCCGGAACTGCCGCGCCGGCCGGCGGCAGATGTGCATCCACACCGTGAGCGTCGGCGTCCAGCGTGACGGCGCCTTCGCCGAATACGTGGTGATCCCCGAGACCAACGTCTGGGTCCACCAGGATCCCTCCGTCACCCCCGAACTGGGCGCCATCTTCGATCCCTTCGGCAACGCCGTCCACACGGCCCTGAGCTTCCCGCTCGTGGGCGAGGACGTGCTGATCACGGGCGCAGGGCCCATCGGCCTCATGGCCATCGCCGTCGCCCGCCATGCCGGAGCCCGGAAAATCGCCATCACCGACGTCTCCGCCCCGCGCCTGGAGCTGGCCCGCCAGCTGGGCGTGGACCTCGCCATCGACGTCTCGAAGATGCGGGTCAAGGACGCCCAGCGCGAACTGGGCATGCGCGAAGGCTTCGACATCGGCATGGAAATGTCCGGCCACCCCACCGCCCTGCCGGAGATGATCGACAACATGAACCACGGCGGCCGGATTGCGATGCTGGGCCTGCCGAGCCAGTCCATTGATATCGACTGGGGCAAGGTGGTCACGCATATGCTGACCATGAAGGGCATCTACGGCCGGGAAATGTTCGAGACCTGGTACGCGATGAGCGCCATGCTGTCCTCCAACCCGGTGCTGCACGCCAACATCTCGGCGGTGGTCACGGACACCCTGCCCGCCACGGACTGGGAGAAGGGCTTCGAGATTGCCCGCGCCGGTGTGGGTGGCAAAGTGGTCCTCGACTGGACCGTCTTCTAGCCCGCACCGCCCGGCGCTACAACCCACGAATTCACCCAGCTGAGGAGCAACCCCCATGTATTCAGCCATCAAGGACCAGCTGCAGAACGAGCTGGACGAGATCCGCACCGCAGGCCTGTTCAAGACCGAACGCCACATCGACTCGCCGCAGGCCAGCCACATCACGGCCGGCCAGATCGGCGAAGCCGGGGCCAACGTGCTCAACTTCTGCGCCAACAACTACCTGGGCCTGGCGGACCACCCGGACATCATCGCCACTGCCAAGGCAGCCATGGACGAGCGCGGCTTCGGCATGGCCAGCGTGCGCTTCATCTGCGGCACCCAGGACCTGCACCTGGCACTCGAGGCCCGCGTCTCCAGGTTCCTGGGCACCGAGGACACCATACTGTTCTCCAGCTGCTTCGATGCCAACGGCGGTGTGTTCGAGTCCCTCTTCGGGGCGGAGGATGCCATCATCTCGGACGCCCTGAACCACGCGTCCATCATCGACGGCATCCGGCTCTGCAAGGCCCAGCGGTTCCGTTACGCCAACCGCGACATGGCGGACCTGGAAGCGAAACTGATCGAGGCCACCACGCAGGAGAAGCCGGCCCGCCGCAAGATCATCGTGACGGACGGCGTGTTCTCCATGGACGGTTACCTGGCCCCGCTCGAAGCCATCTGCAACCTGGCCGAGAAGTACGACGCGCTGGTGATGGTGGACGATTCGCACGCCGTGGGCTTCATGGGATCCACCGGCGCGGGCACCCCCGAGCACGCCGGCGTGGGCCACCGGGTGGACATCTACACCGGCACGTTCGGCAAGGCACTGGGCGGCGCCTCCGGCGGCTACGTCTCCGGCCGCGCCGAAGTGGTGGCCATGCTCCGGCAGAAGGCGCGCCCCTACCTGTTCTCCAACTCGCTCGCGCCGGCCATCGTCGCAGCGACGCTGAAGGCACTGGACCTCGTGGAGAACTCCGCCGAGCTGCGTTCCACGCTGTTCGCCAACGCCGAGCTGTTCCGGACCCGTATGACGGAAGAAGGTTTTGAGCTTCTGGCCGGCGAGCACGCGATTGTGCCGGTGATGTTCGGGGACGCCGTGATGGCGGCGGAGGTGGCGGACCGGATGCTCCAGCACGGCGTGTTCGTCACCGCCTTCAGCTATCCCGTGGTGCCCAAGGGGGCAGCCCGGATCCGGGTCCAGCTCTCCGCAGCGCACAGCGCCGAGGATGTGGAGGCGTGCGTCAGGGCGTTCGTGGACAGCCGCGACGCGGTGGGAGCCTGAGGTACTGACGTGACGTCCTGACGGGTGCAAGGATGTAGTCATGTCAGCAAATTACGATGTGGTGATTGTGGGCGGCGGCATTGCCGGGCTGTCCCTGGCCTCCGCCCTGGCCGGTAAATGCAGCGTGGCGCTCGTGGAGGCCGAACAGTCCCTGGCGTATCACACGTCGGCCCGTTCGGCCCGGCAACTGATCCCCAGCTACGGCCCGGTGGTGGTGCAGGAGCTGACCCTCCGCACCCTTGGACTGATCGCGGCGCGGGACGCGGAACTGCAGGTTCCAGTCCTGTCGCCGCGCAGCTTCATGCTGATCGGCGACGAGGACTCGGTCCGGGAAGAAGCCAGCGGCCACATGCACCGGATCTCCCATGACGAGGCCCTGGCGCTGTGCCCCGTACTGGATCCCGGATTCTTCACTGCGGCCGGCCTGGACACCGGTTCGTTCGCCTGCAACGCGCCGGTGCTGCTGGAGGACCACCGGCAGCGGGCCGAGGCGGGCGGTGTGGACATCATCACCGGCGCCAAGGTCCATTCCGCACAGCGGCTGGGTTCCGGCTGGGAGCTCGGGGCCGGCCAGGAAGCCTTCGAGGCCGGCGTAGTCGTCAATGCCGCCGGTGCCTGGGCCGATGAACTGGCCGTGATCAGCGGCGTGGAGAAGCTCGGCCTCCAGCCGTACCGCCGCACGGCGGCGATTGTCGACGTCGAACGTTCCCTCCCGGAGTCCTGCCCCATGGTGGCGGCGGCGGACGAATCGTTCTACTTCCGGAAGGAAGGCGACGACGTACTGATTTCGCCGTCGGAATCCGTGCCGAGCGGCCCCGAGGACGCCAAGCCCTACCCGGGCGACGTCGAGGCGCTGGTGTCGCGGCTCAATGCGGTGACCACGCTGGGCATCAGGAACGTGAAGTCCGCGTGGACCGGCCTGCGAACGGAAGCCGCCGACGGCGTCCCGGTAGTGGGGTTCGACGCCGAAGCCACCGGATTCTTCTGGCTCGCCGGGCAGGGCGGCTACGGTTTCCAGACGTCGTCCGGCATCGCGGAACTGGCTGCGGAGCTGATCCTGGCCGGCCCGTCCGTGGGTCAGCGTGCCTGGGGCGAGGAAGCCGGGCTCAGTCCGGCATCCCGGACAGCGGCGGCCCTGGCCGCGACCCGCTGGTCCATCCGGCACTGAAGAATGGACTCATGAGCACCCTCATCACCAACATTGCCGAGCTGATGACCCAGGACGCGGAGCACCGCGTCCTCAAGGATGCCGCCGTGGTGATCGAGGGGGAGCGCATCTCCTGGATCGGACCGTCGTCGGCGGCCCCGGCCGCTGACGATTCCGTGGACGCCGGAGGCCGCGCCCTGCTCCCGGGCTGGGTGGATTCGCACACGCACCTGATCTTCGCCGGTGACCGCACCGCCGAGTTCGAGGCGCGGATGGCCGGCGAGAGCTACAGCGCCGGCGGCATTGCCGTGACCACGGGCGCCACCCGGGAAACGGGCGACTTCGACCTCACCCGGCTGGCCCTGGGACGCGTGGCGGAAGCGGTCTCGCAGGGAACCACCTACCTGGAAACCAAGACCGGCTACGGCCTGGACGTGGAGAACGAGGCGCGCAGTGCGCGCATCGCCTCCACCGTGGCTGACGAAGTGACCTACCTCGGCGCCCATCTGGTCCCTGCCGGCGCCGATGCCGACGCCTACACCGACCTGGTGTGCGGACCCATGCTGGCTGCCGTCCGCCCCTACGTCAGCTGGGCGGACGTGTTCTGCGAGCAGGGGGCGTTCAACGAAGGACAGTCGCGCCGCGTGCTGCAGGCCTGCAAGGAAGCGGGACTGGGGCTGCGCGTCCACGGCAACCAGCTCGGTGAAGGACCCGGCGTGCAGCTGGCAGTGGAGTTCGGGGCGGCGAGCGTGGACCACGTGAACTATTTGTCGGACGCGGACGTGGACGCTCTGGCGGGCAGTTGGTACAGGTGGCAGGGCGCGGGCAGCGGGCTCGCCGCCGGCGGCAGGGGGACCGTGGCCACGTGCCTGCCGGCCTGCGACCTCTCCACCCGCCAGCCGCTGGCTCCCGGCCGCGAACTGCTCGACGCCGGCGTGCCGGTGGCCCTGGCCTCCAACTGCAACCCCGGCACCTCCTACACCAGCTCCATGGCGTTCTGTGTCACCACCGCAGTGCTGCAGATGCGGCTGAGCGTCCACGAGGCCGTCCGCGCCGCCACATACGGCGGCGCGCTGGCGCTGCACCGGGAGGTGGGGAACGACGTCGACGGCGAACGGGCGGTGGGGTCGATCGCCGTCGGCCACCGTGCGGACCTGCACCTGCTGAACGCCCCGTCAGCCACCCACCTGGCCTACCGGCCGGGCATCCCGCTGACCCACGCCGTCTGGCGTGCGGGCGTCCGCGCCCGCTAGGGTGCCTCAGAAGACCATCGGCGGCGCATCCAGGACGGTTTCATCCACCCGGCGGTCCACCCACTGGCTGAACGGCTGGTCCAGTTCATACTTGCCCACGCGGGTGCGCACCAGGGTCCGCACTTCGGCGTTGTCCGGGTTGTTCAGTGACTCAAAATACTCCACGGACCAGTGGAACCAGCGCATGCAGAACAGCCGCATGGTGAGCCCGTGCGTCACGAAGAGCGCGTTGGGGGCGTAGTCCGGCCTGGCCCAGTGCCGGTGCAGGGTTTCCATGAAGGAGGAGATCCGGTCGTAGACATCCGAGCCGGATTCGCCTTCACGGAACCGGTAGAAGAAATGGCCGTACGCGTTGCGGAGTTCCTTCTGGTCCTCGATGTCCCCGGCGATCTGGAAGTTCGCCCAGTCCTGCTCCCGGAGCCGGGGCTCCTCGATGACCCGTTCAATGAGCGGGCCCAGGTTGAGCGCCTCGAGGGTCTGGTAGGCCCGGAGGTAGGGCGAGACGTAAACGCACACCTGCTGCCCGTCCAGCTCCCGGCGGATCTGCTCGCCAGCGGCCTGCGCCTGTGCCACGCCGAGTTCCGTGAGCGGTATCCGGTAATCCGGCACCCTGTTGTAGATGGAGGTGTCGGCGTTGGCGGCGGACTGGCCGTGCCGGATCATGATGATTTTGTCGGGCGCGCTCATAAATTCCTAGCATAGGCCCCGGGCCGCAGGGCTTCAGGGAGGCGGCGGACAGGAAAGAACCAGCAAGTGCAGGCAAGATAGGAACATGCTGGTTCCCTCCCGCCGTCGTCTGCGGATCGAAGTCTGGATTGTCCTGGGTCTGTCGCTGGGGCAGTCCGCCGTGTATTCGGTGGTGCAGCTGCTCGACAAGCTGACGCGGGCGCCCCTGGCGGAAGGTACGTCCACCCTCAACCGCTCGCAGAGCAGCCGCGAATACTTCGACCTGACCTACCAGCTGCTGGACATTCTGTTCGCCCTGGTGCCGGTGGTCCTGGTCATCTATTTCCTCACTGAACACCGGGGGGCGGGGGAGTCCGGCGCTTCGGCGTTCCGCAAACTCGGCTTCAACTTCGTCCGACCGGGGAAGGACCTGTTGCAGGGGCTGGGCCTGGCAGCGCTGATCGGCATCCCGTCCCTGGGGCTGTACGCGGCCGGCCGGGCCCTGGGCATCACCACCGCCATCATCCCCAGCGCGCTGGATGCCTACTGGTGGACCATTCCCGTGCTGATCCTCTCCGCAGTGCGGCACGGGATCGTCGAGGAAGTCATTGTGGTGGGCTACCTGCTGGACCGGCTCGGGAAGTTCGGCTGGAGCATGCCGCTGGCCATCTTCGCCAGTTCCATGCTCCGCGGCAGCTACCACCTCTACCAGGGCTTCGGCCCGTTCATCGGCAACGCCGTCATGGGCGTCGTGTTCGCCTGGATCTACACGAAGACGCGCCGCGTGATGCCGCTGGTGATCGCCCATGCGCTGCTGGACATCGTTGCGTTCGTCGGTTTCAGCCTGTTCGGCAAGGCGATCGGGCTGGGTTAGCCGATCGGGCCGGGTTAGCCGAACCGGCCGGGTTAAAAGGATTCGGCCGCTATCGGTGGGTGGCGTCGTTGGCACCCGCTGATAGCGGCCGAAGATCGGGGGCAGCAGGCTGCCGGGTGGTCCCTTGGGGGACCACCTTGTGGAACAGGCTCAGATGGTTACTGCCCCGGAAGCGGTCTCGAAGGTGACCGAGAGGATTCCGGGTGTTCCCTTCGGGGCGACCCATTCAACGGCCACATCCTCCAGGGGCTTCTCCACCGGTTGGCCGAGCCATTCCGTGACGCGTTCGGCCGAGCCGGCGATGGTGAGGCTGGACATCTTAACGTTGCTTGGGTAGGCGTTGGACGGGTGAAGTTCCGGGTCGCCTTCCCACTTAAGCATGTACGGAACCTGCGGGTCTGCAATGAGGCCCAGGATGCCGATCTGCTTCCAGACAAGTTCGCGGCCGTCGGGGAACTTGCGGTTGCCGTTGACAGCCGAGCGGCCGAGGCGTTCTTCGAACGGTGCCAGGTCGTCCACTTCGACGCACCAGCCCATCCAGCCGCCGCCGGCTGCGGAGCGTGCCCGGACAGCCTGCCCGAACGGAGCCTTGTCGGAGGCCGGGTGGTCCAGGACCTCCACCACCTCCAGATACTTGTGCCCGGCGAGCGGGATAATCATGTTGCGGGTGCCAAAACGGGGGTGTACCCCGCCCTTCACGGCTTCGACGCCGAGGGCGGTTGCAATACGTTCGGTGGTGGCAGCCAAGCCATCTTGTTCACAGGCGTAAGAGACGTGATCCATGCGCATGCCCTCATCTTGGCACTTTGTGATGGAGCTCTCAGCTAAGGGTGGCCTAACCAAGATGGGATGTCATCGCGGACCCGCACAAGGCCCGTGAAATCACGCCGCTGACGTCCTTCGTCACAAAGCTGTTCACAGGCGATCCGCCCTTCCTAGACTGGGCCCAGGTCATGAGCGCCAGCATCGAGCCCCGGCTTGCTGGCCGGCAACCCTCGTTCCGCGGTGGGGTGCCCCGGGTGAAGACCTGGCCTGCCGGCAACCGCCGGGCGGCAAGCGCGGCACCAGTCCTGCCAGGGCATGTCCAGTACGGCATGTCCGGCACGGCCGAGGTGCCCTTCCTTAGAAGGAGCTCCCAGATGTCCAACGCATGGTCATTCGAAACCCGCCAGATCCACGCCGGCCAGGTGCCGGACAGCGCCACCGGTGCCCGGGCACTGCCCATCTACCAGACGACGTCGTTCGTGTTTCCGAGCGCCGAAAGCGCCGCCAACCGCTTCGCGCTGGCCGAACTGGCGCCCATTTACACCCGCATCGGCAACCCCACCCAGGATGCGGTGGAACAGCGCGTTGCCAGCCTGGAAGGTGGCCTGGCGGCGCTGCTGCTCAGCTCGGGCCAGGCTGCCGAAACCTTCGCCATCCTCAACGTGGCCGAAGTCGGCGACCATGTGGTGGCCAGCCCCAGCCTCTATGGCGGAACCTATAACCTGCTGGCCCACACCCTGAAGAAGTTCGGCATCTCCGTGACGTTCGTCGAGGATCCGGACAACCTCCAGCAGTGGAAGGATGCCGTCCGGCCGAACACCAAGCTCTTCTTCGCCGAGGTGGTCTCCAATCCGCGCCAGGATGTCCTGGACATCGAAGGCGTGTCCCGCGTTGCCCACGAGGCCGGCGTCCCGCTGATCGTGGACAACACCTTGTCCACGCCGTACCTCATCCGGCCGCTGGAATGGGGTGCCGACATCGTGGTCCACTCGGCCACGAAGTACCTCGGCGGGCACGGCAGCGCCATCGCCGGAGTGATCGTGGACTCCGGCAACTTCGACTTCGGAAAGGACCCGGAGAAATTCCCGGGCTTTAACACGCCGGACCCCACCTACAACGGCCTTGTCTACGCCCGCGACCTCGGGGCGGGCGGTGCCCTGGGCGCGAACCTGTCCTACATCCTCAAGGCCCGCGTCCAGTTGCTGCGCGACCTCGGTTCGGCGGTATCCCCGTTCAACGCCTTCCTCATCGCCCAGGGGCTGGAAACCCTGAGCCTGCGCGTGGAACGGCACGTGGCCAACGCGGTGACCGTCGCCGAGTGGCTGGAGTCCAGGGACGACGTCGAATCCGTCGCCTATGCGGGCCTGCCGTCCAGCCCCTGGTACGAGCGCGGCCGCAAGTACGGACCCAAGGGCACCGGTGCGATCGTGTCCTTCAACATCGCCGGCGGGGCCGAGGCGGGCAAGCGGTTCGTGGACGCCCTGGAGTTGCACTCCCACGTGGCAAACATCGGCGACGTGCGCTCCCTGGTCATCCATCCGGCGTCGACCACGCACAGCCAGTTGACGGCGGAGCAGCAGGCCGTTGCCGGCGTGACCCCCGGCCTGGTCCGCCTCTCGGTGGGGCTGGAGCACATCGACGACATCATCGCCGACCTGGATGCCGGTTTCCGCGCCGCCAAAGGCGACTGAGGACTATGACTCCCGGCGTCCGCGACGCCGGGAGTCATATTGATGTCACATTCTTAGCCATTGCGGCGACGCATTTCGTAGACTCTTTGAAGGTCATGAGTGCCAGCGACAGCCCCGGCTTGCTGGCCGGCAACCCTCCTTTCGCGGCGGGGTGCCCCGGGTGAAGACCTGGCCTGCCGGCCAGTTGGCGGCGGGCAAGCGCGAAGAAGAGGTCCTCAGATGACGATTGCCGTCACCCGCAGCGGTGTACCCGAAACAAATGTCCACGGAGTGGAAAAGAACGCGGATAAGAGCACAGGCGCCGGCACGGCGGGAACCCGGACAGATATCAACACAGTGGACACCAACGCCCCTGACGGCACCGTCAAGTTCCTCAGCGTTGGCGGGCTGGAACTGGAGGCCGGCGGCTTTCTTCCGGACGTGACGCTCGCCTACGAAACGTGGGGCACGCTGAACGCGGACCGTTCCAACGCCGTGCTGGTGCAGCACGCCCTCACCGGCACCACGCACGTCACCAGGGGTGCCAGCGACGAGGAAGGCTGGTGGGAGCAGCTGGCCGGCCCCGGCGCCCCCGTTGATACGGACAAGTACTTCGTGGTCTCCATTAACATCGTGGGCGGCTGCTATGGCTCCACCGGCCCGTCCACCCCGGCCCCGGACGGCAAGCCCTGGGGTTCGCGCTTCCCCCTGGTGACCCTGCGGGACACGACGGCGGCCGAGTCCCGGCTGGCGGATGCACTGGGGATCGAGAGCTGGTACGCGGTGTTGGGCGGCTCCCTGGGCGGAGCCCGGGCGCTGGAATGGGCCGTGAGCTACCCGGACCGCGTCCGGCGCTGTGCCGTGATATCCATCGGCGCCAGCAGCACGGCCGAGCAGATCGCCTTTGCCCAGGCCCAGACCCTCGCCATCCGCCAGGACGTCAACTTCAACGACGGCGATTACTACGGCGGCCCGGAGCCGGAAGCCGGCCTGGCCCTGGCGCGCAGGATAGCCCACATCACGTACCGGTCCGCGTACGAGCTGGAGACCCGGTTCGGCCGCAACGCGCAGAGCAGCGAGAGCCCGCTCGAAGCGGTGTCGCTGGGGGGCCGCGGCCGCTACCAGGTGGAGAGCTACCTCGACCACCAGGGCACCAAGCTGGTCCGGCGCTTCGATGCCAACAGCTACATCGCCATCACCGAAGCGCTCATGAGCCACGACGTGGGCCGCGGGCGCGGTCCGCTCAAGGACGCGTTGGCACGGGCCACGGCCGAGTTCTTTATAGCCGCCGTGAATACGGACCGGCTGTATTTTCCGGCGCAGTCCTATGAACTCGCGGCGGCGCTCCCGGGGGATGTGCCCGTGCACGTCATCGAAGCGCCCATCGGCCATGACGGCTTCCTGACCGAGATCGGCCAGCTCAGCACGCAGTTGCGGCAGAACTTCTTCGCCTAGGCCGCGCTTCTTCGCATATCGCCCGCTGGCCCAATGTGCATTTTTGCAGAGCAGTCCTGCAGAAAATGGCGTTGAGCCTGCGGCAATGTGAGTCCATACTCTAGGGGACCGGCGCGCGTTGGTGGTGCACATCACACGCGGCCGCTACGGAATGGTCCACATGGCGTCGACGGAGACGCCGAAGGAGTTCACAAATGAGCACGCAAGACTCCGCCGCAAGGCGCGTAGATGAGACTGACGTCAAGGCCTCCGGCCTGAAGAAGGTAGTGACGGCCTCGATGGCCGGCACTGTTGTTGAGTGGTATGAGTTCTTCCTCTACGCCTCGGCGGCAACACTGGTTTTCGGCAAGATGTTCTTCCCCAATTCCGGCACGGAGCTGGACGGGATCATTGCCGCCTTCGTCACGTACGCGGTGGGCTTCGTTGCCCGTCCCATCGGCGGCATCGTTTTTGGCCACTTCGGTGACAAGTTCGGCCGCAAGCAGCTGCTCCAGCTGAGCATCATCCTGGTGGGCGTCTCCACCTTTGCGATGGGCTGCCTCCCCACCTTCGCGCAGATCGGCTACTGGGCTCCCGCCCTGCTGGTGTTCCTGCGGTTTGTTCAGGGCTTCGCCGTCGGCGGGGAATGGGGCGGCGCCGTGCTGCTCGTGGCTGAACACAGCCCCAGCAAGTCCCGTGGATTCTGGTCCAGCTGGCCGCAGTCCGCCGTGCCCCTGGGCAACCTGCTCGCCACCGGCGTGCTGTTCACGCTGTCCTCCACGCTGTCCTCGGCCGACTTCCTCGGCTGGGGCTGGCGCGTCGCCTTCTGGCTGTCCGCAGTGATCGTGATCGTGGGCTACTACATCCGGACCAAGGTCCAGGATGCCCCCATCTTCCTCGAGGCACGCAAGGAAGTGGTCGTTGAGAACAAGGGCTACGGCGTGGCCGAGGTGTTCCGCCGGTACCCGCGCGGTGTCTTCACCGCCATGGGCCTGCGGTTTGCGGAAAACATCCTTTACTACCTCGTGGTCACGTTCTCCATCACCTACCTGAAGGTTGTAGTCCAGACCGACACGTCCAGGATCCTCCTGCTCCTGCTGGTGGCGCACTTCATCCACTTCTGCACCGTGCCGATGGTCGGCAAGCTTTCGGATGCCTTCGGCCGCAAGCCCGTCTACATGGCCGGCGCCATCCTCGGCGGCACCTGGGGCTTCTTCGCCTTCCCGATGATGGACACCAAGAATGACCTCGTCATCCTCGCCGCCATCACCATCGGACTCCTGTTCCACGCACTGATGTACGCCGGCCAGCCGGCGATCATGGCTGAAATGTTCCCCACCCGGATGCGCTACTCCGGCGTGTCACTCGGGTACCAGGTCACCTCGATCGTTGCCGGCTCCCTGGCCCCGATCATCGCCACGGCGCTGCTGAGCAACTTCAAGTCCTCAGTCCCGGTGGCGTTCTACCTGCTGGGCGCCTGCCTGGTAACGCTGGTGGCGGTGTACTTCCTCAAGGAAACCCGGGGAATTTCACTGCATGATGTCGACGCTGCCGACGCGCAGGGCACGGCGGACCTGCTGGCCGCGTCCAAAGTCTCCGCCAGGAAGTAGTTTCGATGCGAGCAGCAGTCCTTTACGCCGCTGTCCCTGCGGGCACCAGCTATACGGAAGTCCGCCCGCTCGTGGTGGAGGAACTTGAGCGGCCCGAACCCCGCGCCGGCGAACTCGGTGTGGCCATCACCTACTCCAGCCTGTGCCATTCGGATCTGTCGGTGGTGGACGGATCCCGGGTACGGCCGCTGCCCATGGCGCTGGGGCATGAGGCCGTGGGCCGGGTCGTGGCAGTCGGCGAGGGAGTGGCGGGCGTCTCGGCGGGGGACGATGTGGTGCTCGTCTTTGTCCCCAGCTGCGGCGACTGCCGCGCGTGCCGCTCCGGCCGCCCGGCCCTGTGCCACCGTGCCGCCGAGGTCAACGGCTCGGGTGACCTGCTGCACGGGGAGGCTCTGCTGCGGACACCGTCGGGGGAGCGGATCAACCACCACCTCGGGGTATCCGCCTTTGCTGACTACGCAGTGGTGGCGCGTGAATCCGTCGTGGTGATCGGCGACGACGTCCCGGACACCGTCGCGGCCATGTTCGGCTGCGCCGTGCTTACCGGCATGGGCGCTGTGCTGAACACCGCGGCGGTCACCGCCGGTCAGTCGGTGGCCGTCTTCGGTCTCGGAGCCGTCGGGCTGTCCGCCGTGATGGCGGCGTCCCTGGCCGGTGCTGCCTCGGTCATTGCCATCGACCCCAACGAGGGCAAGCATCAGCTGGCCCTGGACTGCGGTGCGACGGCAGTGGGAACTCCCGACGACGCGGCGCGCCTGGTCGCTGAGGCGACCGGCGACGGCGTGGACGTCGCCGTTGAGGCGGTGGGCTCCCCGGGGGTGATCGGCTCGTGCCTGGACCTCGTCACCCGCGGCGGCGCCGTCGTCTCGGTCGGGCTGCCCAAGCCCTCAGCGGAGCTGACCGTGGGAGCGCTCCAGTTCGCCGGTGCGGGGAAGCGGCTTCTCGGTTCGTACATGGGGGATGCCGTGCCGGAGCGCGACATTCCGCTGTATCTTGACCACTGGCGCGCCGGGCGGCTCCCGGTGGAACTGCTCCACACGGACACGCGGCCGCTCGCGGAAATCAACGAGGGCCTCGATGCCCTGGCGGCCGGGAAAGTGGTTCGCCGGCTGTTCCAGGCGTAGCTAAATGCCAGGGCCCGCTGTCAGGCTGCCAGGATGTCCTGGCGGCCTGACACCTCCGCTTTGAGCGCTTCCACCACCGCCCGGACGGACGCGGAGCGCAGTGACTCCGGACGGGCCACCGCCCAGATGGGAAGCTGCCGCTGGAACAGCTCAGGCAGCACCGGAACAAAGTCCGGGTTGTCCGCCACCATGAAGTTCGGCAACAGGCCGATGCCCGCGCCGCAGCGGACCGCCTCCACCTGGGCGAAGACGCTGGTGGCCTGGAAGCTGGATTTCGGAGCGGGCAGCTGCGAAGACCGGTGCCCCAGCTCCGCCACCTGCAGCGCCGACTCGACGTAGGAAACAAAGCCGTGTGCCCTGATGTCGTCGAGGGCGGCCGGCAATCCGCGGGACCGGACGTAGCCCGGACTCGCGTAGAGGCGCAGGAAGTAGTTCGTGAGGAACACAGGCTGCATGGTGGTGACCTCCATCCGGCCCACCACCACCTCCAGGTCCACGCCGGAACGGTTCTGGCTGACCTTGCGGGTGGCGCTGAGCATCTCCACATTCAGCAGCGGATTGTCCTGCTGCAGGCGGACCAGTGCCGGCGCCACGAATTCCGCCCCGAAGCCGTCGGAGGTGCTGATCCTGACCAGGCCGGACAACGAATCTTCGCCGTCGCTGAGGGCGCCGGTCAGGGAGCCGAGCGTTGCCTCGATCGCCTCGGCGGCGGCAACGGCCTGGCTGCCCAGTTCGGTCAGTTCCCAGCCGTGCGGGCTGCGCTCCAGCGTCCGTCCGCCCAGCTGCTTGTCCAGCGCCATGACCCGCCGGGAAATGGTGGTGTGCGTTGTGCCCAGGGTTTCCGCCACCGCGTTGAACCGGCCCAGCCTGGCCACCGTCAGCAGGATCAGCAGGTCATCCGGACTCGGCAGCCGGTTCAAATCCACTTTTTCACTTCCACCCTCAATCTGCGGAACGGCTGTTCGGAGGTGTGTGCATCAATGCACATACCGTCTGTATTTTTTCCCCTTGATTGCACTGTAACAGGGTGTGATGGTGGACACGGAACTTCCAGCAATTGGGCTGGTACACGAAGCAAAGGAGCTTTCGCCATGGCAGTTATCGCCTGGATCGGTCTCGGAAACATGGGTGGGTCCATGTCGGCAAACCTGGCTAAGGCCGGTCACGACGTCCGCGGGTTCGACCTCAATCCCGAGGCGGTGGCGGCTGCCGAAGCAGCCGGCGTGAAGCCCGTGGCCAGCATCGCCGCGGCCGTGGACGGCGCCGACGTCGTCTTCACCATGCTGCCGAAGGGCGAGCATGCCCGTGCCGTCTACCTGGGCGAGGACGGCGTCCTGGCCCATGCCGACACCAGGACCCTGCTGGTGGATTCGTCCACCATCGATATCGCCTCCGCCCAGGCATTGCACGACGCCGCCGCTGCCGCCGGCTTCCGCTTCGTGGACGCCCCGGTCTCGGGCGGGATGAGCGGCGCGAAGGCAGGGACGCTGACCTTCATGATCGGCGGCGAGGCGGGCGCCGTGGCCGACGCCACCGAATACATCCGTCCCATGGCCGCCAACATCATTCCCACCGGCGGCGCCACCACGGGGCAGGCTGCGAAGATCTGCAACAACCTGATGCTCTTCATCAACCTCGCCTCCACCGCCGAAGGTGCAGTACTCGCCGACCGCCTCGGCCTGGACAAGCAGGTCTTCTGGGACATTGCCTCGGTGTCCTCCGGCGACAGCTGGGCGCTGCGGACCTGGTACCCGGTGGCCGGCGTCGTTCCCACAGCTGCCTCCAACAACGACTTCGCGCCGACGTTCACCACCGAACTGGCGAACAAGGACATCGGCCTGGCCATCAGCGCCGCCCGGGACACCGGCACTCCGCTGGAAATCGGCGAGCACGTGCAGACGCTCTTCCAGCGACTCATCGACTCCGGGCAGTCCGGCAAGGACTGCTCCATGATCATCAAACTCGTCGACGGCTCGTTCGAGACCTCCAACTAACCGCAGCCTGCTTCACGAATAGGACTTTCCATGGAACGCATTCCGCACTTCATCAACGGTGCCCTGATCAGCGACGCCGAGCGCTTCGGCCCCGTCTTCAACCCCGCCACCGGAGCACAGGACAAAGAGGTTGCCCTCGCATCGGCCGCACGCGTGGAGGAGGCCATCGCTGCCGCCCAGGCCGCCCTGCCGGGCTGGCGGGCCACGAGCCTGGCCAAGCGCACCAACATCTTCTTCAGGGTCCGCGAACTCCTCACGCAGCGGAAATCCGAGCTGGCCGCCATCCTCACCAGCGAGCACGGCAAGGTACTTTCCGATGCCGAAGGCGAGATCTCCCGGGGCCTCGAAAACATCGAATTCGCCACCGGGCTCTCCCACATGCTCAAGGGCGAACGCTCGGAGCAGGTTTCCAGCGGCGTGGACGTCCACTCAGTGCGCCAGCCGGTCGGCGTGGTCGCCTGCATCACCCCGTTCAACTTCCCGGCCATGGTGCCGTTGTGGATGATCGGCAGTGCGCTCGCCTGCGGCAACACCGTCCTCCTCAAGCCCAGCGAGAAGGACCCGTCGTCGGCTGTTTTCATCGCCCAGGTATTCGCGGAGGCGGGACTGCCACCCGGCGTCCTCAATGTCGTCCACGGCGACAAGGAAGCCGTGGACGTCCTGCTGGAACACCCCGGCGTCAAGGCTGTCAGCTTTGTCGGGTCCACTCCGATCGCGCAGTCCATCTACAAGCGTGCGGCGGACCACGGCAAGCGCGTCCAGGCACTGGGCGGCGCCAAGAACCACATGGTTGTCCTGCCGGACGCGGACTTGGACATGGCAGCCGACGCCGCCGTGTCAGCGGCCTACGGCTCGGCGGGGGAACGGTGCATGGCGGTGTCCGTGCTGGTGGCGGTGGGCAGCATTGCCGACGACCTGGTGAAGGCCATTTCCACGCGCATGGCGGACCTCAGGATCGGTCCGGGCACAGACCCGGCGTCGCAGATGGGTCCACTCATCACGAAGGAACACCGGGACAGGGTCGCGTCCTACGTGGCCGGGGCAGCCGAGGAAGGCGCCACGGTTGTGGTGGACGGGCGCGAGCAGGCCTTTGACTCGGACGGCTTCTTCATCGGGGTCAGCCTCGTGGACCACGTCAAGCCGGGTATGAAGGTGTACGACGACGAAATCTTCGGGCCCGTGCTGTCGGTGGTCCGCGCGGACAGCTACAGCGACGCCGTCAAGCTGGTGAACGACAACGAGTTCGGCAACGGCGTGGCTATCTTCACGCGCGACGGCGGCGCGGCGCGCCAGTTCGAGTTCGACGTCGAGGCCGGTATGGTGGGCATCAACGTGCCCATTCCGGTACCGGTGGGGACGTTCTCGTTCGGCGGCTGGAAGAACTCGCTGTTCGGCGACACGCACATGTACGGCCCGGACAGCATCCGCTTCTACACCCGCGGAAAAGTGGTAACCACACGCTGGCCGGATCCCTCGACGTCGGTGATCGACCTGGGCTTCCCGCAGGTGGACTAGCGCAGTCCCTGACGGTCACCGTCACTTTCTTCGAGATGAGACGCACCCATGAGCCTGTTCTCCCGCAAGTCCCGCAGCGCCGATCCGTACCTGCCTGAACTGAGCATCAAGCAGGCTGACAGACTGCGTGACCTGTCCGTCGCCGCCCTCGGCCGCCTCGGCGATTCCGCCGAAGCGGCCGGGGACCATCTGGCCGCATCGCACAACCACCAGTACGGGCTGTTTGCTGTTGGACGAAAGGCCGCGCAGCTGCCTGAACGCGAGTGGCCGGGCATGGTCGAGCAGCACTTCGGCGCAGTCATCGGGGACGCGGCGGGACGTTCGGACATAGCGCCCGAGGAAATCCTCGGCCGGGTGTACCCGAAGTTCATATCCCCGGGAGTGCTTGCACACTCACAACAGAGTGATCCTTCCCTGTACGCCTACGCCCGCGACGTCGCGATGGTCCCGCTGCTCGTGGCACTGGACTCCCCGGAGTCCGTCACCTACGTGGCATCAACCAAGGTGGAGGCCGCCGGCGGGGCCGGCATCGTGTGGGACGCTGCGTTGAGGAACCTGATCGCAGACGGTCCAGGGCACGCGGAAGAGATGCGTTTTGACGACGGATCGTTTCTGGTTTTCGAGACCGAATCGGTCTACCAGGCCTCATGGCTGGCCTACCCGGACAAATTCGTGGAGTTGCTCGGATACAAGCCCGGACCACTCGGCGCACTGCTCAGCATCCCGGCGACCAATATCCTGTGCCTGCATCTGGTCACCGAGGCCACCACCATCAACGACATCTCGGCCATGCTCCGGGTCACCGGGCTGATGCAGGCCCAGCACCCCTCCGCGCTCAGCCCGCTGCTGTACTGGTGGGATGGCTCCAGTGTGCAACCGATTTCCGGCCACGACGGTGAAGACGTCCACCTGTTCGTCCCCGACGAGCTCGCCAGCATCCTCTAACACCAGTGCGCACGCCTGGCGCCGGTGCGCCCGCCGCTTTTCGTCGGAGGTCACTGCCAGACTTTCAGCTTGGCCTCGATGCAGGCCCGCTCCTCGGTGGCGTTCGATGTCCAGCAGCGCCGTGCGCAGGCTGAGTCCGGGCTGCCTGCTGATGAACTGGGCAAAGGCGTCGCGGCTGAGATCGCTTTGGCCCGCCGTGAATCTCCGGCCCGCGGCGGCCGGCTGCTTGGACTGGCGAAGGCCCTGGTCACGGAGATGCCCCACACCCTCACGGCCCTGCGCACCGGCCAGATCAATGAGTGGCGCGCCACGCTGCTGGTGAAGGAGACTGCCTGTTTGTCCGCGGCGGACCGGTGCGCCGTCGACGAAGAACTTGCCGCAGATATTGGGACCCTTGCGGGCGCGGGTGACCGGGCCATTATCGCGGCAGCCCGGACGGCGGCGTATCGGCTGGACCCCCACTCCGTGGTGAATCGTGCCCGCCGGGCCGTGGCGGACCGGCATGTGAGCCTTCGCCCTGCACCGGACACCATGACGTACCTGACCGCCCTGCTCCCGGTCACCGCCGGCGTGGCCGTTCATACAGCGCTTACCCGGCAGGCCGATGCGCAGCGCTCGGCGGGAGACAGCCGGTCCCGCGGACAAATCATGGCTGATGACCTGGTCGAACGCATCACGGGGACAGCGGGCGGGATCGCGGGGATTGAAATGCAGCTCATCATGACCGACTGCACCCTGTTCCAGGGCGACAGCGAACCGGCGAGGCTTCCGGGCCACGGTGTGGTCCCCGCCGGGTGGGCCAGGGAGATCTGTGTCCAGGACCAGGACCAGGACCAGGGCCAGGGCATGAGCCAGGCTCAGGGCCTGAGCCACGACCGTGACCGGCCGTTGAACGTTTGGCTGCGGCGGCTCTACACCGCCCCGTGCACTGGAGAGTTGCTTGCCATGGATTCCCGGGCAAGGCTCTTCCCTGCCGGTCTCCTCCGCTTCATCCAGGCACGCGATGGCACCTGCCGCATGCCTTACTGCGATGCGCCGATCCGCCACCACGACCACATCGTCGCATGGCAGCACGGCGGGCCCACGAGCCTTGGCAACGGCAGCGGGCTCTGCGAATCCTGCAACCACACCAAGGAGTCGCCAGGCTGGCACGCAGAACCACGGCCAGGTCCTCGGCACACGCTTGAAATCCATACTCCGACCGGGCACAGCTACCAATCCACGGCGCCTCCACTGCCCGGGACAGCGTTGGGCGGGACATCGCCGCCCGGGACGGCCTTTGGCGGGACATCGCCGCCTACGAACCGACGCCAGCTGCTTCACCGCGCCAAGATTCTCAAACGCTCCCGGCCAGGGGGCTCGCTGGCTGCCGGAGGACAGGCTGCTTGAGGGAACCGGCGGCCCGAAGGGAAACGTCAGCGCCGGGAGGTAACGGGAAGGGGCGGCTAACCCTTCATGATCTCGTCACGCCGGGTCATGTATTCCTCCATGGCGATTTCGCCGTTGCTGTACTGCTGGTCAAGCTCCGCCAGTTTCCGCGCGCGGAAACCCTGAGGGGCCGACGGCGGCGGGGGAGTAACCGGGGCGGACGGCTGCTGGCGTGACTGGTTGGCCGGATACTCGGGGCTGTCCTCGTACGGCACCTGTCCGGGGCCGCCGGGGGCAGGATAGCCATTGTTCTGGCCGCCGGGGGCAGGGTAGCCGGGGTTCTGGAAATCCTGAGCCGGATAGCCGGGGTTCTGGTACGGCTGGTCGAGCGGGGGCTGCTGACCGCCGCCGCCGAGCTGCCGGAAGCCGCCGCCGAAGTAGTCCTGCTGGGTGTAGCCGTCACGCGGCTGGTTGTTGGGCCGGCCCGGCTGCTGGCCAGGAAACTGGTTCGGGAACTGCCCGGGGAACTGGCCCGGGTACTGTCCGTAATCCTGGTTCCGGTTCCTGCCCCGGACGGACTTCCGGTACATACGCATGGCGAAGGGAATCAGGAACGACAGGATGATGATCCAGAAGAACACGTTGCTCACAGTGGAGGGCCTCTCAGAAGTGTCCCTTCAGTTTAACCCCCGGCAGCCAACCTGCCCTGTCTGAGCATTGCCGTCTGAGCATTGCCATCCGTTCATGGCCGTCCGATCAATTTCCGTCCTGTCGGATCCGTCTGATCATTTCCGTACGGCGGGCATGCCCAGGAACCGTCCGTACGCGGCAACAGCTTTATCGATCGCACGATTGCCGGCCCGGCCGGGATCGGAGCGGGTGCGGATATCCAGCTCACAGCGTCCGCCGGCCAGGTCATGGCGCCACGAACCGATCATTCGGCCGTCGCCCAGCACCACATGCATGGGCGTGTCGCGCTCAGGCAGGGCGGGGGCGGTGCCGCCCAGGAAATACCGTGACCGCGAATAGCCCATGACGTATTCGTCGTAGCACTGGATCAGGTCGATCCTGGGCTCGTCTCCGGGCTCCGCACCAGCCGCGGGTATCGCAGCAGGCCCGGGCGCGGCGGAACTGAAGTAGAACTCCAGCCCGTCCAGTGCCGAAGCGGTGAGGACTCCGGGATCGGCCTCCAGCACCAGGCCCAGCCCCAGCCGGACATCAGTCACTGTGAGCCCGGACCAGTTGGCACAGTCCTTGACCGTGGCCGGACCGCGGCTGAGGAAATACCGGCGGACAAGTTCGGCCAGCGCCTCGGAGCGGTCATCGTGGCCGCCGGCTGTTGCCGGAACACGTTCGTCGAAGAGCGCGTAGGTCTGCTTGAGCGCGCCGCCGGTGCTGCGCACGGGTATGCCGCTGGTCAGGACACCACTGATCTCGGCGTGCATAATCAGGTAGGCGAGCCCCAGGCCTTTGGCCGGGAATCCGTGGCGCTGCAGTTCGAGGGCGAGCTGCTCACGGGTTTTGTGGGCGCCGCCGGCAACGGCTGCGGCCAGGATCCGGGCGCTTCGGGATGCGGCTTCGGCGTCGATGCCGGTCTGGCGATACATGCCCCCGTTACCCTGGTGCAGCCGGGGCGCCGAGAGCATCAGCAGCCAGCGAAGGTCGTCCCGGTGCACAAAATGCCAGGTGGGCCGGAGGATATGGGTCCGGAGGATCCGGCCGTCGGCCACTGCCTGTTCGACGTCGGCAGCAGAGGCTCCTGCCGTGCGCTGCGCCAGCGACCAGCGGGCGTACGGGAACTCCTGCGCCTGGACGGCGAGGAGGTTCTTCAGCGCAGCCTCGGCGGAAACCGCGCCGGGACGGCGGAGCTGCTGCTGGCTGAGCCGCAGCCTGACGACGTCGTCAGCGTCCACCTGCGCCTACTTCCGGTCGGACTCGAGTCCCGCCGCCCCTAGTCCCGCTGCCTCGCCCGAGCCCAGCGGCATTCCGGGCCCGAAGACGGGGCCTGGCGTGGGGCGCTTGGCCGTGATGCCGTCCCCGGATGACTGGTGCCGGAGCCGGCGGACAACCCACGGAACGAAGTATTCGCGTGCCCACACCAGGTCGCCGGACCGCGCCTCCCGCCAGCTGCGCTGGGGGAGGGGCTTGGGGGAGAGCGGCTCCAGGGTGTGCTGGATGTTCAGTGAATCGAGCACCATCGCCGCTATGGTGTGGTGGCCCAACGGCGAGAAGTGCAGGCGGTCCTGGTCCCACATCTGCGGATCGCTGAGCTGGCGGAGCGACCACATGTCCGCGATGACGGCATCGTGCCGGGCGGCCACAGTGCGAAGGTTTTCGTTGTAGATGGCGATCTTGCTGCGGACCCTGCCCAGGACGGACGAACCGGTGTCCGGGCCGTTGAACAACACCACGGTGGCGCCGCCCAGGCTGAGGATATGCACCACAGAGTCCAGCTTTTCAGCCAGCGCATCAGGGTCGCCGCCGGGCCGGATGAGGTCGTTGCCGCCGGCCGAGAGGGTTACCAGGTCCGGCTTGAGGGCCAGGCACGGTGCCAGTTGCTGGTCCACGATCTGTTCCAGGAGCCGTCCCCGCACGGCAAGGTTGGCGTAGGCAAAATCGCTGTGCCCGCGGCTCAGTTCCTCGGCCACGCGGTCCGCCCAGCCACGGTGCCCTCCGGGACTTCCCGGTTCCGGGTCGCCGATGCCCTCGGTAAAGGAATCGCCCATGGCAACGTAGCGGCCCCAGGGGTGGCTATCAACAGTGTCCTGCGGGTTCGGAATGGCTTCAGTTTCGCTCACGCTTCCATCCTGCCTCGTAGGTAACAAGCTACGCCACCGTAGGTTGTTACCCGGAGGTAACTGCAAGAATGGAACCCATGACTGAATCCGACGTTTCCACTGCCCCTGTTGTCCTGTGGTCCACTCCTGACGATGAGCGCTCGGGTAAGCCACTCCTGGTCCTGCTGCACGGCTACGGTGCCAACGAACAGGACCTGCTCAGCCTTGCGGATCTGTTGCCCGGCGATTTCGCGGTGGCGTCGGTCCGCGCCCCCATCGCCATGGGCCCGGGGTTCACCTGGTTCCCGCTGACGGACTCCGCCGACTATTCACTCGACGCGGTTAAGGACGCCTCCGCCTTTGTGCTGGACTGGCTCGACGGCGTCAAAGGTGACCACCCGTCCGTCACGTTGCTCGGGTTCTCCATGGGAATGGCGATGGCCACCACGCTGCTGAGGCAGCGCCCGGCGGACTTCGCCGCCGTCGTCGGGCTTTCCGGCTTTGCAGTGAACGCCGGAGGGGACCCGACGTTCCGGGACGACGAACTGGACGGCAGCGTCCCGCTGTTCTGGGGCCGCGACCAGCAGGACCCCGTCATCACCCAGGACAAGATCGAATACACCATGGGCTGGGTGCGGAAGCACGTGAAGCTGACGAAGGTCCTCTACACAGGGATGTGGCACGGGATCAACCAGCAGGAGATCGGCCACGTTTCAGAGTTCCTCACCCACGAGGTGCTGAAGAAGTAGTCCAGCGCAGTAACGGCTAGGAACCGGCGGGAGTCAGAATCCGCACGGTCCGGCCGTTCACGGTGACCGTGTCGCCGTGGTGAAGCTGCCGGCCGCGGCGGTCGTCGATGTCGCCGTTGACCTTGACCAGTCCGTTCTTGATCAGCTCCGTGGCCTCAACGCCGTCCTCCACGAGGCTGGCCAGCTTCAGGAGCTGGCCCAGGCGGATCATGTCGTCGCGGATGGGGATGTCTTCGATTTCCGGGTTGCTCATACAAGCAATGATGCCTGACGTAAGGTGAATCCAGTGACCCATGCACCCCGTCTGCCCCTCCTTGCAGGACTGCCGATTGCCGTAGCCGCCGGACTCGCCATCCCCGTCCAGGGCCGGATCAACGGCGCACTGGGCGCCCGGCTGGATGACGGCATTGCCGCCGCGGTAGTGAGTTTCACCACCGGACTGATCGTGATGGTCCTGGTCTCGCTGGTCCTGCCGCGGGGACGCCGCGGGCTCGCCCAGATCCTTCCTGCGGTCCGGGAACGCCGGTTTCCCCCGATCTACGTAATGGCCGGCGGCATCGGCGCGTTCTTTGTGTTCGCGCAGACCTTCACCGTTGGCCTGCTGGGCGTGGCGCTGTTTACGGTAGCCACCGTCACCGGGCAGACGCTCAGCGGGCTGCTCGTGGACCGGCTCGGGATCGGCCCCGCCGGCAAGAAGTCCGTCACCGCCATCCGCGTCATCGGCACAGTGCTGACCATCGCCGCCGTCGCGTGGGCCGTGTCCCCGCGGTTCGGGGGTTCCGGCACCGGCTCCGGTGGCGCCGGCACCGACCCGGCGCAGCTGCTCCTCCCGGTGCTCCTGCCCGTTATCGCCGGGTTCCTGATGAGCTTCCAGCAGGCCATGAACGGGACGGCCACGGTGCACTACGGCACCCCCATCGCGGCCACCTTGGTGAACTTCATCTCCGGCGCCACGGTGTTGTGGCTGGCCCTGCTGATCAAGCTGGCGGTCGCCGGGCCCGGCAACGGGCTGCCGGCCGAATGGTGGTACTACCTCGGCGGTCCCATGGGCTGCGCGTTCATCGGGCTGGGCGCACTGCTGGTCCGAAGCCTGGGGGTCCTGGTCACCGGGCTGGGCATGATCGCGGGCCAGTTGCTGGGGTCACTGGGCCTGGACCTCGCCTTTCCCGCGCCCGGCACGGTGGTGGCCCTGCCCACGATCCTCGGCACCGTCCTGACCCTCGGTGCGATCGTCCTGGCCACCCTTCCGTGGCCGCGCGGCGCCCTCAAGCGGCACCCGGGCCGGTAGGCTAGGACACGCAGCTTCCTGCACATCTTTCCTTCGTACCGCCCCGCCCGGCAACCAGCCGGGTACAGGGGCCTAGAAACCGCGCGGACCGCACCCAGCGGCCCTGTAGAAATTGGAGTTCCCCATGGCAGCAAAATCCGTTCTCGACCAGGTCATCTCCCTCTCCAAGAGGAGGGGCTTCGTTTTCCAGGCCGGTGAAATCTATGGTGGCTCCCGTTCTGCCTGGGACTACGGGCCCCTCGGCGCCGAGCTGAAGGAAAACATCAAGCGCCAGTGGTGGCAGTCGGTAGTCCGCGGCCGCGAGGACGTAGTGGGCCTGGACTCTTCCGTGATCCTGCCCCGCCAGGTCTGGGAAGCCTCCGGCCACGTGGAGGTCTTCTCCGATCCACTGGTGGAGTGCCTCTCCTGCCACAAGCGCTACCGCGCCGACCACCTCGAAGAAGAGTACGAGGAAAAGAAGGGCCGTCCGGCCGAAAACGGCCTGAAGGACATCGCCTGCGCCAACTGCGGCACCCGCGGCGAATGGACCGAGCCCCAGGAATTCTCCGGCCTGCTCAAGACCTTCCTCGGCCCGGTGGCCAGCGAGGAAGGCATGCACTACCTGCGCCCGGAAACCGCGCAGGGCATCTTCGTGAACTTCAACAACGTGCTCACCACCTCCCGGAAGAAGCCGCCGTTCGGCATCGGCCAGATCGGCAAGTCCTTCCGCAACGAGATCACGCCCGGAAACTTCATCTTCCGCACCCGTGAGTTCGAGCAGATGGAAATGGAATTCTTCGTCGAGCCGGGCACGGACGAGCAGTGGCACCAGTACTGGATGAAGGAACGCATGGACTGGTACACCGGCCTGGGCCTCAAAGCCGAGAACCTGCGTTTCTTCGAGCACCCGCTGGAGAAGCTGAGCCACTACTCCAAGGGCACCACGGACATCGAATACCGCTTCGGCTTCCAGGGCTCCGAGTGGGGCGAGCTTGAAGGCATCGCCAACCGCACGGACTTCGACCTCTCCACGCACTCCAAGGCTTCCGGCCACGACCTGAGCTACTTCAACCAGGCCACCAACGAGCGCTACACCCCGTACGTGATCGAACCCGCCGCCGGCCTGACCCGCTCCTTCATGGCGTTCCTCATCGACGCTTACACCGAGGATGAGGCCCCCAACGCCAAGGGCGGCGTGGACGTCCGCACCGTGCTCAAGCTGGACCCGCGCCTGGCCCCCGTCAAGGCCGCAGTGCTGCCGCTGAGCCGCAACGAGGACCTGTCCCCGAAGGCCAAGGCCCTGGGCACCCAGCTGCGCAAGAACTGGAACATCGACTTCGACGACGCCGGCGCCATCGGCCGCCGTTACCGTCGCCAGGACGAAATCGGCACCCCGTTCTGCATCACCGTGGACTTCGACACCCTCGAGGACCAGGCCGTGACCATCCGCGAACGCGACACCATGAGCCAGGAACGGGTCTCCCTGGACAATGTGGAGGGCTACCTGGCCGCGCGGCTGATCGGCGCCTGAGCATGGCCATCGAATACCGCGAATGGCGCGAGGGCGACGACCTTGCCCTGCTCGAACTCTGGGGCGGCCCGGAGACCGAACAGGCACGGCAGTTCCGCGGCACGCTCGCGCCCTCGGGCAACTCCCCGTGGCGCCGCTGCATCGTGGCCGAGGACGTCGTGGACGGCGTGGCCATCCCGGTCGCGGCGGCAGTGGTCCACGAAGCATCGCTGCACCCCGAACGCCTCTGGATGTACATCGAGGTCGCAAAGGACCACCGCCGCGCCGGCGTTGGCTCCACCCTGCTGACCATGCTCCGGCACGAAACCGGCCAGGCGCCGTCGGGCGTTTCCAGGCTGCGGACCAAGGTGGAGCCGGGCACGCCCGGCGCCGCGTTCGCCGAAGCTGCCGGCCTGGTGCCGATCCAGCGTTCACGCCTGGTCGTGGTGGCACCGGGGGCGCTCAAGCTGCCGGTCTTCGGCGACGGTTCGGAGGCCGCGGCGTCCGAACAGATCGAGGACCTCGCCACCGGTTCGGTGGAGCTCAGCGACGTGGTGGGCCGCTACTACACGGCCGTCCACACCTGGGACAGCCCCGGCGAGCTCAGCATCGGCACCGTGCAACGGCTGTTCCTCGACGAACTCAGCGGGGCGCACGGCGCGATCGTGCTCCGGGCACCGAAGGCCAGCGCCTTCGGCCAAGGCGTCCCGGCCAGCAGGAAGGGACGGCTCGAGGCCTTCGCCATCAGCTACGCGGAACTTGTCCCCGGCGGGGAGAGCGCGGCGGGCGGCGAGGGGTCCGCGTCGGGCCAGCCCACGGATGTGTTCGTCGGCCACGATCCGAAGCTGTCCGACGATGAAGCCCGGGCCGCGATCCGGGACCTGCTGGCGCTCATCGCGTTCCAGCACCCCGTGGTGCTGGAACTGGACGATTCGATGACTGCCCTGCGTGCCGTCGTCGAGCCTTTGCTGGAGAGCGGCACGGCCAGCCTCCGGGGCAGCGAAACCCTGGTGGTTTCCGACCCCGCCTAGGCACCAACCAACTGACCCGCAGCGGGCGCCGTCGAAATCGGCGTCAGCTGCGGGTCAATGTGGTTTAAGGCCAGCTACTTGGGGATCACCGGAGGAACGAAGTCGAACGTCATTCCCAGCAGCCACACCAGCAGGAGCACCACGGGCAGGTGGAACACGAACTGCAGGAACGTGAAGCCCACCAGGTCACGGGCCCGCAGTTTGAGCACGGCGAGCAGCGGCAGCATGAAGAACGGGTTGATCAGGTTGGGCAGCGCCTCGGCGATGTTGTAGATCTGGACGGTCCAGCCCAGGTTCATGTTCACATCCGTCGCCGCCTGCATCACGTACGGCGCCTCCACGAGCCACTTCCCGCCGCCGGAGGGCACGAACAGTCCCAGCAGGGCCGTGTAGAGGGCAATGACGACGGCGAACGCACCGCCGCCGCCGATGTCCGAGAAGAATTCGGCCAAATGTGCCGACAATGACATGCCCCCGTGGCCGGTGGCCTTCGTGAGGATGGCGGCCATGGCTGCGTAGAGCGGAAACTGCACCAGGATGCCTGCGGTCGCCGGAACCGCTTTGGTCACTGGCTGCAGGAAGTTCCGCGGGGTCCGGTGCAGCACCAGGCCCAGGATGAGGAACACGAGCAGGTAGCCGTTGAGGCTGCTGACCACCGTCAGGAACGGCTTCGTGAGGAACTGGGAGACCAGCCAGCCCAATGTCAGGATCCCCGCCAGGACCGGCAGGATCACGCTGTATTCCAGCCATTCCCCGGGCCGGGACCGCGGCTCGGGTTCGCTGGGTTCGTCGTCGAGGTCCACACCGAGATCCGCGGCCGTGCGCACCGCCGCGCCGCGCGGAGCCGAGAAATGGGCGATCACCGTGGTCAGCGCCATGAGGATGGCCAGGGTGAGCAGTGACTGCCAGGTGAAGATGGTGGTGCCGAAATCCAGGACCCCGGTGATCTTGAGGAGGGCAGGCGGCAGGGAAGCTGCGGTCGCCTGCAACTGGGCGGCCGACGATGACAGCCCCAGCGCCCACACGGCGCCCAGGCCCATGAAGGCGGCCGCACCGAGCGCCCGGTAGTCCACGGACAGATCCTTGCGCCGCGCGATGGCACGCGCCAGCAGGCCGCCAAAGATCAGGCTAAGGCCCCAGTTCAGGAAGGACACGGACATCGACAGCATCGCCACGAAGCTCACGGCGGTCCGGGCGGTGGACGGGACCAGCGCGAGCCGGTCGATGAGCTTGGCCACCGGGGGAGAGGTGGCCACCACGTAGCCGGTGAGGACCACCATGGACATCTGCAGCGTGAATGCTGTGAGGTCCCAGAATCCGTTGCCGAAGGAATCGGCGATGGATTGCGGTGAGGCGCCGATCGCGAGCCTGCCTAAGCGCGCCGCCCACCCGCGCGCCGGGGACCCTCCGCCTTATCCAGCCGCTGGCGTTCGGCGTCGGTGGGAGCACCGCCGCCCAAGTGCGCCGGCATCCACCAGGCGCCGGGCCGGGGCGCGAGCGGAAAGTCCGCAATGGCGGCGTCGATTCCGGCCTGCAGGATGCTCCGCAACCGTTCGGTGGCAGGCTGGGCGTCACGGACGGGATCGGGCAAATCCCCCGGCAGCAGGGGCTCGCCCACGTGGATCCGGACGGGCGCGCGCCAGGCGCGAAGCGGTGAGAACCCGTGGCGGCGGGTCATCAGCCGGTGCGCTCCCCACACCGAAACGGGAATGATCGGCACGCCGGCTTCCGCCGCCATCCTGACGGCTCCGGTTTTGCAGTCGCGGACCGTGAAGCTGCGGCTGACGCCCGCCTCGGGAAGGACGGCGATGTACTCGCCCGCGTGTAGTTTCGCGACGGCGGCGTCATACGCGCCGCTGCCCGAACCGTACGGAACCACCACATGCCCGGCAGCGCTGATGGCCGGACCGGCGAGCCAGTGGTCGGCCGCGCCCTGGGTCACCAGGTAGCGCAGCTCGGCCCGGTTGTGGTTCCACAGGAGCATCTCGGCGAAAGCAAAATCGAGGTAGCCGAAATGGGTGATGGCGACGACGGCTCCCTCACCCGGCACCACCTGGCGCGACGGACCGTTGAGGGGCCCCGGCGGCGGCAGGTGTTCCCGGCCCGTGACGATGACGCGTATCCGGAAGAACCGGCGCAGCGCCAGTCCGGTCCCTACGATGAAACGGTAGAAGCGGTCATTGGGCTGCGGCCGCCAGGCCATTTCAGCGCCTGCCCGGCTGACCGCCAGCCGAACGGCGAGGCGGCCATGGGATAAAGCCCGACGTCGACTCGACGTATTCCTTGTAGCCCGGCCGGGCGGACATCGCCTTCTCCGTGAGCGGCTTCCCGGTCTTGCCCGCGAGCGCCCAGACCATCAGGGCCGGGGACAGGATGGTCAGGATTCCGGGCCAGGAGTCAGCGGCAACCAGGAACAGGCCGGTCCAGACGGCGGCGTCGCCGAAGTAGTTGGGGTGCCGGGTGTACCGCCACAGTCCCGTCTTGAGCACTGTTCCCTTGTTGGACGGGTTCTTCTTGAACTGTGCGAGTTGCCAGTCACCCACCGTTTCGAACACGAAGCCGATGACCCACAGCAGCACACCGAGGAGGGCAACCCAGCCCACGGCGCCGGTGGCGAACATCCCCACCTGAACCGTCAGGGACACGAAGAACATCACAAGGCCCTGGGGAAGGTAGACACGGCGCAGTGCGTACACATCGCGGGAGCCCGGGGCATCGCCCAGCATTGCCTCGTAACGGGGATCTTCATGGCCGCCACGGGCGCGCCAGCCGATGTGGGTTCCGAGGCGGAGGCCCCAGACGCCCGTCAGCAGCAACAGCAGGAGGCGCCTGCCGTCGTCGCCTGTTCCGGCGGACAGCAGCCACGAGGCCAGGGCGACGGCAACGAAGCCGGGTCCCCAGGCCACGTCCATGACGGAGTGCCGCCTCTGCGCCACGGCCACGGCGAAGGTTACCGCCAGGACACCCGCCACGGCCAGCGCCGTCCAGGGCAGGCTGGCCAGGAATTCGTTGACGGGAAATCCGGCCATGGTCACAACACCACCGGAATGCCGTGGGCGGCGCCGGCGGGCAGCAAGGTATCCAAGCGTGCCGTATCGCCTTCGAGTTCCATACCGGTGTTTTCCGCGAACGACTTGAGGACGAAGCCGGTTGCCAGTGTGTGCCACAGCCGAACCTTGCGGAACATGAAATGGCCTGCCCCGGCCAAGGAGACGTAGCGCATCTCGTCGGCCAGATCCGCTGCCCGCCGCGCAAATTTCAGCGATTGGGCCGGGCTGGTCCAGCGGTCCCGGGAACCGTGGACAATCAGCACCCTGCGGCCGGCCACGTTTTCGGCCGGTGTCTCGGCGCTCAGCCAGGGGGCCAGGGCCACTACGGCACCCACCTGGGGATCGTCGGCCGCGCAGATGGCGGTGAGTCCGCCCATCGAGTGCCCCAGGAGGTAGACGGGCACTCCGGGGTGCTGCGCGTGGATCCGGGCCAGCGCCCAGCGGGCATCCTGCAGCGGTGACATGTCCGCGCCGTTCCAGCCGCGCACGCTGTTCCGCAACGTCCAGACGGCCAGTCCGTGGCTGCCGCCGGCGCGGTGCAGATGCTTGGCGAAGGGCACCATGCGGGCAGGGCTCAGGTGGCGGGCTTCCACCGGCTCATAGCTGTGCGAACGGCCGCCGTGCAGGACCAGGGCCACGCCGCGGGTAACGCCCGCCGCCTCGCGCACCGTTAGTACGGGCTTGTTGTTGCCTTGGTCATTCCTGCGATTACCCATGCGGGCCTCCAGACTCCTCGTCCTACATTTATAAACCCAAGGGTCCCGGCGATCCTTCCAACCGGCCCTTATGGGATCACAATGGGCATTCGGAGCCGCCGGGCCGGAAGATTGCGGGCGCTCCTGAAATCCCTTGACGGCGCCTGCCGAGAGGAGTAGGCCGGACGCGTAAGCTCCGGTCGTTAGCCCGATGGGATGCGAAGTGGGCGGCCGGATCCGAGGTCGAAGAGGATCGGCGGTACTGGAAATGAACGCAACATCGCTCGATGCCCTGCGGGAACAGGTTCGCGGGCAAGTGGTCACACCGGATGACGCGGACTACGACAATGCCCGCGCCGTCCACAACGGAATGATCGACAAGCGCCCCGCTGCCGTGGTGCGGGTGTCCCAGGTGGCGGACGTCATCGCTGCCGTCAACTACGCCAGGGACAACGGCATGCCCGTCGCCATCCGGGGCGGCGGGCACAGCGGGCCCGGGTTTGGCACGGCGGACGATGCAGTGGTCGTCGACTTTTCCGCCACCAGGGGCGTCCGGGTCGATCCGGCCGGCAACACGGCCAGGACCGAGGCCGGCGCGACGTGGGCCGACTTCAACCACGCCACCCACGCCTTCGGGCTGGCCACCACCGGCGGCATCGTCGGTTCAACCGGCGTATCGGGGCTGACCCTCGGCGGAGGGATCGGCTACCTGGACCGGAAATACGGCCTCAGCTGTGACAACCTCCTCTCCGCCGACGTCGTCACGGCGGACGGGAAGTTCCTCACGGCCAGTGAAACCCAGAACGAGGATCTTTTCTGGGCGCTGCGCGGGGGCAGCGGGAACTTCGGCGTCGTGACGTCCCTGGAATTCCGCCTGCATCCCGTGGATATGGTCCACGCCGGCATCATCATCTACCCGCTGGAGCACGCCGAAACCGTAGCGAAGTTCTACCGCGAGAACATCGCGGCGGCCCCACGCGAGTTCGGCGCTTTCCTCGCCTTCCACCAGGGACCGCCGGTTCCGTTCCTTCCCGAGGAGTGGCACGGGAAGCCGGTCTGCATCGTCGTGGGTATGTGGACAGGCGACCCGGCGGAAGGACCGGCCCGCTGGCAGCCGTTCCTCGATGCCGCGCCGGTAGCGGGGTCCATGGTGGGGCCGATGCCCTACCCGGCCCTGAATTCTGCCTTTGACGGAATGTATCCCAAGGGGCTGCTCGCCTACTGGAAGGCGGCCTTCCTCACGGAACTCAACGACGGCGCCATCAACGCCCATGCGGAGTTCGGAAAACGGGTGCCCAGCGTGCAGACCGCAGTGCACATCTATCCGATTGACGGAGCCGTGCACGATGTGGGGATTGCGGACACAGCCTTCCCCAACCGGAATGCCAGGTTCTCCCCGGTCATTGCGTGCCATTGGGCGGACCCTGCCGAAAGCGAGGCGAACATCGCCTGGGTGCGGGACTTCGCGGCGGCGCTGCAGCCCTACTCCGAGACTGCGGGCTACATCAACTTCATGGACGGCGATGACTTGTCGAAGGTCGCGGAAAACTATGGACCCAATTACGGCCGCTTGCAGGAGATCAAGGGCAAATACGATCCGGGGAACCTGTTCCGTGTCAACCAGAACATCAAGCCCCAATAAAGTGCAGGCATGAGGTTTTACTGCTGATGGGTGCCGGACATTCCCACGGTCACACAGATCATTCGGATCCGACACCCGGGGCCCTCGCTGCCCGCAAACGGGCAAACTGGCTCCTCGCGGCGGTATTGATTCCGCTGACGCTCCTGACCCTGGCGGCCATGGCCATGATGTGGCCGTCCGGGAACAAGGAGGACCTGAAGCTCGCCAGCCCGTATGCGGCAGCCCCGGGCGTGACGTTCGACACCGGCAACATCCAGCGGGTGGTGGTGGAAAGCTGCATCCAGGGAAGCGCAGGCCAAAACGCCACCGCACAGCCCGGCACGGGCCAGGACGCCGCCCCGCAGGGGAGCGAGTGCACCTTCGCCTTTACCGAGCCGGACAAGGGCGGCAACCCGGTCAAGGTGGTGATCAACCCGGACGTGGTGAAGTCCCACGGCGTCAAGGTGGGTGACGACATCCGATACCTGAACCTGTCCAACGCGCAGGGCGCATCGGCGGGCCAGGGCGGAGCACCGGCCTACATCTTCGTGGACTTCGTCCGCACCCTGCCGATCATCCTGCTGGCCGTCCTCTACGCGGTGGTGGTGATCGCCGTGGCGCGCTGGCGCGGTCTGCGGGCGCTGATCGGCCTCGTGGGAGCCTACGGGGTGCTGGTGACGTTCATGCTGCCCGGGCTGGTGGAAGGGAAGCCGCCCCTGCTGCTGGCCCTGGTGGGATCGACTGTGATCATGATCGGCGTCCTCTACTTCGCCCACGGCTTCTCGGCCCGCACCTCCACGGCGTTGCTGGGCACCATGTTCGGCCTGGGCATCACGGCGCTCCTCGCTGCCTCGGCCACGGACGCGGCCAACCTGGCGGGCGTGGGCAGCCATGACGCCGCCACGCTGGCGAACATCTCGGACAACATCTCCATTTCCGGCATCATCCTGTGCGGGCTGATCATTTCCGGACTTGGCGTGCTGAACGACGTCACCATCACCCAGTCGTCCGCGGTGTGGGAACTGTACGAACTCGCGCCGGAGACCAGCGCCCGCCAGCTCTTCTCGTCAGCCATGCGGATCGGCCGCGACCACATCGCCTCCACCGTCTACACCATCGCCTTCGCCTACGCGGGCGCCGCCCTGCCCATCCTGATCATCGTGATGCTGTACGACCGTCCGCTCGGCGAAGCACTGACCAGCGCCGAACTGTCCGAGGAAGTCATCCGGACCCTCGTCGGGTCCGTGGGCCTGGTGCTGGCCATCCCCGTCACCACGCTGATCGCGGTGCTGGTGGTCAAGGCCACCGGGATTAGGCAGGCGTCCGTCCCGGAAACAGGCCGCACCTCTTCCGGACGGGCACCCGTAGCGCCCGACGACGTCGGGGACACCGGCGCGCTGGCGGCGGCAACGGCGTTCTCCCGCAGCGGCCGGACGCGCGCGGCCGGCACCCCTGAAGCCCGGGACAGCTCCCGGGATCCCCTGCCCGGCAGCCGGCGGGCACGGCGGGCCGCGGAAGGGGAGTAGCAGGGGGAGGACTGCAACTTAACCCGTGTTTTCGGCCGCCGGCTCGCCGGTTTGGCCGGCTTTGAGACGATTTGCCCGGCTTTGAGACAATGAACGGGTGACTGTTGTAGCAACGCCTCCCGCCCCCAAGCTGGAACTCCCGCCCCTGAAGCTGGGCCCCATCACGGTGGACACCCCTGTGATCCTGGCTCCCATGGCGGGCATCACCAACTCCGCCTTCCGCCGTTTGTGCCGTGAGTACGGCGGCGGCATGTACGTCGCGGAGATGGTCACCTCGCGTGCCCTCGTGGAGCGCACCCCCGAATCACTGCGCATCATCTCCCACGACCCCGACGAGAAGGTCCGCTCCGTCCAGCTCTACGGCGTTGACCCCGTGACTGTGGGCCAGGCCGTCCGCATGCTCGTCGAGGAGGACCGGGCGGACCACATCGACCTCAACTTCGGCTGCCCCGTGCCCAAGGTGACCCGCCGCGGCGGCGGCTCCGCCCTGCCGTGGAAGATCGACCTCTTTACCTCGATCGTGCAGACCGCGGTGAAGGAGGCCTCCAAGGGCGGCGTCCCGCTGACCATCAAGATGCGCAAGGGCATCGATGAGGACCACCTGACGTACCTCGACGCCGGCCGGATTGCCCGCGATTCGGGCGTCGCCGCCGTCGCACTCCACGGCCGCACGGCCTCCCAGTTCTACTCCGGCCAGGCCGACTGGTCCGCCATCGCCCGGCTGCGCGAGGCGCTGCCGGACATTCCGGTGCTGGGCAACGGTGATATCTGGTCCGCCGAGGACGCGGTCCGCATGGTCCGCGAGACCGGCGTGGACGGCGTGGTGGTGGGCCGCGGCTGCCAGGGACGCCCGTGGCTCTTCGGCGACCTGCAGGCCGCGTTCGAAGGCAGCGACAAGCGCCACAAGCCCAACCTGCGGCAGGTCGCCGAAGGCGTGTACCGCCATGCTGAGCTTATGGTCGAAACCTTTGGCAACGATGAAGGCAAAGCACTCCGCGAAATCCGCAAGCACATGGCCTGGTACTTCAAGGGATATGTCGTGGGCAGCGAACTGCGGACGCGGCTGGCCCTGGTGACCAGCCTGCAGGTCCTTCGCGAAACGCTGGCCGAGCTGGATCAGGACTCCCCGTACCCCGGCGTCGATGCGGAGGGGCCGCGCGGACGTGCCGGTTCCCCGAAGAAGCCCGCGCTGCCCAAGGACTGGCTGGTAAGCCGGCAGATGGACGCCGAGCAGACGCGCGACATCGCCGCTGCGGAACTGGACGTCTCAGGTGGCTGAAACCCGGACCACCGCGCCCGTGCTGCCAGGCTACGAAGCCCACGACTCCGCCCGCTGGGTGGAGGAACCGCCCAAAACCACCTACCGCTCCGACTTCGAACGGGACCGTGCACGGGTCCTGCACTCGTCCGCGCTGCGCCGGCTCGGCGCCAAGACCCAGGTGGTTGCCCCGGACACTGACGACTTCGTCCGGACCCGGCTGACGCACAGCCTGGAAGTGGCCCAGGTGGGCCGCGAACTGGGCCGGACGCTGGGCTGCGACCCTGACGTCGTGGACACCGCCTGCCTCAGCCACGACCTCGGCCACCCGCCCTTCGGGCACAACGGTGAATCCGCCCTGAACGAGATGGCCCACGCCATCGGCGGCTTTGAAGGCAACGCCCAGACCCTCCGGCTGCTGACCCGGCTGGAACCCAAGGTCCTGGCCGCGGACGGAACCCCGGCCGGGCTCAACCTGACCCGGGCCAGCCTCGACGCCGCAGCCAAGTATCCGTGGTCCGCGCTGAACGCCCCGGTGATCCACGGCCAGCGGACCAGCAAGTTCGGCGCATACGAGGACGACCTGCCCATCTTCGACTGGATCCGCCAGGGCGCGCCGGAGCGCAGGTCATGCCTCGAAGCCCAGGTGATGGACCTCGCGGACGACATCTCCTACTCGGTCCACGACGTCGAGGACGCCATCGTCGCGGGCCACTTCCAGCTGCGCTGGATGGACAACCCGGACCACCGCGCCCGCGTGGTGGGATACGCCAAGCAGTGGTACCTGCCGCACAACGACCCCGCCGCCATCGACGCCGCCCTGGCCCGGCTCGAGGCCACCGACGTTTGGGTGCGCGAAGCCGACGGCAGCCGTAAGGCGATGGCCGCACTGAAGAACATGACCAGCCAGCTGATCGGCAGGTTCTGCCAGAGCGCCCTGGAGACCACGCGGGCCGTCTACGGCCCCGAAGACCTGACCCGGTACAACGCCGAGCTGATGGTGCCGGACGATACCGTGATGGAAATCGCAGTCATGAAGGGCCTGGCCACCACCTTCGTGATGACCACCGAGCACCGCCAGCCCATCTACGAACGCCAGCGCGAGGTCCTGCATGCCCTGGTGACGGCGCTGAACGCCACCGGAGACCGCCACCTGGAACCGATGTTCGCCGCTGACTGGAGGGACGCACCCGACGACGGCGCCCGCCTTCGCGTCGTCATCGACCAGGTCGCCTCGCTCACCGACGGATCCGCGCTGGCCATGTACGAGCGGTTGGTGGGCAGCCTGCCATCCCTTTGGTAAGGACTAGGATGGCTCTGTGGCCGGGCTGATTAAACGCGAAGATATTGACGAAGTACGCCAGCGCACGGACATCAAGGAAGTGGTCGACGGCTACGTCACGCTCAAGGGCGCCGGGCTGGGATCGTTCAAGGGCCTGTGCCCCTTCCACGACGAGCGCTCGCCGTCGTTCACTGTGCGCCCCCAGGTGGGCAGGTACCACTGCTTCGGCTGCGGAGAAGACGGCGACGTCATCTCCTTCGTCCAAAAACTGGACCACACCTCGTTCCATGAGGCCGTGGAAAAGCTGGCCGCCCGGATCGGCTTCGAACTCCGCTACGAAGACGGCGGCACGGGTCCCAACCGCGAGGAAGTGGGCAAACGCCAGCGCCTCCTGGACGCCCACAAGGTGGCTGACGAGTTCTTCCGCGCCCAGCTGCTGACCCCCGGGGCCGCCGAGGGCCGCAACTTCCTCCACGGCCGCGGCTTCGACCGTGCCGCCTCCGAACAGTTCGGTGTGGGCTACGCCCCGCAGGGCTGGGACGCGCTGCTCAAGCACCTCCGCGGCCGCGGTTACACGGACGGTGAGCTGAAACTCACAGGCATGTTCTCTGAAGGCAACCGGGGAATCTACGACCGCTTCCGCGGCCGCCTGATCTGGCCCATCCGCGACATCGCCGGCGACACTATCGGCTTCGGCGCCCGGAAGCTCTACGAGGACGACCAGGGCCCCAAGTACCTCAACACTCCGGAAACCACGCTCTACAAGAAATCCCAGGTGCTCTACGGCATCGACCTCGCCAAGCGGAACATCGCCAAGGATCGGCAGTTGGTGGTGGTGGAGGGGTACACCGACGTCATGGCCTGCCACCTGTCCGGAATTACGACGGCGGTGGCCACCTGCGGTACCGCGTTCGGCGCCGACCATATCAAGATCGCCCGGCGGCTGCTGTCCGACGACGGCACCGGGGGAGAGGTCATCTTCACGTTCGACGGCGACGCCGCCGGCCAGAAGGCCGCCCTCCGCGCCTTCGAGGAAGACCAGAGATTCGTCGCGCAGACCTACGTCGCCGTTGAACCCACCGGCGCGGACCCGTGCGACCTGCGGCAGGCCCGGGGTGACTCAGCGGTGCGGGACCTGATCAGCAGCCGCCGTCCGCTGTTCGAATTCGCCATCAGGGCAACGCTGAAGCGGCACAACCTGGACACGGTGGAAGGCCGCATTGCCGCGCTCCGGGAGTCCGCTCCGGTGGTGGCCCAGATCCGGGACGCGGGCATCCGCCCCGCCTACGCACGCGAGCTGGCAGGCTGGCTGGGCATGCCCGTGGAAGAGGTCAGCCGCGCAGTGGCCGTGGCTGCCAAACGTGCCGCCCAGGGCGAAACGCCAGCCGGCAACGGCGCGGGGCCGCAGCGCGCCGGTGCCGGAACCGGGCTGTCCGCCGGGCAGCCCGGACGCCCCGCCCAGGGTGCCGCGCCGGGCATTGCCGAGCTCCCGGCGTCGGGCGTGGTGCCGTCCTTCAACCGGCCGGACCCCCGGGACCCTGTGGCTTCCATGGAGCGGCAGGCGCTGGAGGTGGCGCTTCAGGAGCCCTCCATGCTTGCTGGCGGGACCTGGGACCGGTTCAGTGCCGCGGGGTTCAGGACCCCCGCCTACCAGGCCGTCCACGACGCCATGCGCGCCTCCGGGCCCGGGCTGACCGGCGATCCGGTGCGCTGGGTGGAGCAGGTGATGAACGAGGTGCCGGAGCCGCTCCGCCCGCTGGTCTCCGAGCTGGCGGTGGTGCCGCTGCCGGCAAGCAACGCGGAAGGCGTGCTCAGGTACTGCCGTGACATCCTGGCCCGGCTGTTCGAACTGCAGATCACCAGGGTCAAGGCGGACAAGATGGGGCAGCTGCAGAGGCTGGATGCCTCGGCGCACCCGGAGGAGTTCCAGCGGCTGAACCGGGAACTGATGATGCTGGAAATGGAGCGCCGTTCACTGCGTTCCGATGCCTAGCTTCGTCTCGGCCCCGCTTCCCGATTTCACTTCCTGACGGGGGCTTGCTAGGCTAGTACCCGCTTCATTCCTCCTTAGCTCAATTGGCAGAGCATTCGACTGTTAATCGAAGGGTTGCTGGTTCAAGTCCAGCAGGAGGAGCGGACAGGCCCCGCGGCCGGCGAACAGCCGGCTGCGGGGCCTTTTTTAGTGCGGGTTAGTCAGACGAAGTCCATCTCCACCTGCAGGAAGCGTTCCGCCTCTGCGATGGCGGCCCGGAAGGCCTCGTCCTCGGTGGGTGACTTCCGCGGCTCGCGCGGGTGCCATTCGTGCGGCGCTGAGTGCACCCTGGTGAAGCCGCTGTTGGGCGGGGCGTAGAAGATGCCAAACCGCTGCACAGGCCATTCAGGGGATGTCTCAGGGGCCACCAGGAGCGCGGCGTTGAACGCCGGGTTGAACCACTGGGCGATGGGGCGGCGCCGGTCCTCCGTGAAGAGCCCGGCGGCATACAGCGCTGCCGACTGCGGGCTTGTCTGGGAGCATAGCCGTTCCCACCACAGGGGCAGGATGCCGGCGTCGTCGCAACGCTGCCATGTGGCCGGAAGGGGCGGGTGATGCTTCTGCCAATCGGGCACAGAACAACTTTATCGCGCGGGCAATTGCCGGAACAGGGCCACTCAGCCCGTGCCCTGCCTCTGGAGGAGATTGCCCGCCGGGGCGTTCGTCAGGGCCGGTTCCACGGACCGGGGTTGACCCGGAAGAGCAGCGCGGAGCCGGCGATCGCCCCCAGGCTGATGCCCATTGCCGGGTTCCCCATCGCCCGGCCGGCGAAGTAACCGGCGACGCCGCCGATCACCGCGCCGAGGAACAGTCCCCTGCGGTTGCGGTGCGGTCTCTTGGCCATGGTTCCAGCCTACCGGGGTGGATCGGGGGCACTCGGTGGATGGCGAGAGCTCAGTGGATCGAGGGCACCGTGCGCGGGCGTACCACCAGCCACAGGGCAGCCGCTGCCAGCAGGATGCTCGTGGCCTGGACCCCGCCCATGACGGTCGCCGAGATGTCGCCGAACCAGCCCACCACGGGGGACACGATGCCGGCCATCATGAACGTTGCCGCTCCCAGCAGTGACGCCGCGGTTCCGGCCTGGGCGCCGTGCTTGGACAATGCCAGGACCTGGACGCACGGGAACGTGAAGCCGGTGCCGAGGATGTAGAACCAGAGCGGCACCATCACGCCCCAGAGCCCGAAGCCGAGCTGGTCGAAAATAACGATCAGCACGGCCATCACGAACATCCACGCCGTCGAACAAGCCAGGATCCATTGCGGCGGCACGCGCCGGATCACCCGGGAGCTGGTCTGCACGCCGGCCACGATGCCCAGCGAATTGATGCCGAAGAGCAGGCCGTACTGCTGGGGTGTGAACCCGTAGACGTCCTGGAACAGGAACGGGGACGCGGACAGGTAGGCGAACAGGCCGGCGAAGTTCATGCCGCCCAGCAGCAGCAGGCCCACGAAGATCCGGTCCGAAAAGAGCAGCTTGTAGCGCTGGCCCGCCGTCAGGCCGGACGTGCCCCGGAGCTCGCGGGGGAGCGTTTCGCGCACCAGGAGGATGGCGGCAATAATCACCAGCGTGCCGTAGCCGGCCAGGAAATAGAAAATGCCCGGCCACGGCATGATCAGCAGCAGCTGGGAGCCGATCACGGGCGCCAGGATCGGAGCCAGGCCGTTGACCAGAGCCATCCGGGAGAACATCCGCACCATGGCGTACCCGGTGAAGAGGTCCCGCACCATGGCCATGGCCACCACGCCGCCGCCGGCCGCACCGATGCCCATCAGCACGCGGAAGAGTCCCAGCGTGGCAAGGTCCGTGGACAGCGCCGCGCCGAGCGAGGCGGTGATGTGCAACGCGGTGGCAAGGATCAGCGGGAGCCTCCGGCCGAACTTGTCGCTCAGCGGCCCGACTACCAGCTGTCCCAGGGCGAAGCCGATGGTGGTGCCGGTCAGCGTGAGCTGGACTTCCGCCTCCGACACCCCGAGGCTCGCCTCCAGCGCCGGAAAGGCAGGCAGGTAGAGGTCGATCGTAAAAGGGCCCAGTGCCGTCAGGGCGCCGAGCAGGAGGATGTACAGGAGTTTCCGGTTGCGGCTCAGGGAGTCGCCCGGATTGGCGGGAATGCTCACAGGGACCAATCCTAGGGCCCTTGGATCATACTTTTACAGCGTTGGAGGGCGCGCCACGGCTTATTACCCGAAGGAGGTGCCGAAGCTGAATGATAGTTTTGACAACGGGGAGTGTGTGAAGCCGCGCAGGCCCCCGGAATCCACCGGAATCCGAATCAAAGATGGAACCAGTTAGGCGGGATCGATGAGCGGACGACACAGCGGCCGGACAACAGGCGGACTGAGTATTGCGGCGCTGCCCAAAACTCTGAGGCTTGTTGCCAAGCTGGCACCACGGCAGCTCAACGACGAAATCGCGCTCGCGAAGATCGAGATCAAGCGCAAGGGCATCCAGGTCGGGGTGGCTGCAGCGTTTTTCGCCGTCGCACTGGTGTTCCTCGCCTTCCTCGTCACCGGGCTCATCGTGGCGGCCATCATGGGGCTCGCCACCATCATGCCGGCCTGGCTTGCAGCCCTCCTGGTGTGCGCCGTGTTCCTTGTCATCGCCCTCATCGGAGCCCTGATCGGAATGCGCAAATTCAAGAAGGCCATGCCGCTGGTGCCCGAGGAGACGATCCGCGGCCTCAAGCACGATCTCGGCATCGTCAAGGAAGGCTCGGAATTCAACCCGGCCGTCCTGGATCCGGCCTCCGACGAGGCCAAGGCTGCCAAGGCCGCCAAGGAAGCGAAGGCAGCCCGGGAGAAGGCGGAGAAGGAAGCCAAGGAAGCGGCAAAGCCGGACCTTGGTCCCGCCCCCACCGAAGCTGAACTGAAGAGCCGCCTCGACAAGCGCCGCCGGCACCTCACGGGCGTCCGCGACGAGCTCGGCGAGGAGATTGACGTCAAGACCCAGGCCCAGCTCCTGCTGGGTGCCGCCGAAGTGCAGCTGAAAGCCGGCAAGGAACGCGCGGGCCACCAGGCTGAATCCCTCAGCCGCTCTGCTTCCAGCCTCCTGAACCGCGCCGGCGAGAGCGAGCTTGGAACCCGCTGGAAGCCGCTGGCTGCCCTGGTCGCATCGGCCGCCGTCCTGGCCGTCCTTCTCCGCAAGCTCCTCAAGGGCTAGGACTTACCGGCACTGCCCAGGTAGCCATAGCGGAAGGGAAGGAGGTGGGGGATGAAGTTCATTAATGCAGGTGCGCGTCCGGGCCAGCGACACGTAGACAGTGACGCCGTCTTCACCATCCCGAACATCCTGACGGTGGTCCGCTTCATGGGTGTGCCCCTCTTCATCTGGCTGGTCCTGGGGCCAAAGGAGTACGCCCTGGCCACGATCGTGCTGGTGGTCATGGGCAGCACCGACTGGGTGGACGGGTATATCGCCCGCCGCTTCAACCAGACCTCCAGGCTGGGCCGGATCATGGATCCGATTGCCGACCGGATGGCGCTCATTGCCGTGGCCGTCACCCTGGTGATCGCCCACCTCGTGGAATGGTGGTACCTGACCGCATTGGTGGTCCCGGACGCCATCCTGATGGCCGTTTCGCTGTACTACTTCCACAGCCACCCGGACCTCCCGGTCAGCCGGATCGGAAAGATCCGTACTGCGCTGCTCCTGGTGGGCACCCCGTTGCTGGTGCTCGCCAAACTTCCCGTCCCGCTGAATGACGTCTACTTCGTGGCGGCATGGATCTTCCTCGGCCTGGGACTGCTCGGCCACTGGGTGGCCGGCTACACCTATTTCCGCGCCATCATCCGTAAGGGCCGGCTCAGGATCTCGAACGACGGCGGACGCGGCTGATGGTCTGGCTCGCCGTCTTCCTGGCGGTGCTGGGCGCATTTTGCCTGGCCATCGGTGCGCAGCGCCAGGGCAGCGCCGTCAAGGCGGACACCGGAGGCCTTGCGCTCAGCTCGCACGGTCTCCTGCGGCTGATCCGCAATCCGCGGTGGGTTTTCGGGCTGTTGCTGCTGTGCGCCGGCATGGCCATGAACGCCGTCGCCCTCGTGTCGGCGCCCCTGACTGTGGTGCAGCCGATCGGGGCCATCGCCCTGGTGATCACCACTATCGTCAATGCCAAGGATCAGGGACTAAGCATCAACCGGGCCACCGTAGTGGCCATCTCGGCGTGCGTCACCGGCTCGGCCGCATTCGTCCTGCTGGCGGTTAACGTGACCCAGGAAAATCATCGCGTAAGTTTCGATGACGAACTCACCATTGTGCTTTTGCTCACCTTTGCGGTGGGCCTCTTCGGCACGCTGGCCCTGGTGTTCAAACACCGGATGAGCGCCTTCATCTACATCCTCGGGGCCGGAGTGCTGTTCGGTTTCGTGGCAGTGCTGACCCGCATCATCGGCAAGCACCTGCTCGACCCGAACGGGCTGGCCCTGCTCAACGTGCAGTGGTATTCGGTGGTGGCGATCGCCGCGGCGGGCGGGCTGGGCTCATGGTTCGTCCAGTCGGCGTACTCCGGCGGCCCGCCGGATCTTGTCATCGCCGGGCTGACGGTCATCGACCCCATCGTCGGCATCGCCATCGGCATCGCCATCCTCGGCGAACTGCGGCCCGATGTCCACGCCGTGCTGGCGATTGCCATGGGGGCGGCCGCTTCCCTTGCTATCGTGGGGGTAATCGCCCTCTCGCGGCACCATCCCGAAGTGACCAAGCGCAAGAAGGACGCGCGCAAGGCCGCAGGGCGGGTGTCTTAGGGCGGGTGATACCCAGACTTCACCAGAAGTCCCGGCGCTACTGCGCCGAGGGACAGCCGGCCGCCACAGCCAGCGCTGACCGCACCGTGACCACCAGGAGCTCTCCACGTGACCATGCCCGACAGCCAGCAACCACTCACCATCTTGATTGCTGCGGACACCTACCCGCCCCACGTCAACGGAGCCGCTCAATTCGGATACCGCCTGGCCAAGGGCATGACGGCACGGGGACACGACGTCCATGTGCTCGCGTGCCGGCCGGACAAGGGCAAGAGCTTCACCGAGTTCCGCACCGAGGGCACCGTGCACCGGATCCGCTCGCACTCAGTTCCCACGCACGAGTATTTCCGAATCACGTTCCCCTGGGAGATCAAGAAGGAGATCAGCCTCCTGTTTGACCGCGTCAAGCCGGACGTCGTGCACATCCAGAGCCACTACATGATCGGCGAACACGTGCTCTACGAAGCCGAACGGCGCGGAGTGCGGATCGTGGCCACCAACCACTTCATGCCGGAGAACCTGAACCCCTTCCTGCCGTTTCCGCAGTGGTTCAAGGACATCGTCGGGCGCATCTCCTGGAAGGACATGGGCAAGGTCATGGGCCGGGCCGACGTCGTCACGACGCCGACGCCGCTTGCCGCCAAGGCCATGCACCAGCACGCCTTCCTGCGCAAGGTCCTGCCGCTCTCCAACGGCATCGATTCGGCCGCTTATGAACTCCGGGAGGGCGAGGTGATGGAGCGCCACCCGCACCCCACCGTGCTGTTCGCAGGCCGCCTTGCCGAGGAGAAGCACGTCAACGTCCTGATCGATGCCGTGGCGAAGACTCCTGCCGAGTTGAACGTCCACTTGGAGATCGTCGGCGGAGGCGAGGTCCGCGCTGCCCTGGAAGCCCAGGTGGCACGGCTCGGGCTGGAACCGCGGGTGAAGTTCCTGGGCCTGGCCAGCGACGACGAACTGCGCGAGGCCTACATCAAGGCAGACCTGTTCTGCATGCCGGGAACCGCCGAGCTCCAGTCCTTGGTCACCCTGGAAGCCATGTCGGCATCAACACCGGTGCTGCTGGCGGACGCCATGGCGCTGCCGCACCTGGTGCGCGACGGTGAGAACGGCTACCTCTTCACGCCCAACGACAGCGACGACCTCGCCGCGAAGATCACCCGGGTGCTGGAGCTCCCGGCCGAGGACCTTGCGGCGATGGGCAAGGCCAGCCGCTGCATGGTGGAGCCGCACAGCATCCAGGGGACCCTTCAGACGTTTGAAGACCTCTACCGCGGGGCCACCTACGACGACAAAGTGGTGTAATCCCCGGATGGGTCATCCCGCTGCGCCGCCGGCCGCCGGAAGGCCGGTGCGCAAATCAGGCCGCTACTATTGCTAGAGTGTTTTTGCCCCGGAACTGCGGAGGCTCCCTGCGGAGCCGCCAGTCCGCGGGGCGCACGGGGCTATAGCTCAGCTGGTTAGAGCGCGGGACTCATAATCCTAAGGTCCTCGGTTCAAGTCCGAGTAGCCCTACCTCCACTGGGAGCCGTGGCCGATGCGATGACATCGGCCGCGGCTCCCTTTTTGCTGTCCTGCGCTTGCCCGGCACCTCGTCCTGCGGTAGGTTACTCGTGAGTAACTTAGCCGCCGGTGCGACGTCCGCGCCCGTGGTCGCTGCTGATCACACGTGAAGGAACAACATGTCCAAAGCTGCAATCGACATCAACAACCTGCCGTACGCCGATGGCGACTTCTTCGCGTTTGAGCAGCTGCTCAGCGGCAAGGAGCAGGACCGGCTGGCCGAGGTCCGGGAGTTCCTGGCCCGCGAGGTCAAGCCGATCGCCGTTGACTGCTGGAACCGGGCCGAATTCCCGATGGACCTGATCCCCAAGCTTGCCGAGATCGACCTCGTCAGCCCCGTCAGGCGCCAGGGCTACTCCAACCTCTTCGCCGGGATCCTGCACGCAGAGGCCACCCGCGCTGACACTTCCATCGCCACCTTCCTGGGTGTGCACGACGGACTCTTCACCGGCTCCATCGAGGCCCTCGCTTCACAGGAACAGCAGGAAGCCTGGCTGCCGGACATCTACTCGCTGAAGAAGATCGGCGCCTTCGGTCTCACTGAACCGCTGGGCGGTTCCGATGTTGCCGGCGGCACGCGCACCACGGCGCGCCGCGAGGGCGACAGCTGGATCCTCAACGGCGCCAAGCGCTGGATCGGCAACGCCACGTTCTCCGACTGGGTGGTCATCTACGCCCGCGACCTCGCGGACAACCAGGTCAAGGGCTTCCTCGTCGACACCACCACCGAGGGCTACAGCGCCACCAAGATTGAAAACAAGATCTCGCTGCGCACCGTCCAGAACGCCGACATCACACTCGAAAACGTCGTGGTGCCGGACTTCTTCAAGCTTGCCAACGCCAACAGCTTCCGGGACACCAACAAGGTCCTGAAGGTGACCCGCCTCGCCGTGGCCTGGCAGGCGGTGGGCCAGCAGCTCGCCGCCTTCGACGTCGCCCGCCGTTACGCCGTGGAACGAAGCCAGTTCGGCCGTCCGATCGCATCCTTCCAACTCGTCCAGAACCAGCTCGTGCAGATTCTTGGCAACGCTGTCAGCTCCATGGGCATGATGGTCCGCCTCTCCCAGCTTGAAGACGCCGGCGAGGCGAGGGATGAGCAGTCGGCCCTGGCCAAGGCCTTCACCACGGCACGGATGCGCGAAAGCGTGGCGATCGGCCGCAGCCTCCTCGGCGGCAACGGCATCGTCACGGACTTCGAGATGGCCAAGATCTTCTCCGACGCCGAAGCGATCTACTCCTACGAGGGCACGCATGAGATCAACACGCTGGTGACGGGTCGTGCAATCACGGGGATCTCGGCAATCGTGTAGCCGGTCCGGGCGGCCGCCCGCCGCTGGTCCGCCGCGGCCCTTCATCCTGAGCCCCCTCCACCAACGGGAAGCAGGATGGAGGGCCGCAGGTCTGTCACCAGGGAGAGCGGGTTGAGGTACTCCTCGCCCCGCCGCACTCCCCAGTGAATGCAGGGCAGTGACGCGCAGTGTCCCTGCACCACCGTCCCGACGACGTCGCCCTTCGACACCGCGGCCCCGGCCGCCAGGCTGCTTTCGACGGGCTCGAAACTGCTGCGCAGGCCGTTGCCGTGATCGATGGTGATCACGGGCCGGTCCACCACGACGCCCACGAAGCTGACGGTTCCGGACTCCGGAGCGGTGACCGGGCCGCCGTCGGCCGCTGCCTGCAGGTCCACCCCGCGGTGCCCGCTCAACCACGGCTTGTCCGGGGGATCGAACGCGCGGAGTACGGCCGGCCTGGGTGCCAAAGGCCAGTCCCAGGTGCCGGGGGCGGCGGTGCCGGCGGCGGCTGCGGCAGGCATGACCCCTGCGCCAACTGTGCCCGGTGCGCCAATTGTGCCCGCTGCGCCGGCGGAGGGTGTGATGGCCGAGACGGAGAGCAGGGCGGCGGCCGTGATGGCTCGGAATTTCATGCCTCCAGCCTGTTATCCCGATGCTGCGGCAGGAAGGGGTTTCCACCGCTATGTGGACAAGGCCGCGGTCCCGGAATTGGTCAGATTCGGGGGAGCTGCTGTAGTACACTTGACGGAGCAGTTTGCTGTGCCCTCAACTATGCCCGGCTAGCGGTTCAAGCCACTTTTGGTCGCTTGGTCCTCAACGCCGTTTAGTCAGCACGTCTCATTCAGAGGTGTGGGGGAGCAGTGGCTGACTACGCGTATCCAGCCCTCCACAGACGAAGCCTGAAACTTCTGCTGCGGGGGACTGTGCCTCCTGCGGTCCGTGCCTAGGCCCGGATGGGAAGCGCAGTGGATGCCAGGAGCAATGCCCATCCCGGGCGAAGCTAATCAACCGTCAACTATTGGCAGGGTAAGAGAGCCAGGGGCTCTCTCATGAATGACCTGCCGGAAGGAGCGTCGGCATGCCCGTCGTAACTATGCGCCAGCTGCTTGACAGCGGCGTCCACTTTGGACACCAGACCCGTCGTTGGAACCCGAAGATGAAGCGATTCATCTTCACGGAGCGCAACGGCATCTACATCATTGACCTGCAGCAGTCACTGTCCTACATCGACCGTGCCTACGAGTTCGTGAAGGCCACCGTTGCACACGGCGGCACCGTTCTCTTCGTCGGCACCAAGAAGCAGGCTCAGGAATCCATCGCCGAGCAGGCCACCCGCGTTGGCCAGCCGTACGTCAACCAGCGTTGGCTCGGCGGTATGCTGACCAACTTCCAGACGGTCTCCAAGCGCATCCAGCGCATGAAGGAACTCGAAGAGATCGACTTCGACGACGTCGCCGGTTCCGCTTACACCAAGAAGGAACTGCTGCTCCTTCGCCGTGAACTCACCAAGCTGGAAACCAACCTTGGCGGTATCCGCAACCTGACCAAGGCACCGTCCGTGCTCTGGATCGTGGACACCAAGAAGGAACACCTCGCCGTTGACGAGGCCAAGAAGCTGAACATCCCGGTTGTTGCCATCCTGGACACCAACTGCGATCCGGACGAAGTCGACTTCCCGATCCCGGGCAACGACGACGCCATCCGCTCCGTCAACCTGCTGACCCGCGTTGTTGCCGACGCCGTTGCTGAGGGCCTGATCGCCCGCAACCAGCGCGCAACCGGTACCACGGAAGCACCGGAAGAGCCGCTGGCCGAGTGGGAGCGCGAGCTCCTCGAAGGCAGCAAGGCTGAAGAGGCTGCCGCTCCGGCCGCCGCAGAAGCTGCTGCTCCGGCTGCCGAGGAAGCCCCGGCCGCTGCCGAGGCTCCCGCCGCAGACGCGGACAAGTAAGACAAATAAATCCGGACTCCCGGTGCTGCCAGCAGCGCCGGAACTGCTGACAGGATGGCCGCTCACTCGGTGAGCTGCCGTCCTGTCAGTCCGTACACCACATAAAATTTCTAGACAGAGGGGTTCACATGGCGAACTACACTGCCGCTGATATCAAGGCTCTGCGTGAGCGCACTGGCGCCGGCATGATGGATGTCAAGAAGGCTCTTGACGAAGCCAACGGTGACGCCGAGAAGGCCATCGAGATCATCCGCATCAAGGGCCTGAAGGGCGCTACCAAGCGTGAAGGCCGCTCCACCGCCGAAGGCCTGGTTGCTGCAAAGGTCGCCGGGGGCGTCGGCGTGATGATCGAAGTCAACTGCGAGACCGACTTCGTTGCCAAGGCTGACAAGTTCATCCAGCTCGCCGACAAGGTCCTGGCCGTTGCAGTCGAGTCCGGCGCTGCCGACCTCGAAACCCTGCTGGCCACCGACGTTGACGGCAAGCCGCTGTCCGAGGTTGTCGTCGAAGAAGGCGCCATCCTGGGCGAAAAGGTTGTTGTCCGCCGTATCTCCCGTATCGAGGGTGCAACGGTCGACGCTTACCTGCACAAGACCTCCAAGGACCTCCCGGCCCAGGTCGGCGTCCTGTTCGCTGTCGACGGTGAAGGCGAAGCCGCCGCCACCGCAGCGCACGACGTCGCCGTCCACATCGCCGCGATGTCCCCGAACTACCTCTCCCGCGAGGATGTTCCGGCCGAGCTCGTCGAATCCGAGCGTCGCATCGCCGAGGAAACGGCCAAGGCTGAAGGCAAGCCCGAGGCTGCAATGACCAAGATTGTGGAAGGCCGTGTTACGGGCTTCTACAAGGGCGAGGTCCTCCTCGACCAGGCATTCGCCAAGGATGCCAAGAAGTCTGTCGCGCAGGTCCTCGAAGAGGCCGGCGTCAAGGGCACCGCGTTCACGCGTTTCCGCGTCGGTTCCTAGTTAGGCACGCAAAGGGGTGGTCACTTCGGTGGCCGCCCCTTTTGCATGCAACCGCTGCCTTAAGGGCTGCACCTATGGCCGGGGGGAATGACACCTTTGGCCATCCGGCACGATAACCTAGCTCAGAGCTCATTTACGGGAAGGCACCATGGAAACCGTCAACAATTCTGTCCAGTCAGAGAAGAGCCGGCGTCGCGTCCTCCTGAAACTCTCCGGCGAGGTCTTCGGCGGCGGAAAGCTGGGCGTGGACCCGGACACCGTCCGCGGGGTCGCCAAGCAGATCGCCGCAGCAGTACCCGACGTCGAGGTTGCAATCGTTGTGGGCGGCGGTAACTTCTTCCGCGGCGCCGAACTGTCCCAGAGCGGCATGGACCGGTCCCGCGCCGACTACATGGGCATGCTGGGTACCGTGATGAACTGCCTCGCCCTGCAGGACTTCCTGGAACAGGCCGGCGTAGAGACCCGCGTGCAGAGCGCCATCACCATGGGCCAGGTGGCCGAGGCCTATATCCCGCGCCGCGCCATCCGCCACATGGAAAAGGGCCGCGTCGTGATTTTCGGCGCCGGTGCCGGGCTGCCGTACTTCTCCACAGACACCGTGGCTGCCCAGCGTGCGCTGGAAGTCCACGCCGACGTCGTCCTGATGGCAAAGAGCGGAGTGGACGGCGTCTACACCGCCGACCCCAAGAAGGATCCGGGCGCTGAAAAGCTGGACCGGCTGAGCTACGACGACGCCCTGCGCCGCGATATCCGCGTGATGGACCAGACCGCCATGACCATGTGCAAGGACAACAACCTCACCATGGTGGTGTTCGGCATGGAAGGCGAAGGCAACGTGACCCGGGCGATCCGCGGAGAGCAGCTGGGCACCGTAGTCACCCCCTAGCAACAGCTAGGATGATTTGAGGAAGGCCGGCCCGCAGGGCGGGCCGCAAAGACGGAACGAACCGTGCATTCCGGCCAGCCGGAATGCACCAATTTCTGAGGAGAGACCGTGATCGAAGAGACCTTGCTCGAAGCCGGGGACAAGATGGACAAGGCAGTCGAGGTAGCCAAGGAAGACTTCGCCTCGATCCGGACCGGCCGCGCCACGCCAGGACTCTACAACCGGGTGCTGGTGGACTACTACGGTTCACCCACCCCGCTGCAGCAGCTGGCATCGTTCGCCGTTCCCGACGCGCGGACCATCCTGATCACCCCGTTCGACAAGACGGCCCTCCGCGACATCGAGCGGGCCCTCAGCGACTCCGAGGTGGGCGCCAACCCGTCCAACGACGGCAACGTCATCCGGATCACCATTCCGGAGCTGACCAAGGAACGCCGCAAGGAATACGTCAAAATCGTCAAGGCAAAGGGCGAGGACGCCAAGGTGTCCATCCGGAACATCCGCCGCAAGGCCAAGGAAACCCTGGACAAGCTGGTCAAGGACGGCGAAGCAGGCGAGGACGAGGGAGCGCGCGGCGAGAAGGAACTCGACGCCATGACCAAATCGCACGTTGACGGCATCGACGACCTGCTCAAGCGCAAGGAAGCCGAGCTGCTCGAGGTCTGATGGATCAGGCACAGCAGGCGCCCGGACCCAGGGTCCGGGCCCGGGGGAAGCAGCGCTCCAACCCAACGCCCAAGGCCGGCAGGAATCTTCCGGCCGCCACCGTGGTGGGTCTCGCAATGCTTTTCGCCGTCTTGGGGGGTCTCCTGTTCCTGCCGCTCGGATTTGTGCTGGTCACCACCACCTTCGCGGTGTTCGGTGTCTGGGAGATCTTCCGTGCCCTTGAAGTAAGCGGTACCCGCCTGCCCATCGTTCCAGTGATGGTGGGCACGGTGGGAATGCCGCTGGCCGCCTACTTCGGCGGTCTGGAGAGCCTGCTGTTTGCGCTGTTGGCCAGCAGCGTGGCGGTCCTGCTGTGGCGGACCATTGAGAGCGCCGCCGGATCGGCCCGCAGCATCTTTGCCGGCGTCTTTACGCTCGCCTGGGTGCCGTTCTTCATCAGCTTCGCAATCCTGCCGCTGCACGGGGTGGGCAGCGTGACGCCGGTGGGCCTGTGGCCGGGCGGCGTGATTCCGGCCGGCGCGTGGCAGATCGCCACCATGCTCCTGCTGGTCGTTTCCAACGACACCTTCGGCTACCTTGTCGGCGCGTCCTTCGGGAAGCACCCCATGGCGCCCAAGATCAGCCCCAAGAAATCGTGGGAAGGGTTCGCCGGATCCATCGCCGGCGCCATTGCCGTGGGTGTCCTGGCCTGCATTTTCCTGCTGGACAAGCCCTGGTGGGTCGGCGTGGTGCTGGCCGTGGGCATGGTGGCCGCGGCCACCATCGGCGACCTCTCCGAATCCATGGTCAAACGGGAACTCGGCATCAAGGACATGAGCAGCATCCTGCCCGGCCACGGCGGCGTGATGGACCGCCTGGACTCAATCGTCTTCGCCTCGCCGGCAGCGTTTATCCTGTTCACAGCTGTTTCGGGAGCCTGAGGCATCCTGCCCGGCAACAGATCCGCACCTTAGACTGGTGCGGAGCAAAACAGCTGAACAGCACTGAAGGAAGCAAAGTGACAGTGGACATTCAACGGCAGATACCTGCGTCATTTGACCGCGTGCAGCGGAATGAATACGGCTACAACGCCAAGCAGGTGGATGAGTTCCTCCAGCGGGCGCGGGTTTCGTTCGAGAATCCGGGAGCGGCCGGCCAGGCCATCAAGAGCGCCGACGTCCGGGCTGTCTGCTTCGATCCTGTCAAGGGCGGCTACGCCGCGGCCGGTGTGGACGCGGCCCTGGACCGCCTGGAGGACGCCTTCGCACGGCGGGAGCGGGACGAGCTCATCGGCGCCCGCGGCGAGGAGGCCTGGCTCCGCGAAATCGGCAAGCTGTCCGGGCTGCTGCGGGGCAGGCTGCACCGTCGCGACGGTGAGCGCTTCCGCCGGCCCGCAGGCAGCCGGGGCCGGAGCTACAACACCGTGGACGTGGACAACCTGTGCCATGACCTCATCGGCTACCTCGAGGCGGACCAGCCGCTCAGCGTCGACAATGTCCGCCGCGCGGTCTTCCGTCAGGCCAAGGGCAAGGACGGCTACGAAGAAACCCAGGTGGACGCGTTCCTGGACCGCGTGGTCGAACTCATGGCAGCCATCGACTGACAGCTTCTCCTGGCGGCCCGCAACGTCCTTAGCGGTCTGAGTGTCCCTGCCGTTCGGTGGCCAGCGGTCGTTCCGGCGTGTGGAGCCTGGTCATCACCTTCGTGAGCGTCCTCGGCACGCGGCCCTTCGTGGCACGGGAGACCAGGACCATCACGGCGAACGCCGCCGGGACTGTCCAGGCCGCCGGCTGTGCAAGCCACTGCGGCATCGCGGCGCCGGACGCCGCCGGACCGGACAGGGCGCCCGCAACCAGGGCGCCGCCGCACAGCACGCCGCCGGTCACCATCCCGGCGATCGCTCCTGCGTCCGTGAGGCCGCGCCACCAGATCCCCAGCAACAGGGCGGGGCAGATTGTTGAGGCCGTGAACGCGAAGACGAGGCCCACGCTGCCGGCCAGGGCCAGGGAATCGGTCATAAAGGCAAAGCCCAGGGGAACGGTCGCCGAAATCAGCGCGGCCAGGCGGAAGCCGCGGACGCTCCCGCCCAGGACATCCTGGCTGATGACGCCTGCGAGCGAGACCACCAGCCCCGAGGTGGTGGACAGAAACGCCGCGAACGCTCCCGCCACCACGAGTGCTGAGAGCATGTCCCCGGCCGGGCCGCCGATCAGGCGGCCGGGCAGGAGCAGGACCAGCGCATCGGAGCGTTCGCCCTGGGCCAGTCCCGGGGCGAACATCCGCCCGAGCAGACCGTACGCGGTGGGAAAGAGATAGAACACGGAGAGCAGCCCCAGCACGATCAACGTGGTGCGGCGGGCCGACTGCCCGTCCGGGTTGGTGTAGAACCGCACCAGGACGTGCGGCAGACCAAGCGTGCCAAAGAGCAGCGCCACCAGCAGCGAGATGTTCTGGTAGGGCCCGTTGGGGGCCAGCCCGGTGGGGTTCGTGTTGGCTTCGGCCAGGGCCGGTGTCCCGTTGCCCGCCAGCACGAGGGCGATGAACACAATGGGCACCGCCAGGGCTGTGAGCTTCAGCCAGTACTGGAAAGCCTGCACAAAAGTGATGGAACGCATCCCGCCCGCCACCACCGTCAGGCACACCACAATGACGACCGCCACGGACCCCACCCAGGACGGCAGTCCGGTGGTGATGCGGATCGTCAGGGCGGCGCCGTGGAGCTGAGGCACAATGTAAAGCCAGCCCACCACCACAACCACCAGGCTGGTCACGCGGCGGACCGCCCGGGAATCCAGCCGCACCTCGGTAAAGTCCGGGAGCGTATAGGCGCCTGATCGCCGCAGCGGAGCGGCAACGAAGAGCAGCAGCATCAGGTATCCCGCGGTGTAACCGATGGGAAACCAAAGCGCATCGGTACCGGACAGCAGGACCAGTCCCGCCACACCCAGGAAGCTCGCGGCAGAGAGGTACTCGCCGCCGATCGCGGACGCATTCCACCAGGGCCGGACCGTCCGGGACGCCACGTAGAAGTCGCCGGTGGTGCGTGAAATCCGCAATCCGTAAAACCCGATGACGGCGGTGGCCACGGAAACACCAACCAGCGCCGCGATGCCCACCACCGGGTTCACCGCCGCCTCACCTGTCCTCCGCCAGGTCCCGGTACCGGGCCTCGTTGCGGCTGGCCGACCGGATGTAGAGCCACGCGCTGAGGCCGATCACGGGGTAGATCCCGGCACCCAGGAGTAACCAGCTGAAGGGGATGCCTGCGATGGTGGCCTCCGCGAGGCCCGGCACCAGCCCCAGCATGAGGGGAAAAGCCAGCAGGATCAGCAGGAAGCCGGCGGCCACCACAAGGGACAGGCGCAGCTGGGAGCGGATCAGGGACCGGACGAACACCTGGCCCACGTCGGATTCCTCGGCGGCCACGCGGGAGTCCATCACCGGTTTGGCCTCGGAGCGCGGCGCCGTCACCTTGACGCGGGTCATGCCTGCGGCCGGATCCGGGTGGCTTCAAGTTTCTCCCGGACCGACGGCAGGTGGCGGCGGCTGATCGGCAGTTCGGCACCTGCCACGGTGACCGTGGGCCGGGCGGCGGCAAGCTTCATGTGGCTGACGTGATTGAGCGCAATGAGGTAGGACCGGTGCGTGCGGAGGAAGCCGGCCTCCGCCCACTGCTGTTCCAGGTCGGCCAGCGGGACACGGATCAGGTAGCTGGCGTCCGCCGTGTGCAGCCGGGCGTAGTCGCCCTGGGCCTGGACGTACGTGACGTCGTCGCGCCGGATCATCCGGGTGGTGCCGCCGAGGTCCACCGTGATCATTTCCGGCGTTGCGGCGCCGTCCTTCATGAGTTCACTGATGCGGCCCACCGACCTGGCCAGGCGCTCGGCGCGCACGGGCTTCAGCAGGTAGTCGACGGCGGCGAGTTCGAACGCTTCCAGCGCGCAGTCCTCGTCCGCGGTCACGAAGACCACCGCCGGGGGCTTGCTGCTTCGGGAGATGGCCCGGGCAATGTCCAGGCCGGACAGGGCGGGCATGTGGATGTCCAGGAACACCGCGTCCACCGTCTCGGCATCGAGCACACGGAGGGCCTCGGCGCCGGAAGACGCACGGTGGATGGCCCCGATCCGGTCGTCCCGGCCAAGCAGGAACGCCAGTTCCTCTACGGCGGGCAGCTCGTCGTCAGCGACGAGGACGTTAATCATGGTTCTAGATTATCCCTGTGTGCCGGATGGCGCTTTCACGCATCATGGTGGGGCTGCGACTTGGGCACGCGCATGGTGATCAGGGTTCCCTCCCCGGGTGCCGTTTCGATGACCAGGCCGTTGTCTTCGCCGTAGACCTGGCGGAGCCGGGCGTCCACGTTCCGCAGCCCCACATGGTCCCCGTCGCTGTGCCCGGCCAGCATGGACCGCAGCTGTTCGGGATCCATCCCCACGCCGTCGTCCTCGATGGTTACTTCCGCGAACGCCCCGGAATCGTTCGCCGCAATGGTGATGTGGCCCGGACCCTCCTTGGCCTCCAGACCGTGCCGGACCGCGTTTTCGACGAGGGGCTGCAGGCTGAGGAACGGGATCACGGTACTCAGCACCTCGGGGGCGATCCGCAGGCTTACCTGCACGCGGTCGCCGAACCGGGCGCGTTCCAGCAGCAGGTAGCGGTCGATGCAGCGGAGCTCTTCGGCGAGGGTGGTGAAGTCCCCGTGGCGGCGGAAGGAGTAGCGGGTGAAGTCGGCGAATTCCACCACCAGTTCCCTGGCCCGCACGGGGTCGGTGTTGATGAAGGACGCGATGGCGTTCAGGGAGTTGTAGATGAAGTGCGGGCTGATCTGGGCGCGGAGGGCCCGGACCTCGGCCTCCATCAGGAGGGTGCGGGAGGCATCGAGTTCGGCGAGTTCAACCTGGGCAGCCACCCAGTCGGCCACTTCGCCGGTGGCCCTGACCAGGCCGGCCCCTGCGGACGGCGCAAAAGCCGCCACAACGCCCACCACGCGCGCGCCGGCCTTGATGGGGGCAATCACCACTGCGCGTTCGACGTCGGGCGTGATCGGGCCGGAGGCGGTGTCGCCGGCGAGCATCTGCAGCTCACCCGCCGGGATCACCGCCGTGTGGCCGCCGTCAAGCACCTTGGCGGCGAGGCCCATCAGGGACGGTTTCAGTTCTTCGGCGGCGCCGTCCCAGGCGAGCACCCCCGAGGTGTCGGTGATGGCCAGGGCATCGCAGCCCAGGATGCTGCGGAGCTGCTTGCTCGCTTTCGCCGCGCCCGCAGGGTTCAGGCCGGTGCGCAGGTGCTGGCCGGCCCGGGAGGCCGCGTGCAGGGTCTTGTAGGTGGCCCGTTCCGCGTCGGTGCCGAGCTCCCGGAAGGACCGGAGGACCTTCAGGCCCACTCCGACGACGACGGCGATCGCCATGGCGATCACGGCGATCGCGGCGGCGGTGAACAACGGGGAGTCCGGCATGGTGCCCAGCGTAGCCTGCCCGGCGTAGCCGCGGTGCACCGTTTGGCGCAGCATCAGGACCGCTGAGCGACGGCCCCGCGGGCTTCTCTGGAATGTAAGCACCGTCACGGGGCACAGTGATTGCAGTCACATTGGCTGGGACTGTCTGTGGGGGACAGGGGCAGCAGGTGTGGACGGCAAGTCTCAATGAGGAGGAATGATGGGTAACGATGCCCCAACTCCGGACGCAGCGGCGTCCGTGGACTTCAAGCAAGTCCAGTCGACCAAGCAGTTCCAGGAACTGCGCAAGCGTCACCGCAGCTTTGTCTTTCCGATGGCCGTTGCGTTCCTGCTCTGGTATTTCGCATACGTCCTCCTGGCCGACTATGCGGTCGGCTTCATGTCCACGAAAGTCTGGGGCAACATCAACATCGGGCTGATCCTGGGCCTGCTGCAGTTCGTTTCCACGTTCGCCATCACGGGCTGGTACGTGAGCTACTCCAACCGGCGGCTCGATCCCATCGCGGCAGAAATCCGCCACGAAATCGAGGGCCACGAGTTCGATAAGGAAGGCAACAAAATCAGCGGGGTAACCAAATGACGCTTATGATTCCCGCAGCCGTGGACGTTGCGGACCTCAAGGAAACCACCCTGCTGAACATGGGCATCTTCGGCCTGTTCGTGGCCGTCACCATGATCATCGTGATCAAGGCCAGCCGCAACAACAAGACGGCGGCGGACTACTACGCCGCCGGACGTTCGTTTACCGGCCCGCAGAACGGCACCGCCATCGCCGGCGACTACCTCTCCGCCGCCTCGTTCCTGGGCATCACCGGCGCGATCGCCATCAACGGCTACGACGGTTTTATGTACTCCATCGGCTTCCTGGTCGCCTGGCTGGTCGCCCTGCTGCTGGTCGCCGAGCTGCTCCGCAACACGGGCAAGTTCACCATGGCCGACGTCCTCTCCTTCCGCCTCAAGCAGCGCCCCGTGCGCATCGCGGCAGCCATCTCCACCCTCGCGGTCTGCTTCTTCTACCTCCTGGCGCAGATGGCCGGCGCCGGCAGCCTGATCTCCCTGCTCCTCGGCATCAGCGACTGGGGCGGGCAGGCCCTGGTGATTATCGTCGTCGGCGCCCTGATGATCATGTACGTCCTGATCGGCGGCATGAAGGGCACCACCTGGGTCCAGATCATCAAGGCCATGCTCCTGATTGCCGGTGCGGCCGTCATGACGTTCTGGGTCCTCGCCATCTACGGCTTCAACCTCTCCGACCTCCTGGGCGGCGCGGTGGAAACCTCCGGGAACCCGAACGTCCTCAACCCCGGCCTGCAGTACGGCAAGACCGAAACCTCCAAGCTTGACTTCATGTCCCTGGGCCTGGCCCTCGTGCTCGGAACCGCGGCCCTGCCCCACGTCCTGATGCGCTTCTACACGGTTCCCACCGCCAAGGAAGCCCGCAAGTCCGTGGTCTGGTCCATCTGGCTGATCGGCCTGTTCTACCTGTTCACCCTTGTCCTGGGCTACGGCGCTGCGGCACTGGTCGGCGCTGACACCATCAAGGCTGCCCCGGGCGGCGTGAATTCGGCCGCACCGCTGCTGGCGTTCCACCTCGGCGGGCCGCTGCTGCTCGGCTTCATCTCCGCGGTGGCCTTCGCCACCATCCTGGCCGTCGTCGCAGGCCTCACCATCACGGCGGCGGCATCGTTTGCCCACGACATCTACGCCAGCGTTATCGCCAAGGGGAAGGCCGACGCCGACACCGAGGTCAAGGTGGCGCGGCGCACCGTGGTGGTCATCGGGCTCCTGGCCATTGCCGGCGGCATCTTCGCCAACGGCCAGAACGTGGCGTTCCTTGTGGCCCTCGCCTTCGCGGTAGCGGCATCGGCGAACCTGCCCACCATCGTGTACTCGCTGTTCTGGCGCAAGTTCACCACCCAGGGCGCAATCTGGAGCATGTACGGCGGGCTGGGCTCGGCGATCATCCTGATTGCCCTGTCGCCGGTGGTCTCGGGTGCCAAGACGTCCATGATCCCGGGCGCCAACTTCGCGATCTTCCCGCTGAGCAACCCCGGCATCGTCTCCATCCCGCTCGCGTTCTTCCTGGGCTGGCTCGGTTCGGTGCTGGACAAGAAGCTGGAAGACACCACCAAGCAGGCCGAAATGGAAGTGCGCTCCCTGACCGGCGTAGGTGCCGAGAAGGCCGTGGACCACTAGCCCCTGCGGGTTGAAACGAAAACAGGAGCTTCCGCGAAAACCGCGGGAGCTCCTGTTTTTGTGTCTGAACCTTGTTTTGTGTCTGAAACCCGGGGATCAGGCCTTAGGCCGGAGTTTGATGTTGATCATCTTCATGTCCTTGTTGCCGTCGAAGCGGTAGGCCAGATCCACTTCCTTGCCGTCGCAGCTGATGACCCCGGCGACGTCGGCAGCGTTATTGCCGTTTTCCGTGCTGACCTTGAGGTCGTTGTAGCTCGGTTTGCAGGTACCGTCCCGCTCGAGGCTTTGGACGCCGGCCGCGAATTCTTCCTTCGAGAGCTTGTCCTGGAGGGCCGGGTCGAGGAAGTCGTCGTAGGCGGCATCGGTGTCACCGGCGATGACGAGCTGCGTAAAATCGTCCGCCAGCCCTTTGGCCTTGGCAGTGGCGCCGCCCACGAGGTTTACCAGCAGCGCCACCCCCACGACGGCGAGGAGCACGACTCCGCCGACGATGCCCAGGATGATCCACAGTTTCCTGCGGTTCCTCGCCGGCGGCTGCTGGCCGTGGGCGCCGTAAGGCCCGGGGACGGCAGGGGCGCCGTACGGGGAGCCTTGGTACTGCGGATGCCCGCCCTGCGGCGTTCCGTACTGCGCAGTTCCGTAATTGCGGGTGCCCGGCAAGCGGATCCGTGGACGGCGGCGGTCCGTACTGTGGCTGTCCGTGCTGCGGCTGCCCGTAGTCGGGAGTCCCGTAGTGCGGAGTCCCGAAATGGGGAGCGGGCGGCTGGTGGCCGGAGGGTTCATGCGGCGGAAGGGGCGGCTGTCCGGGAACTTCCGGTTGGGGGACGCCCGGCTGCGGGGTGCCTTGTTGCGGCGCGGCGCGCGGCGGGACGGGAGGCGGCTGCTGCCGCCGACGGCCCCCGCCGGGGCCCGGTTCGGCAGGCTGGTACGGTTCCTGAGGATTGCTCAAGATCAAGGCTTTCCGGCAGCCGGCCTGGCCACTGCCTGATTGCACGGGCCGTTCACGGCCGCGATTCATTCAACTGCACCCAGCCTATAGCCCCGCGCCCATAGCCCGGGCGCGCGTTACCCCTCGGCGTAGCCCCGCTCGAGCAGCGGCTGGACCCGGAAGGGGATCAGCTCTCCCATGGCGAGGGCGGTGTCCGTCCGGTCCACTCCTTCACAGGCCAGGATCTTGCCGTTGATCCGGAAGAGGTCCTCGGCGTCCAGCGCCACCACCCGCAGCAGGAGGTCGGCCGAACCTGTCAGTCCGTAGCCTTCCAGGATTTCCGGGACGCCGGCGAGATCCACCGCCAGCTGGCCCAGTTTCTGCTGCTGCACATGGACGGAGATGAACGCCATCAGCGGGTATCCAAGTGCGGCCGGACTGATGCGCCGTTCGAAGGACAGGAAGACGTGCTTCTTCTCCAGCTGGGCCAGCCGGGCCTGCACGGTGTTGCGCGAGAGCCCGAGCTTCTGGGCCAGAGCCACCACTGTCCGCTTCGGGTCCTTGGCGAGGGCGGAAAGGAGTCGCGTGTCGGTGCCATCCAAAGCTTGCATAATGCGCAAGATTAGCACGACGGATACCGCACGGGCAGTGCATTCTGCTCAGTATTATCTATGGTGGTTGTACCCAATGAGCATTGTGAGTATCGTCACAATTATCCGGGGCAACGGCGCCCGGGCGGCTGGCGTGCACGGGGATCACGAGTTTCCTGAGCGCCGGTGACACGACGTATGAAGGTTGCGTGCAACTGTGTTTACAGACGAGTTGGGTCAGGGCGGCAACGCCGCCGGTGGCCCGGACAACAGTGCAGGACATCACAGCGGGACGGGCGAGAGCCGGGTCCAACTCATCACCCCGGGGGGTGAACGCGTCAGCCATCCGCAATACGACGCCTGGGTCCGGGATGTCACTGATGAGCAGCTGGGTTCCCTCTATGAGGACATGGTGGTCATCCGGCGGATCGATACCGAAGCCACCGCCCTCCAGCGGCAGGGGGAGCTCGGCCTGTGGCCGCCGCTCCTGGGGCAGGAGGCCTCCCAGGTCGGTTCCGCGAGGGCTCTCCGCGACGATGACTTCGTGTTTTCCAGCTACCGCGAGAACGGTGTCGCTTACTGCCGCGGCGTGGACCTGGCCGACATCCTCACGGTGTGGCGGGGCAACGCGTCGTCGGGCTGGGATCCGTACACCGTCAACATGGCCACTCCGCAGATCATCATCGGAGCCCAGACCCTTCATGCCACCGGCTACGCCATGGGCATCCAAAATGACGGCGCAGACTCCGTGGCCATCACGTACTTCGGCGACGGCGCCACCAGCGAGGGTGACGTCAACGAGGCCATGGTCTTCGCCGCCAGCTTCCAGTCCCCGGTGATCTTCTTCTGCCAGAACAACCACTGGGCCATTTCCGAGCCGGTCCGCCTGCAGTCCCACATCAGGATCGCCGACCGTGCTTCCGGGTTCGGGATTCCCAGCGTCCAGGTTGATGGCAACGACGTGCTTGCGGTGATGGCGGCCACCCGCGAGGCAATCGAACGGGCACGCCACGGCGGCGGCCCGACGTTCATTGAAGCGGTCACCTACCGGATGGGTCCGCACACGACTGCCGACGACCCCACCCGTTACCGGGATGCCAACGAACTGGAAGACTGGGCGGCCAAGGACCCGATTGCCCGGGTGAAGGGCCTGCTGGAACGCAAGGGACTCCTGACCGAGCAGCTCGAGGCCCAGGTGGCTGCCAAGGCCGACGCCGTTGCCCGGGAGCTGCGGGCCGGTTGCATCAACATGCCGGATCCCCAACCGATGGACATCTTCAAGCACGTCTACAGCACCCCCAACTCCTGGCTGGACCGCCAGGAGGACCACTACTCCCGTTACCTGGCTTCCTTCGGCGATCCCGAGGGTGCCAACTCTGAAGAAGGTGCTCGCTGATGACCCAGATGACCTTTGCCCGGGCAATTAACTCCGGCCTCCGCAAGTCCCTCGAAAACGACCCCAAGGTCATCCTGATGGGCGAGGACATAGGCACGCTCGGCGGCGTGTTCCGCGTGACCGACGGTCTGCAGAAGGACTTCGGCAAGCACCGCGTGGTGGACACCCCGCTCGCCGAGTCCGCCATCATGGGCACCGCCGTCGGCCTTGCCTACCGCGGCTACCGGCCGGTGGTGGAAATCCAGTTTGACGGGTTCATCTATCCGGCGTTCGACCAGATCGTGTCCCAGGTGGCCAAGCTCCACTACCGTACGCAGGGCCACGTCAAGATGCCCATCACCGTGCGCGTCCCCTTTGGCGGCGGCATCGGTTCCCCGGAGCACCACTCCGAGTCGCCGGAGGCGTACTTCACCCACACGTCCGGCCTCCGCGTGGTCAGCGTCTCCAACCCGCAGGATGCCTACACCATGATCCAGCAGGCGATTGCCAGCGACGATCCCGTGCTGTTCTTCGAGCCGAAGCGCCGCTACCACGACAAGGGCGAAGTGGATGAGTCGATCGATCCCGCCACCGCGCTGTCGATGGAGAAGGCCCGTGTGGTGACCGAGGGCAAGGACGTCACGCTCGTCGCCTACGGTCCGCTGGTCAAGACTGCCAAGGACGCCGCCCTGGCCGCTGCCGACGAAGGCGTGTCGATTGAGGTCATCGACCTGCGCTCGCTGGCGCCCGTGGACTTCGCCACGCTGGAGGCCTCGGTGCGGAAGACGGGACGGCTGGTGATTACGCACGAGGCCGGGCAGTCCGGCGGGCTCGGTGCTGAACTGGCCGCAAGCATCACCGAACGCTGCTTCTACCACCTCGAAGCTGCCCCGGTCCGGATCACCGGCTTCGACGTCCCGTACCCGTATTCGAAACTTGAAATGCATCATCTTCCGGGTCTGGACAGAATCCTTGACGGTGTGGACCGTGCCCTGGGCCGTCCCAACTCACTCAGCGGGCTGGAAGGATGAGCGCCGCCATGATCAAGGAATTCAGGCTCCCGGACCTCGGCGAAGGGCTGACGGAATCGGAAATCCTCAGCTGGAAAGTGGCTGTGGGCGATACCGTGGAGTTGAACCAGGTCATTGCTGAAGTGGAAACGGCCAAGGCCGTCGTTGAACTGCCGTCACCGTTCGCCGGTGTGATCACCGCCCTCCACGAACAGCCGGGAACCGTGGTGGAAGTAGGTAAGCCGATCGTTTCCTTCGAGGTTGAAGGTGACGACGGCGGGCCGTCCACCGGCGGCGGCCAGGCTCCGGCCGGAGCCGCCAAACGGGAACCCAACCTCGTGGGGTACGGCGCCGTCGTCGAAAGTTCCGGCCGTCCGGCACGGCGCGCCCGTGCGTTCGCTGCGCCGGTCGAAACCGCGGCCCCGGCTGCCCCGGTGGTTGAACCGGTCGAAACCCGGACCCCGGCTGCGCCGGTGGTTGAGCGGGTCGAAACGCCGGCCCCTGCCGAACGCCCGCGGTCCACGCCGCCGGTTCGGAAACTCGCCAAGGACCTTGGCGTAGAGCTCACGGCAGTGACCGGCACCGGCACCGGCGGGCTGATCACACGCGACGACGTGCGGAACTTCGTTGGCGGGGGAGACCTCCCTGCGGCTGCCCGGGCCCTGGCCGGAGCGGGAGAGGGAACCGCCGCCGCGGGCGGGCGCGAAACGCGGACGCCGATCAAGGGGGTCCGCAAGCTCACGGCCGCGGCGATGGTGTCGAGTGCTTTCACGGCACCGCACGCCACGGAATTCCTGACCGTCGACGTCACGCCCACCATGGAGCTGCTGGCGCGGCTCAAGGCAAGCCGGGCCTTTGAAGGCTTCAAGCTGACACCGCTGACGCTCGTGGCCAAGGCGCTGCTGATTGCCCTCCGCCGCCAGCCGTCGCTGAATTCGCGGTGGGACGAAGCGAACCAGGAGATCGTGCAGTTCAACTACGTGAACCTTGGCATCGCCGCGGCCACCCCCCGGGGACTGACCGTGCCGAACATCAAGGACGCCGACCGGATGTCCCTGACTGAGCTGTCCACGGCGCTCACGGCGCTGACCGAGACCGCCCGCGCGGGCAAGACCAGCCCGGCCGAGCTCTCCGGCGGCACCGTCTCCATCACGAACATCGGAGTTTTCGGCATCGATGCCGGCACGCCGATCCTCAACCCGGGCGAAGCGGCCATCCTCGCCATGGGCGCCGTGCGGAAGATGCCCTGGGAATACAAGGATGAAGTGGCCCTCCGCCAGGTCATGACCCTGAGCCTGTCCTTCGACCACAGGCTGGTCGACGGCGAACAGGGGTCACGCTTTCTGGCGGATATCGGGGCAATCCTGGCGGACCCGGGCATGGTCCTGGCCATGGTCTAGTCTGCCGACCTCGGCAAACCGACGCCAGCAAAACTGCCGGCCGCCCCTTCCGAACGGAAGCGGCGGCCGGCAGTTTGATTCTGCGGCTGTCAGCTGAGCGGCTGAGGCGTCGCCGCCACCAGCAGGGCGGCGAGGGCCATGCTTTCCAGCAGGGGGCGGGCCGACTTGACCGCGACCCGCCGGCCATGGCTGCGGACCGAATGCGGTGTCGAGTTGATAAGGCCGAAGGCGGCGTGCGCGCGCATCCGGAGTTCGGCGGTATCGGTGCCCGTGTGCAGTGCCTGCAGCACCTCAACCCACAGCTCCACGTAGTTGCGCTGCAGGGTGCGGACCTCGGCCTGGTCGTCGTCGGAGAGGTTGCTGAAGTCGCGGTCCTGGACCCGGATGACGTCGGGATTGCTCAGGGCGAAGTCCACATGGAACTGCACCAGGCGGGCCAGTGCCGCGGCGGGATCACCGGCGTCTGCAACCACCCGGCGGCCGCCGTCCAGCAGTTCCTGGCTCACGCTGAGCAACAGTGCCCCGAGGACCGCCTGCTTGCCCGCGAAATGGCGGTAGACGGCGGGACCGCTGACCCCTGCCGCGGCACCCAGGTCCTCCAGTGAAACGCGGTTGAAGCCGTTGACGGCAAAAAGGGTGGCAGCGGAGGACAGCAGCGCCTGCCGCCGGCTTTCCTTTGCCTGGCTCCTTTGGGTCATTTGGCTGTTCTGGGTTGTTTGGACCCGCTCGCCCGCCGGGCTGCCGGGACCGCGCTCGATGATCGGCACATTTCCTCCTTGGAACTGCAAATCCTAGCAATGCGGGCGCGTGTTGGACATCACAGTTAATAGAGACTAACCTAAATCTCAGTTATGCGGTACTAACCGAATCGCTCAGGACGGCCTTGCCGGGCGTCCGGGAACGGAAGCAGTCAATGGAGACAATCGCCAGCCTGGTGGACACCGGCAGCGCCGCCTACGCCGCGAACCGCGAGGCCCAGCTGGGGCTGGCCCGCGAACTGAAGGAACGCCTCGCCACAGCAGCGCTCGGCGGCCCGGAGAAGTCCCGGGAACGCCACGTTGCCCGTGGCAAGCTGCTGCCCCGCGAGCGCATCGACCAGCTGCTCGACGACGGCAGCCCCTTCCTGGAAATCGCGCCGCTCGCGGCGAACGGCATGTACAACGACGATTCCCCGGGCGCGGGGGTTATTGCCGGGATCGGCCTGGTGCACGGCCGCCAGGTGCTGGTCATTTCCAATGACGCCACCGTCAAGGGCGGAACCTACTACCCGATGACCGTGAAGAAGCATCTCCGGGCACAGGAGATCGCGCTGGAGAACCGGCTGCCCTGCATCTACCTCGTGGACTCCGGCGGCGCGTTCCTGCCCAAGCAGGACGAGGTCTTCCCGGACAAGGAGCACTTCGGCCGGATCTTCTTCAACCAGGCGAAGATGTCCGCGGCCAAAATCCCGCAGATTGCCTCCGTGATGGGCTCCTGCACCGCCGGCGGCGCCTACGTCCCCGCGATGAGCGACGAAACCGTGATCGTCCGCAACCAGGGCACCATCTTCCTGGGCGGTCCGCCGCTGGTGAAAGCCGCGATCGGCGAAATCGTCACGGCGGAGGAACTCGGCGGCGGCGACGTGCACTCGAAGATCTCCGGCGTCACCGACCACCTGGCCGAGAACGATGAGCACGCCCTCCAGATCGTCCGTGACATTGTCTCCACCCTGCCGAAGCCGGCCGCCCCTGTCTGGGACGTGGACACCTCCGTCGAGCCCGCGGCTGACCCGGACGAGCTCTACGGAACCGTCCCCACCGACGTGAACGCCCAATACGACGTACGCGAGGTGATCGCGCGGCTGGTGGACGGCAGCCGTTTCCACGAATTCAAGAAGAACTACGGCACCACCCTGGTCACCGGTTTCGCCAAGCTGCACGGACACCCGGTGGGCATCGTGGCCAACAATGGCGTGCTGTTCAGCGAGTCCTCGCTCAAGGGCGCCCACTTCATCGAGCTCTGCGACCAGCGGGGCATCCCGCTGGTCTTCCTGCAGAACCTCTCCGGCTTCATGGTGGGCAAGGACTATGAACAGGGCGGCATCGCCAAGAACGGCGCCAAGATGGTCACCGCCGTCGCCACGGCACGCGTGCCCAAGCTGACAGTGGTGATCGGCGGCTCCTTCGGTGCAGGCAACTACTCCATGTGCGGACGCGCCTATTCGCCGCGGTTCCTCTGGATGTGGCCGGCGTCGCGGATCTCCGTGATGGGCGGCAACCAGGCCTCCGGCGTCCTCGCCACCGTCAAACGCGACCAGTACGAGGCCCGCGGCGAGGAATGGTCGGCCGAGGACGAGGAAGCCTTCAAGGCCCCGATCAAGCAGCAGTACGAGGACCAGGGCAGCCCGTATTACTCCACCGCGCGCCTCTGGGATGACGGCGTCATCGACCCCGCGGACACCCGCACCGTCCTGGGACTGGCGCTCGACGTCGTCTCCCGCACCCCGCTGCCGGAGACCTCCTTCGGCCTTTTCCGGATGTGACAGCCATGACTACTCCTTCAATTCCCCAGCAGCCGGCGCCGGCCGCGAAGCCGCTCTTCGGCACCGTCCTCGTCGCCAACCGCGGCGAGATCGCCTGCCGTGTGATCCGCACCCTCCGCGCCCTCGGAATCCGTTCGGTGGCCGTCTACAGCGACGCCGACGCCGGTGCCCGCCACGTGCGCGAAGCCGACGCCGCCGTGCGCATTGGCCCTGCCGCGGCAGCCGAGAGCTACCTCAAGATCGATGCGATCATCCAGGCCTGCCGCGAGAGCGGAGCAGATGCCGTGCACCCGGGCTACGGCTTCCTCAGCGAGAACGTCGACTTCGCCCGCGCCCTGGAGAAGGCGGGCATTACCTTCATCGGCCCCGGCGTTGAATCCCTCAACGTCATGGGGGACAAGATCCGGTCCAAGAACCACGTGTCCGGCTACGGCGTGCCCGTGGTTCCGGGCATCGCCGAGCCGGGCATGACTGACGCGCAGCTGATCGACGCCGCCGCCGGAGTGGGCTTCCCGCTGCTGATCAAGCCGTCCGCAGGCGGCGGCGGCAAGGGCATGCACATCGTGGAGCGCCCCGAGGACCTGGAAGCCACCCTGGCCACCGCCCGCCGGGTCGCAGCCAGCGCTTTCGGTGACGACACCCTGTTCCTGGAACGTCTCGTGACCACGCCGCGCCACATCGAGGTGCAGGTCCTCGCGGACAACCATGGCAACGTCATCCACCTGGGGGAGCGCGAGTGCTCCCTGCAGCGCCGCCACCAGAAGGTCATCGAGGAAGCCCCCTCGCCGCTCCTGGAATCCCTCCCCGAGGGCGCCGCCGTCCGTGCGCGGATCGGCGAGGCAGCCTGCAACGCGGCCCGCAGTGTCCACTACAGCGGTGCCGGCACCGTCGAGTTCCTGGTCTCGGACAACGCGCCGGACGAGTTCTTCTTTATGGAGATGAACACGCGACTGCAGGTGGAGCACCCGGTCACCGAAATGGTCACCGGAATCGACCTGGTCGAATGGCAGGTGCGCATCGCCGCCGGCGAGGAACTCACCGTCCGCCAGTCCGACGTCGTTCTCAACGGACACTCGGTGGAGGCGCGCGTCTACGCCGAAATCCCGGAACGGAACTTCCTGCCGTCCACCGGGACTGTGCTGCAGCTCGACGAAGTGCCGGGCCCAAGGCAGCGCCCCAGCGCCCCCGCCCGCAACGAAGTCGAGACAGCAGGTGGCCGCATCCGGGTGGACTCGGCCCTGTTGGAGGGGCTGGAGATCTCCTCCAGCTACGACCCCATGGTTTCCAAGGTCATCGCGTGGGGGCAGGACCGCACTGCCGCCCTGGACACCCTGGACCGCGCGCTTGCCGACTACACGGCACTGGGCATCGACACCAACGTCGAATACCTGCGCCTGCTCATCAACGACGCCGACGTCCGCGCCGGGCGCCTCGACACCGGCCTGATCGAACGCAAGATGCCGGACTTCAGCTTCCGGCGCGCGGGCGACGCCGAACTTATTGTCGCCGCCTTGTACGCCCTGGACCAGGCGGAAGAACAGCTCCGGAGCGGACCTGCGGCCGGCCCGTGGCGGCGCCGCAACGGTTGGCGAATCGGCGAATCGGCGCCGCGGCGGATCAGTCTGGGAACCTCCGACGGCGGCGTCGCCACGGTGGAGGTGAGCCGGCCTGCGGCAGGGGAACCTGCCGCTGTGCGCGTGAACGGAGGGCCGCAGCTCACGGCCCTCCTCCAGTACCCGGGTCGCCAACGTCCGGTGCTCACCCTCAACGGCGAAGTCAGCAGGTATGGGCTTGTACCGGTGCACACCGGTCAGCCCGCCCAGAGCTGGCTCGAGCCCGATCCCCGCGTCCTGTCGGAAGTCTTCCTCGGCAACGAGGGCTGGTCCTGCCGCCTGGAAATCCTCACCCGCGAAACCCGGCTGGCACGGGTTCTGGCGGCGATCGAACGCGAGGAAGGCGCGGCTGATCCGGCGGTGCGCTCGCCGATGCCGGGCACCGTGGTGTCCGTCTCCGTCAGCAACGGCGACACCGTGCAGGCCGGCCAGGTCCTGGTCTCGGTGGAGGCGATGAAGATGGAGCACCAGCTCGTGGCGCCCCTCGACGGCACGGTCCACATCAGCGCCAGGTCCGGTGACCTGGTCAAGGCAGACCAGGTGCTTGCCACGGTCCACCCCGCCGAACTGCCTACGGCGGAGAACGCAGCCGAGGACGCGGTGGAGGAATCCGTCATCGCCATGGGCGCGGCGGACTAGCACCCCCGCTTCAACACCAAATACATCAAACAGACCCGATTCACAGTTCAGACAAGGAAGTCCCAACATGGCTGATTTTGAGCTCAGCGAGGAATACCAGGACCTCAGCAACACCGTCCGCGAATTCGCCGACGAAGTGGTGGCGCCGGTGTCCGCCAAACACGACGAGGAACACAGCTTCCCGTACGAAGTCGTCAAGCAGATGGCGGACATGGGGCTCTTCGGCCTCCCCTTCCCGGAAGAATTCGGCGGCATGGGCGGGGACTACTTTGCCCTCGCCCTGGCCCTGGAGCAGCTGGGGCGGGTGGACCAGTCCGTGGCCATCACGCTGGAAGCCGGAGTTTCACTGGGTGCCATGCCCGTGTACCGCTTCGGCACCGACGCCCAGAAGGAGGAGTGGCTGCCGTCGCTGGCCTCGGGCCAGGCGCTCGCCGGCTTCGGCCTGACGGAACCCGAAGCCGGTTCCGACGCGGGCGGAACGAAGACCACAGCCCGGCTCGAAGGGGGTGAGTGGATCATCAACGGCAACAAGGAGTTCATCACCAACTCCGGTACGGACATCACCAAGCTGGTCACAGTCACGGCCGTCACCGCAAAACACGAGCGCGGGGACGGCAGCATCAAGAAGGAAATCTCCACCATCCTGGTGCCCACCAGCACACCCGGATTCAAAGCGGAGAAGGCGTACAACAAGGTGGGCTGGAATGCCTCCGACACCCACCCGCTCACGCTCAAGGACGTCCACGTGCCGGAGGCGAACCTCCTCGGCGAGCAGGGCCGCGGCTACGCGAACTTCCTGTCCATCCTGGACGAGGGCCGCATCGCCATCGCCGCCCTGGCCACGGGAGCGGCCCAGGGCTGCGTGGACCTGTCGGTGAAATACGCGAAGGAACGCAGCGCGTTCGGGCAGAACATCGGCAAGTACCAGGCCATCGCATTCAAGATCGCCCGCATGGAAGCCCGGGCCCACACGGCACGGCTTGCCTACTACGACGCCGCGGCACGGATGCTTGCCGGGAAGCCGTTCAAGACGCAGGCGGCCATCGCTAAGATGGTCGCAGGCGAGGCAGCCATGGACAACGCGCGGGACGCCACCCAGGTGTTCGGCGGCTATGGCTTCATCAACGAATTCACCGTGGCGCGCCACTACCGCGACTCCAAGATCCTTGAGGTCGGCGAGGGCACCACGGAGGTCCAGCTGATGCTGATCGCCCGCGAACTCGGCCTTTAGCTTCCCCGTCGGGGAGCCACCAGGGGCCCGAACCAGCGCGTGTAACCAGGAAGGATCGATGATGATTGACAAGGTTGTTGCCAGTGCCGAGGCCGCGGTTGCCGATATCCCCGACGGCGCCTCGCTCGCCGTCGGAGGCTTCGGGCTGTGCGGCATCCCGGTTGCACTGATCGATGCCCTCCACCGGCACGGGACCACGGACCTGGAAACCGTCAGTAACAACTGCGGGGTTGACGACTGGGGGCTGGGCATCCTGCTGAAGGACGGCAGGATCCGCCGCACCGTCAGCTCCTATGTCGGGGAAAACAAGGAGTTCGCCCGCCAGTACCTCTCCGGCGAACTCGAGGTGGTGCTGACCCCGCAGGGGACGCTCGCGGAGAAACTGCGCGCCGGCGGCGCCGGCATCCCGGCGTTCTACACGCCCGCCGGCGTCGGAACCCAGGTGTCCGACGGCGGCCTGCCGCAGAAGTACGACGCCGACGGCAGCATCGCGATCGCCTCCGCGCCCAAGGAAGTCCGCACGTTCAACGGCGCGGACTATGTGCTGGAGGAGTCGCTCACCCCGGATTTCGGACTCGTCCACGCCTGGAAGGGCGACCGGCACGGAAACCTCGTTTTCCACGCCACGGCCATGAACTTCAACCCGCTGTGCGCCATGGCCGGCCGGATCACCATCGCCGAGGTGGAGGAACTGGTGGAGCCGGGCGAACTGGATCCCGAACACGTCCACGTTCCCGGGATCTTCGTCCAGCGGGTTGTCCTCGCACCGCAGGGCGAGAAGCGCATCGAAAAGCGGACGGTCGCAGTGTCCGCCGGCGCCGCCGGCGCACCAAAACAGGTAGCAGAGCAGGCAGGAGCATAACCGTGGAATCGATCAACACGCCGGGCGCCCCGCCCCGCCCCGAAGCCGTCCGCCACGAGTACCGGCCGTCCGCCGTCGGACATCCCGAGGGCACCAGCCCCGAAACGAAAGGCTGGACACGCAACGAACTGGCCGCCCGGGTGGCCCGCGAACTCCACAACGGGCAGTACGTCAACCTGGGCATCGGGATGCCCACACTGATCCCCAACTACATTCCGGCGGGTATCGAAGTGGTCCTGCACTCGGAAAACGGCATTCTGGGCGTGGGGCCGTATCCCGCGGAGGACCAGGTGGACCCGGACCTGATCAACGCCGGCAAGGAAACCGTCACCGTGAACAAGGGGGCCGCGTTCTTCGACTCCGCGACCTCCTTCGGCATGATCCGCGGCGGCCATGTGGATGTGGCAGTGCTCGGCGCCATGGAAGTGGCGCAGAACGGCGACCTGGCCAACTGGATGATCCCGGGCAAGATGGTCAAGGGCATGGGCGGCGCCATGGACCTGGTGTTCGGGGCCAAGCGTGTGATCGTGATGATGGAGCACGTGGACCGCAGCGGCAAGCCCAAGATCGTCCAGCAGTGCACGCTGCCGCTGACCGGCAAGGGGTGCGTGGACCGGATCATCACCGACCTCGCCGTGATCGACGTCGTCACCGAAGGCGGTTCCTCCCGCCTGGTGCTGCGCGAACTGGCCCCCAACGTGACAGCCGAGGAAGTCGCCGCGGCCACGGGGGCGGAACTCTTCGAAGAAGACCAGGAACTGACCGTATGACAAGTGCTGAGCCGGAACAGAGTGCTGAGGAGGCTTCGACGGGCTCAACCACCGCCGGCCCGCGCGTCGTCGAACAGCGGGGCCTCTACTTCGAGGAGCTGGAAGAAGGGGTGGTCTACGCGCACCGCCCGGGCCGGACGGTGACCGAGACGGACAACGTCCTCTTCACCACGATGACCATGAACACCCAGGCCCTGCACCTCGACGCCGCCTGGAGCGCCGGGCAGCCGTTCGGGCAGCGGCTGATGAACTCGATGTTTACGCTGGCCACCGTGGTGGGGCAGTCCGTCCCGCAGCTGACCCAGGGAACCATCATTGCCCAGCTGGGACTGACCGACGTCTCGTTCCCGCACCCGCTGTACCACGGCGACACCCTGTACACGGAGACGGTCATCACCGGCAAACGCCTGTCCTCGTCCCGTCCCGGGCAGGGAATCGTGACCATGCGGCACACCGGCCGGAACCAGGACGGCGTGGTGGTGGCGCTGGCCTCGCGCAGCTGCCTGATGTGGACGCGCGAGGCGCACGAAGCCGCCGAAAAGAGGACAATCTAAGCATGACTTTCCTGATGGGTCCCGCCCTGCTCTTCTGCCCTGCCGACCGTCCCGAGCGCTACCAAAAGGCCGCAGAGCGTTCCGACGCCGTGATCGTGGACCTGGAAGACGCCGTCGCCCCTGCCGACAAGCAGCGCGCCCGCGGCGCCATCCTCGCCCAGCTCGGCGCCACCGGCGACGTTCCGGAACTGGATCCCAGCCGGACGATCATCCGGATCAACCCGGCGGGCACGGAGGAGTTCGAAAAGGACCTGCACTGCCTTAAGCACACCCCGTACCGGCATGTGATGCTCGCCAAGGCCGAGAACGCCGGCCAGCTTAAGGCGCTGGAGGGCTACAGCGTGATTGCGCTCTGCGAGACGGCCGCCGGAATCATCAACGCCGCCGCCATCGCCGCCGAACCCAACGTGGTGGGCCTGATGTGGGGTGCCGAGGACCTGCTCGCATCGCTCGGCGGTACCTCCAGCAGGAACGACGACGGCGGGTACCGGGCAGTGGCGCTGCACGCCAGGTCAACAGTGCTGCTCGCAGCGGGGGCCTTCGGCAAGGAGGCCATCGACGCGGTGTACGTCAACATTCCGGACCTGGACGGGCTGGCAGCCGAGTCACGCGACGCCGTCGCCTCGGGGTTCGGGTCCAAGGCCTGCATCCACCCCAGCCAGGTTGCCGTGGTCCGGGGCACCTACGCTCCCGCGGAATCCGACGTCGCAGCCGCCAAGGAACTCCTCGAGGCCGCCGCCGCCGCCGGGAGCGGCGTGTTCCAGTTCAACGGAAAAATGATCGACGGCCCCATCCTGAAGCACGCGGAATCCACCCTGCGGCGCGCCGTCCGCTAGGAACGCCCCGCAAAGCGCAAAGCGCAAAGCCACAGGCCGGGAGTCGTTGGACTCCCGGCCTGTGGCTTTCTATGATGCTCCGGCCCGATAGAGCCGCAGGGTGCTAGCCGGCTTTCACCGCCAGCACCGGGCAGTCCGCCTCGAGCAGGATCCGCTGGGACGTGCTCCCCAGGATCAGTTTGCCCACCGGGGTGCGGCGGCGCAGCCCGATCACAATCAGGTCGGCGTTGTGCTCCTCCGCGGCGTCCAGTACCTCCGCGGCCGCATCGTGCCCGCGGACCGGCTGCTTGATCACGTGGTCAATGCCCTGCGTCGCGAGCCGCTCCTCGATGCTCTGGATCTCGGGCTCCTGGGCGTAGCGGTTATCCACCAGCGCATCACCCTTGGACGAGTTGATGACCAGCAGCCTGCTGTTGCTCTTCCGCGCCTCGGCGATGGCCTGGGCCAGCGCCGCTTCGCCCTCGGGGGTCGGGACGTATCCCACCACGATCGTCATGGTTGCTCCTTGTTTCTGCTGGATGGTTCTGCTGAGTGCGGGTAAGGGGCGGGCAAAACGCCCGGCGGCTGTTCAGTCGCTGTACTTGTTCAGTCGCTGTAGTCGGCTGCGCCGGAGTTGGCGGGAAGCAGCGGGCGGCGCCCCGGGCGGGCCTTGCGCCAGAGCCGCATCAGCAGCGGCCAGAGGAGGATGACTGCCACGATGACGTAGATGCCGACGGCGATCGGCTCGCTCCACAGCCCGGCCGGATTGCCGGCGCTGAGCTGGAGGGTCTTGCGGAGCTGCCCCTCGAGCCGCGGCCCCAGGATTACGCCCAGGATCAGCGGCAACACGGGGAGTCCGAAGCGCCTCATCATGAAGCCCAGCGCACCAAGCACCAGCAGGATGACCAGGTCGAACGCCTGCAGGTTCACCGAGTAGGCGCCCAGCGTGGCGAAGAACAGGATCCCGGCGTACAGGTACGGCCGCGGGAGCTGGAGGAGCTTCGCCCACAGCGGCGCCAGCGGAAGGTTGATGATCAGGAGCAGCAGGTTGCCGATGAACAGGCTGGCAATCAGTGCCCAGACCAGCGGTCCCTGGCTCGCGAACAGCTGCGGACCGGGCTGGATGCCGTAGGACGTGAATGCTGCCAGCATGACGGCGGCAGTCGCGTTGGTGGGCAGGCCCAGGGCGAGCATGGGGGTCAGCGTGCCCGCAGCCGCGGCGTTGTTCGCTGCTTCCGGCCCGGCAACTCCTTCGATGGCGCCGTGGCCGAATTCCTCCGGGTGCTTGGAGAGCCTTTTTTCCGTGACGTAGGAGAGGAACGTGGGGATCTCGGCGCCGCCGGCTGGGAGTGCTCCGAACGGGAAGCCGAAGGCTGTACCGCGGAGCCACGGCTTCCAGGACCGCTTCCAGTCCTGCTTGCCCATCCACGGGCGTCCCACCGGAATGACGTGCAGGGGCGTGCGGCGCAGGTGCGCGGCCACCCACAGGGCTTCACCGACGGCGAAGATGGCCACGGCCACCACCACGATGTCCAGGCCGTCCGCCAGGAGCGGCATGCCGAAGGTGAGGCGTTGCTGGCCGGTGACCGAATCCATGCCCACCAGGCCGATCGCCAGGCCCAGGCCCAGGGCCGCGAAACCGCGCAACCGGGAGGAACCCAGCACGGCGGTGACGGCCAGCAGGGCGAGCACCATGATCGCGAAGTAGCTGGGGGAGCCCAGGCTGACGGCGAACTGGACCACGATCGGCGCGCAGACGGCGAGCAGCGTGGTGCCGATGGTGCCGGCCACAAATGAACCGATGGCGGCGGTGGCCAAAGCCTGGGCCGCCCTGCCGGCCTTTGCCATCTTGTTGCCTTCGATGGCGGTGACCACCGACGAAGACTCACCGGGCGTGTTGAGCAGGATGGACGTGGTGGAGCCGCCGTACATGCCGCCGTAGTAGATGCCCGCGAACATGATGAAGGCGCTGGTGGGCTCCAAGGCATACGTGACCGGGAGCAACAGGGCCACGGTCATTGCGGGGCCGAGGCCCGGGAGGACACCCACGGCCGTACCGAGGACCACGCCGATGACGGCGTAGAGGAAATTCATGGGGGTCAGCGCGGTGGCGAAACCATCCATGAGGGAGGAGAAGACGTCCATTAGAGAATCCCTTCCAGCAGGCCGGCGGGCAGTGCGATGCCGAGGCCCAGGAAAAAGCCGTAGAAGGTCAGGATGGACAGGGCCAGGGAGATGAGGCCGTCACGGACGTAGTGCCGTCCGCCGAGGGCCCACACGCTGCCCCAGAACAGCACGGTTCCGGAGATCACCCAGCCGGCCCAGTCGATGAGCAGGATATTCGCGATGAAGGCGCCCACCAGGGGGAGTACCGTCTTCCAGTCGGCGGGGTGGGCCAGGTCAACGTCCTCGCCGCCTTCCGCCTCGCCCTTGCCGCCGCGCAGCACGTTCACTGCCAGGAGCACGGCGCAGACGATGAGCAGGCCGGCCACGATGAAGGGGACCGTCCTGGGACCCACGGGGTCCGACTTGGAATAGGGTGTCGCCAGGCCGTTGGCGTCGAGGAACACCATCACCCCGGCCGCCCCGAGCAGGAGGGCGACCCCCAGCTCGGAGCGGCCTTTGAGCCGTGAGGCCAGCGTTGGTGAAGAGCTCACGCCAGGCCAAGCTTCGTGAGGACGTCCGCCACCCGCTTGTCCTGCTCCGTCAGGAAGGTCTTGAATTCGTCACCGGTGACGAAAGCGTCGGTCCAGCTGTGCGTCTTCAGCGTCTCCTTCCAGGCCTCGGTACCGTGCATCTTCTCGAGGGCTGCGATGAGGGTTGCCTTGTCGGCGTCGCTGATTCCCGGAGGGGCAACGATGCCGCGCCAGTTGGTGAACACCAGGTCGATGTTGGATTCCTTCAACGTGGGGGCGTCAACGCCGTCCAGCCGCTCCGCGCCGCTGGTGGCGAGCACACGGACTTCGCCCGATTCAATCTGCTTGAGGTACTCACCGGCGCCGGAGGCCGCGAAGCCGAGCTTGTTGCCGAGGATGGCCGGGAGAAGGTCTCCGCCGCCGTCGTAGGAAACGAAGTTGACCTTGGTGGCGTCGATTCCCACTGCGCCTGCGAGCTGCATGGGCAGCAGGTGGTCGGGGCCGCCGGGGGAGGAGCCGCCGCCGACAGCGATGGAGCCGGGATCGGCCTTCCAGGCCTTCACAAGGTCGTCGATGGTTTTGTACGGCGAGTCCTTGCTGACCATGATGGCGCCGGGCTCTTCAATGAGCTTGGCCAGCGGAGTGGTGTCCGTCAGCTTCGATGCTGACTTGTTGGTGTAGCTGGCGCCCACCACGCCCAGGCCCATCAGCATGGTGAGGTCGCCGTTGCCCTTTTCGTTGACCACGCGGGCCAGGCCCACGGTTCCGCCGGCGCCGGCGAGGTTGAAGACTTCGGTGTTGGTGGCGATCTTCTCGTCGTCGAGAACCTTCGCGGCTGCACGGGCGGTGGTGTCATAGCCGCCGCCGGGCGTGTTGGGGACGAGGATCTGCAGCCCGGTGACGGGGCCGGCGGCAGCGCTGGAGCTGCCGCTCGTGGAGCTCTTGCCGGTGGCACCGCAACCGGTGGCCATCAGGGCGATGCCGGCGGCGACGGCGGCAATGCGCAATGCGCGGATCTGGCGCATGGTGTTCCTCTTCTCAGTAAAGTTCTTGGTCAAGCTGGTCAGCAAAACTGACTGGTGCATTTGATGCTAGGTGCGGAAGTGAGCGGCATCACTCTTGTGTACGCAGAGAAAGTTAAGTTCATTTCGTTCACGTTTCCGGCGCTCAACCGGAGCTCCTGCCAGTCTCACGGCGGAGCGGGCCGTGCATCCGCCCGGCAGGGCGCGCTGGGGTATAGTTCCGGTACCCACCCACCAGAGGAAAGAACCACAGTGACTCGACGAAGAGGAATGTCCCTCGCCGGGCAATATCTGGTCCTCCAGCTGCTGATTGTCCTGGCCGTCCTCGTCGCCGTCGTCGCGATCTCCCTCGCCCAGTCCGCAGCAGCGTTTGAGCGGATCGAGGGGCGCCGTGCACTGTCCGCCGCTGAAGCGCTGGGCAGCAATCCCGCCGTCAGGGCGTTGCTTCCCTCCGCCGAACCGCGCGGCAGTGCGGCCCTGTCCGCGGTCGCGGAGTCGGTCCGCACCGTTTCCGGGTCCGCGCAGGTGGCGCTCGCCCGGACTGACCGTACCGTGGTGGCGTCGTCCGATCCCGGACTTCTCGGCCGTCCGCTGGAACTTGGCCCGAGCAGGGTGATGGAGGGCCGCGCCTGGACGGGCGTCGTGGGCGGAACAGCCACCCCGGTCCTTTCGGCCCACGTACCGGTCCTTGATGATTCCGGGAAAATGATCGGCATCGCGTCCATCAGCCGGAACTACCCGTCCACGTGGGAGCGGCTGGGGGATGCGGTGCCCAACCTGCTGACCTACCTTGGAGTGGCCAGCGTCCTGGGGGTTGCCGGCTCCCTGCTGCTGGCCCGCAGGGTCAAACGGCAGACCCTTGGCATGGAGCCCAGCGAAATCTCGGGCCTGGTGGAGAACCGCGAGGCGATGCTGCACGGACTGAAGGAGGGGGTGGTGGCGCTGGACCTCCACGGCCGGATCACGGTGGCCAACGACAGTGCCCGGGCGCTGCTGGGCCTGCCCGCGGACTGCGTGGGCAAGGACCTTGCCGGCCTGCCCGTTGAACCTGCGCTCAAGGAAGTGCTGACAGGTGAGCAGCCCGGACAGGACCAGATGGTGCTGGTGGGGGAGCGCCTCGTGGTGCTCAACCGGGTGCCCATCCGGTCCAGGGGCCGCGTGATGGGTTCGGTTGCCACCTTGCGCGACCGGACGGAGCTCTCATCCCTGGAACGCGAGCTCGGGGCAACGCGTACTGCCACGGACACGCTCCGGGCGCAGGCCCACGAATTCGCCAACCAGCTGCACGTGATCTCGGGCCTGATCCAGATCGGCGAGTACGATTCCGTGGTGCAGTTCGTCAACGGCGTCACCGTGGACCGGACACGCCTCAACGACGACGTGACCAGCCGCATCCAGGACCCGGCGCTCGCCGCCCTGCTGATCGCCAAATCCAGCCTCGCAGCTGAGCGTGGTGTGCCGTTGCAGCTGGATCCCGGTTCGGTGCTGGCGCCGGTGGGCGATGAGCTTTCCCGGGACCTGGCCACCGTGGTGGGGAACCTCGTGGACAACGCGCTCGACGCCGTCACAGGAGTCGCCGAAGGGGCCGTCCGGGTCCGCGTTGAGGACACTCCCGAGGAAGTGGTGGTGACGGTCCGGGACACCGGCCCGGGCATCGACGGGGCAGCTGCCGATGAGATCTTCCGGCAGGGGTTCAGCACCAAGAAACCCGGCCCGGCCGGCGGCAGGGGCTTTGGCCTGGCCCTCTCTCGTGTTGTCTGCCGACGAAGCGGAGGCGAGCTCACTGTGGCCAACGACGGCGGGGCCGTCTTTACCGCACGGCTCAAGCGGGCGCCGCTGAAACGGACGCCCGCACAAGGGGTGCCGGCTACGGGAAGGGTGGCCCGGCCATGATCAACGTCCTGATCGTCGACGACGACTTTATGGTGGCCAAAGTCCACGCCGGGTTCATCCAGCGCACGCCGGGATTCGCCGTCGTCGGAGTTGCGCACACCGGAGCCCAGGCCATGGCGGAGACCGCCCGGCTGCAGCCCGACCTGGTCCTCCTGGACATCCACCTGCCCGACATCAACGGCCTGGACCTCATGGCCAGGCTGCGGGAAGCGGCGCCGGAACTGGACGTGCTGGTGATCAGCGCCGCCCGCGAGGTGGAGACCGTCCGCCGCGCCCTGCGTGGCGGGATTGTCCACTACCTGATCAAACCTTTTTCGCAGGCGGACCTGCAGGAACGGCTGGAGCACTACCGCAGCGCCTACCAGGGACTCGACCTGTCCAAGGACGTGGCCGAGCAATCCGACGTCAACCGGGTCTTCGGGCTGGAAAGCGCGGAACGCGCCGAACGGACGGAACCGCGCCTGCCCAAGGGCTGCAGCCCGGAAACCCTCAGCCGTGTGGTCGCTGTGCTCGAGTCCGCCGGGGCGGACTTTTCGGCCGCCGAAGTCGCGGACCTGCTGGGCACATCGCGGGTCAGCGCCCGCCGGTATCTGGAATACCTCCACGACGAGGCGAGGGTCGAGGTCCGCCTCAAGTACGGTGCCGGCCGTCCGGAGCGCCGTTACGCACTCAAGTCAGCGTGACCCCGGCGGCAGGGACAGCGGCGGAATGGCCTCGTAGAGCAGGGTCCTGATCCATCGCTGGCCCGTTTCGCGGTATTCCGCCCGGGTCGCGAAGCGGTACAGGTAGCTGTGGACGCGCACCCAACGCGGGCGGGCGCCGTCGAACGGGTCCTTGCGCAGGAGCCGCAGGACGGCTCCATCGGCTTCGAGCAGCTTGGCCAGGAAGGCGTAGAACCACTCCTCGTGGACGGTGCGCAGGGGCAGGAACCACATCAGCCAGTCCAGCCGGAGGTGGTACGGAGCCCACTGGCGCGGCAGCCGGCGGACATCGCCCGGCTTCCCGCGGAAACCGTACTCGCGCCAGTCTGAACCGTCGTCCGGTTCGTTGTCCAGCGTGCCTTCCACCACAATCTCGATCCGCAGTTTGGTCACCGTGCCGAACGCCCCGTAGGTGTTGACCAGCTGCCACCGGTTGAAGCTGGCGTTCATCAGCTGCCGGTGCTGGAGCAGGTTCCGGACCGGCCAGTAGCTGAGCACCAGCAGAAGCACCGTCACGGCAAGCACGACGGCGAGCCACCACACCGGGGTCCGCGCCCCGCCGTCGGCGGCACCGTAGGTGTGCCAGTCCAGCGGAATGACGGGGAGCACGGCGTGCGCCACCGGATCGCTCACTGCGGCGAAGGCCAGCAGGATTGCCATCCAGTTCAGCCAGGCGAAGTTTCCACTGGCCACGAGCCACAGCTGGGTGAAGATGATGATGCCCGCGGCGATGCCGGCCAGCGGTTGCGGGGCGAAGAGGAAGAACGGCACCACCAGCTGCGCGAAGTGATTGCCCAGGACCTCTATCCGGTGCAGGGGCCTGGGGAGGAGGTGCGCCTGCCGGCTCAACGGACCGGGCATCGGCTGGGTCTCATGGTGGTAGTACAGGGCGGTCAGGTCGCGCCACTCGCTGCCGCCGCGGATTTTGATCATGCCGGCGCCGAACTCGAGCCGGAACAGCAGCCACACCAGCAGGATCAGGATGGTCCGGGGCGGCGGTGTCTGGTCCGAGCCAAGGAAGGCCACCGTGAAGCCGGCCTCCAGGAGCAGCATCTCCCAGCCGAAACCGTAAAAGGTCTGTCCCACGTTGACTATCGACATGTACAGCAGCCACAGTGCCAGGAAGGCGATCATCGGCAGCCAGGGCGGTCCCAGCTGCGGAAGTCCCAGGACGAGCGTGGCCGAAACGGCCATGCCGCACCAGCAGACGAGCCGCAGGAGGCGGTCCGAGTAGCGCCACAGGAACAGGCTGGGCCGGCGGCGCCGCCGGAAGCTGTCCAGGTAGTCGGGGACCGGGAGCAGCCCGCGCTCGCCGAGCAGCGCCGGGAACTGGTTGCGGCAGGAGAGGAACGCCACAAGGAAGATCGTCGCGACGCCGCGCTGCAGCACCTGCCGGGCAAATTCATACTCCGGCGCGTCGAACCATGCGGCCCACTCCACGCTGTTCACGTTACGCCTGCCGCGCACGGCGTCAATGACCCCCGGTACCTGCCCGCCGGAGCGTCCGGCGGCGGCGGGACGGCCTGCGTGCGGGATACTTAACGGATGCAGCCACGCAGAATCGTTCTCCTCGGATCCACCGGTTCCATCGGCACCCAGGCGATTGACGTCGTCGACGGCGCCCCGCACCTTTTCGAGGTTGTGGCACTGAGTGCAGGCGGCGGGAACCTGGACCTCCTTGCCCGCCAGGCGGTCCATACGAAGGCCGGGGCCGTCGGTACGGCCAGCGGCGATGCGTCCGCCTTGCAGGGCCTGATCGACGACGCCGCCCGCGCGGCCGGGGTGACCGGCTACCGCCCGGAGATCATCACCGGCCCGGACGCCTCCACCAGGATTGCGGAAATCGGGGCCGACGTGGTGCTCAACGGCATCACCGGCTCGATCGGCCTGGCGCCAACGCTGGCGGCCTTGAAGTCCGGCGCCACGCTGGCGCTTGCCAACAAGGAGTCGCTGATCGTGGGCGGCGCCCTCGTGAAGGCTGCCGCCCGGGAAGGCCAGATCGTCCCGGTCGATTCAGAGCATTCGGCCATCGCGCAGTGCCTCCGGTCCGGGACAGCCGACGAGGTGGACCGGCTCATCCTGACGGCCTCCGGCGGACCCTTCCGCGGCAGGACCCGCGAGGAGCTCCACAACGTCTCGCCGCAGGATGCCCTGGCGCACCCCACCTGGGACATGGGCCTGATGGTCACCACCAACTCCGCCAGCCTGGTGAACAAGGGCCTCGAGGTGATCGAGGCGCACCTGCTGTTCGACATCCCGCTGGACCGCATCGACGTGGTGGTGCATCCGCAGTCCGTGGTCCATTCCATGGTGCAGTTCGTGGACGGCTCCATCATCGCCCAGGCCTCGCCGCCGGACATGCGCCTTCCCATCGCCCTCGGGCTGGGCTGGCCGGACCGGGTGCCGAAGGCAGCCGCGGCGTGCGACTGGACCCAGGCAACCAGCTGGACGTTTGAACCACTGGACACTGAAGCATTCCCCGCCGTTGGCCTGGCCAAGGACGCCGCCAAGCAGGGGAGCACCTACCCGGCCGTGTTCAACGCCGCCAATGAAGAGGCCGTGATGGCCTTCCACGCCGGCCGGATCCGGTTTACCGACATTGTGGATACCATCGAAGCGGTGCTCAGCGAACACCCAGGATCTTCCGGGCTGACAGTGGAGTCCGTACTGGATGCTGAAGCGTGGGCACGAGCGCGCACCCACGAACGTTTAGCAGTGAGCAGTCTCTAGGAAGCAGCAGATCTCAGCATGAGTCCCGTCATTCTCTTTATCCTCGGTGTCGTCTTTGTGGCGATCGGCATCGCCGTCTCCATCGCGCTGCACGAGGTGGGCCACCTCGTGCCGGCCAAGCTGTTCAAGGTGCGGGTCACCAAGTACATGATCGGCTTCGGCCCCACCCTGTGGTCCAAGCGCAAGGGGGAGACCGAGTACGGCATCAAGGCGATCCCGCTGGGCGGCTACGTGTCCATGATCGGCATGTACCCGCCAAACAAGGACGACGGCACGGTGCGTCCCTCCAGCACCGGCATGTTCCAGACCCTCGCCACCGAGGCGCGCTCCATGGCCCACGAGGAAGTGGGACCCGGCGATGAGAAGCGGGTCTTTTACCGGCTGCCGGTGTGGAAGAAGGTCATCGTGATGCTGGGCGGCCCTGCCATGAACCTGCTGATCGGCGTGGCGCTGACGGCCGTGCTCCTGATGGGCTTCGGGATCAGCACCCCCACCACCACCATCGCGGACGTCTCCAAATGCCAGGTCAAGGCCGGGGAAACGGTGGACCCGGATTCCGCCGACTGCAAGCTCACTCCAGCAGCTGCGGCGCAGCTCAAGCCCAATGACACCATCACCTCGTTCGACGGCAAGGCGGTGACCAGCTGGGAGGAACTGACAGGCTGGATCCGCGCCTCCGCGGGACGGGAAGTCAGCATCACGGTGGTACGCGACGGTTCGCCCGTCACCACCACCGTGACGCCGGTGCTCTCGGCGCGGCCGGTCATCGGCGCCGACGGGCGGCAGGCCGCCGATTCGAACGGGACCCTGCAGTACCAGGAAGTCGGTTTCCTGGGGATCGGTGCCCAGACCGCCCTGGTGGCCCAGCCGGCGTCGTCCGTGCTGCCCATGGCGGGGGAAAACATCCAGCAGGTTGCCGGCGTCGTCCTGAACCTCCCCGCGCGGGTGGTGGGCGTTGCCAAAGCGGCCTTCAGCGAAGAGCCCCGCGATCCCAACGGGCCCATCAGCGTTGTTGGTGTGGGCCGCGTGGCCGGTGAAGTTGCCGCCATGGAGCAGGTTCCGCTGCAGTCCAGGCTGGCCGCCCTGGTGGGATTGCTGGCCGGACTGAACTTCGCGCTCGCGGTGTTCAACCTGGTCCCGCTGCTGCCCTTGGACGGCGGCCATGTTGCCGGTGCGCTGTATGAAGGAGCCCGACGGCGGCTGGCCAAGCTGTTCGGCCGGCCGGACCCCGGGGCGTTCGATATCGCCAAGCTCCTGCCCGTGACCTACGTCGTGGCTGCCCTGCTGATGGGCATGAGTGCCCTCCTGATCTACGCGGACATCGTCAAGCCCGTCAACCTGTTTGGCTAATCAGCCCATTCCGGCTTGGATTTCATAATCAGCTCTTTTTGACTGATATTAGTAAATCAGCCGAAAAAGATTGATGTTTGGAAATCAGTCGATTATGTTTGCGGTATGTACGTTCTCACCATCGACCAGCGCGGCAGCACCGGGGACAGGGACCGCGTTCCCGGCCTGCTTGCCGAGCTCCACCGGAAGTCCACCGCCGGCCGGTTCGAACGTTCCGTCGGCGACGAAGTCCAGGGGGTGGTGGAAAAGCCTGCGGAAGTGGTGGACATCGCCCTTCATTGCCTGCGCAGCGGCCAGTGGTACGTGGGAATCGGAGTGGGGGCAGTTGACCTCCCGTTGCCGGCCAGCCCGCGGGAAGGATCGGGTGCGGCGTTCGTCGCCGCCCGGCTGGCAGTGGAAAAAGCCAAGTCCGCCGCCGCCCATGTTCCCTTGTCCGTGGTTCCCGGCGGGCTGCGCCGCGGCGGTGCGGCGCCCCCGGAGGCAGGAACCGGCATCAGGGCCTGCGCGAACGCCGAGGCAGTCCTCCGGCTGATTGGCCGGCTGGTGCAGGACCGCACGGAGGCCCAGTGGAAAGTGGTGGACACCCTCCGCGCACTGCAGCAGGACGCGTCAGTCAGGCACGGCAGCCAGAAGCTCGCCGCAGCAAAACTCGGAATCACGGAGCAGTCGGTGAGCCGCGCCGTCCTGAGGTCCGGCTGGCAGGAAGAATGGGCGGCGAGGCCCGCCGCAGAGATGCTCGTGGCCGTGGCCCATGACGCCGTGCTGGAAGGAAACAGGTGAACGCCCTCTGGATTACCCTCGCCCTGCTGACGGCTGGTTTCGCCGGCTGGCCTGTCACCGCGCTGGTGTTCCGGTTGGCCCGGACCATCGACGACAAGGCGGACGCGGCCACGGCGGCAGAAGACCGCGCCGCCCGGGACCGTGCCGCCGACGAAGCTGCCAACGACCCCGCCGCCGATGCCACAGTGGACCGGGCCGCCGCGGACAGTGAATCAGCGGGCCGGGAAGCCGTCGACGGCGAGATCACCGTAGCCGGAGACGTGGCCGCAGACGCTGCCGGAAAGGTGCCCGCAGCGACGGGCGCTCCGCCGGCACCAACCACCCGGATCCTGCGCGGAGGAGCCATCATCGGCGTCCTAGAACGGCTGGCTGTGTGCCTGGCCATCCTGACGGGGCAGCCCGTGGCGATCGCCTACGTCGTGGCCATCAAGGGTCTGGGGCGCTTCGCGGAACTGAAAGAGACCCCTGTTGCTGCAGAGAGGTTCATCATCGGAACGCTGTCATCCATGCTGTGGGCCGCCGGAGTCGCTGCCCTCGTCAAGATCCTCTTCCTTAGCTGAACCGGATACATACTCCGGCGGGCAGGGCGATAGGGTATCCGTATGACTGTTTTTGCTGTTGAGTACGTATACGCCGCCGAGTCCACCGAAGCACGGAACGCCGCCCGCCCGGCACACCGGGAATGGACCGCTGCCCTTGCCGGTGAAGGCGCACTCCTGGCCAGCGGGCCTTACGGCGACGGAGCCGGTGCCCTGCTGATCTTCAAGGCCGCCGACGAAAACGCGCTGAACGGGATCCTCAAGCAGGATCCTTTCGCTGCCGCCCAGGTCATTGCGGGCACGCGCACCACGGAATGGAACCCGGTGACCGGCCTGCTGGCCGAGCACGCCGCTTAACCCGCCGGAACCACCCCACCATCGATACTTCGACCTAAATAGGAGTCCACGTGACCTCGGTCAGCCTGGGAATGCCGTCAGCACCGCCACCCGTCCTCGCACCGCGCAGGAAAACCCGCCAGATCAAGGTGGGCTCGGTGGGCGTCGGCTCGGATTCGCCCATCAGCGTGCAGTCGATGACCACCACGCCCACCACGGACATCAACGCCACGCTGCAGCAGATTGCTGAGCTGACGGCCTCGGGCTGCGACATCGTGCGCGTGGCCTGCCCGTCAGCGGACGACGCCGAGGCGCTGCCGATCATCGCGCGGAAGTCCCAGATCCCCGTCATCGCGGACATCCACTTCCAGCCCAAGTACGTCTTCGCCGCCATCGAAGCGGGTTGCGCGGCGGTTCGCGTCAACCCCGGCAATATCCGCAAGTTCGATGACCAGGTCAAGGAAATTGCCCGTGCCGCCAAGGACCACGGCACGTCCATCCGGATCGGCGTCAATGCCGGATCGCTGGAGCCCGGAATCCTCAAGAAGTACGGCAAGGCAACTCCCGAGGCTTTGGTGGAGTCGGCTGTCTGGGAGGCATCGCTGTTCGAGGAGCACGGCTTCCACGACTTCAAGATCTCCGTGAAGCACAACGACCCCGTGATCATGGTTGCCGCGTACGAGATGCTGGCCGAGCAGGGCGACTGGCCCCTTCACCTGGGCGTCACCGAAGCCGGGCCTGCCTTCCAGGGCACCATCAAGTCCGCCACGGCCTTCGGCGCCCTCCTGTCCCGGGGAATCGGCGACACCATCCGTGTTTCCCTTTCGGCTCCTCCGGTCGAGGAAATCAAGGTGGGCAACCAGATCCTGCAGTCGCTGAACCTGCGTCCCCGCAAGCTCGAAATTGTTTCCTGCCCCTCCTGCGGCCGCGCCCAGGTGGATGTGTACACGTTGGCCGAGCAGGTCACGGCCGGCCTGGAAGGGATGGAGATCCCGCTGCGTGTTGCCGTGATGGGCTGCGTCGTCAACGGACCGGGCGAGGCCCGCGAAGCTGACCTGGGCGTCGCCTCGGGCAACGGCAAGGGACAGATCTTTGTGAAGGGCGAGGTCATCAAGACTGTCCCCGAGAGCGAAATTGTTGAGACACTGATCGAAGAGGCCATGAGAATCGCTGAAGAGATGGGGGAGGCCGATGGCGAAGATGCTGTCAAGGGTAGCCCCGTGGTTAGCGTCTCGTAGGGAGACCGCAGGATCCGGTATCTCAATCCGGGTCCTGTCCGGTCCGGACACTGCCACGCTGCGGGAGTTGGCCAGGAGGGACGTTGTAGCCAACGTCTTCATCCTGTCCCACCTGGCGGCCACGGGAACAGCCGCGCCCACCATGGGTGGGGCCAGCATCTTTGGCGTGTTCGACGGCGACACCCTGGTGGGTGCGTGCTGGGCCGGAGCGAACCTCGTTCCGGTGCAGCTTGACCCGGACCTTGCCGGGCTCGTGGCCGAGCACGCACAACGCTCCGGCCGCCGGTTCGCTTCCATCTTCGGCCCCGCCGAAACGGTCCTGGCCATGCATGAACAGCTGGAACAGCTGGGGCAACCGGCGCACGAGGTTCGCGCGGACCAGCCGCTGATGACCATCGCAGGCCCGCCCGGCGTGCCCGCCAACACGGAGCTGGGTGTCGGCCAGCTCGCCGACTTCGACAGGATCCTGCCCGCCTGCGCCGCCATGTTCGAAGAAGAAGTGGGATATTCGCCGTTCCTGGGCGGCCGCGAGTTTTACAGCAGGCGCGTGGAAGGCCTCATCAGGCAGGGCCATTCCCTTGTCCACCTCGATGGGGACGGCCAGGTCATGTTCAAGGCCGAACTCGGCGCCGTCACCCCTGAGGTGACCCAGGTCCAGGGCGTCTGGATGAACCCCTCCTTCCGCGGCCTCGGACTCAGCGCCGGCTACATGGCCGCCGTCGTTATGCTGGCGCAGAAACTGGCGCCCATCACCAGCCTGTATGTCAACGACTACAACGCCCGGGCACGGGCCACCTACGAGCGGGTGGGCTTCCACCAGGTGGGCACCTTCGCTACAGTTCTGTTCTAGCTGGCCCCAACGGCCGGCGTTCGAACTTATTGGGGGATAAATGAATACGTCCGTTGTGCGCTTTTTCGGGGCTTCTGCCCTCCTGGTGCTTGGCCTGTCCGCCTGCGGCGGTCCTGCCGCCCCTGCTGGCGCCGGGGCGTCCCCGGAAACGTCCGCCGCATCTGTCACCCCCAGCCCCACGCCAACGGAAGCGGCATTCACCATGCTGACCTCCGAGGAACTCGCGGAGATCGCCGGAGCCGTGAAGGACTCAGGCAGCGTACCCCTCTCCGTCTTGCCTGCCGACAAGGTCTCGCAGGCAGGGAATGTCCATGACAGCCGAGACCACCCGGCTTGACAGCGGTGCCGGCACCGACGGCGCGATTGCCATGCAAACGGACGTCACCTTGCCTACAGGCGGAACCCAGAGCACCGTGATGGCCTTCGCCGTCAAGGGCGGAGTCCTGATCTCGGCGCAGGCCACAGGGACCGGCGTTACGGAGTCCGACCTCGCGGCCGCGGAAGCCATGCTGGACCAGGCAGCCGCCCTGATCGACTAGCCGAACGGCCGCCGGGGAGAATGCGGTAACACAGAGTCAACTGTCGAAAACTGCGTGACGACTCTTGTAATGGTGCCGTGAATCACATAGGTTCTTCCTAGCCGCGCCGATGGGGTGCGTGCGGTCTCAGGGGGAAATCAGCAGATGGCACTGGACGTTGACCTTCCCAGCAGGCACGCCTAGCGCTTCCTCCGGACTTCTGGGTCCGACGGGCCGTAAGAGCCACGCCAAAACAGGATGACCAGCCAGCAACGGCCAGGGGCTTCCTTTCAGTTCTGGCGTGGCTCTTCTCCGTCCGGTGCGGGAATGCGCGGGAACACGAGGGGGCATGGGCTCCGGTGCCCGGCGGCCGGGAACCCGGCACCCGCCGCGCCACGGTAGATTAGTACCCAGACGAATTTGCCCCGCCCGTCATCTGAACAGGCACCTCCCAAGAAACGGATTCCTACCCGTGGTCCTTCGACTATCCAAGCTGTTCCTGCGCACCCTGCGCGAAGATCCCGCCGATGCCGAGGTGGCGAGCCACCGGCTCCTGGTCCGTGCCGGGTATATCCGCAGGGCAGCGCCGGGCATCTACACCTGGCTGCCGCTTGGCCTGAGCGTGCTGCGCAAAGTGGAGAAAGTCATCCGCGAGGAAATGACCGCCATCGGCGCCCAGGAAGTCCACTTCCCGGCACTCCTGCCCAAGGAGCCCTACGAGGCCACCAACCGGTGGACCGAGTACGGCGAGGGCATTTTCCGGCTCAAGGACCGCAAGGGCGGGGACTACCTCCTGGCGCCCACGCACGAGGAAATGTTCACCCTGCTGGTCAAGGACCTGTACTCCTCGTACAAGGACCTTCCGCTGAGCATCTACCAGATCCAGAACAAGTACCGCGATGAGGCCCGGCCGCGCGCCGGCCTGCTGCGCGGCCGCGAGTTCATCATGAAGGACTCCTACTCGTTCGACGTCGACGACGCCGGCCTGGACGCGAGCTACAACGCACACCGCGCCGCCTACCTGAAGATCTTCGAGCGCCTCGGCCTTGAAGTGGTTCCGGTGGCCGCCACGGCAGGTGCCATGGGCGGCTCCCGGAGCGAGGAGTTCCTGCACCCCACCGAGATCGGCGAAGACACGTTTGTGCGCTCCGCCGGCGGCTACGCGGCCAACGTGGAGGCCGTGACCACCGTGGTGCCCGCGGCGATCGACTTCACCAACGCGCCTGCCGCAGAGATCCGGAACACCCCGAACACTCCCACCATCGACACGCTCGTGGACGCAGCCAACCAGCTGGTTCCCCGCGACGAGAACGACGGCGGCGCCTGGACGGCCGCTGACACGCTGAAGAACGTCGTCCTCGCCATCACCCTTCCCACCGGGGAGCGGCAGATCGTCGTCATCGGCGTGCCCGGTGACCGCGGCGTCGACCTGAAGCGGGTAGAGGCCAACATCGGCGCCTACCTGCCGGTCGCCGGCGAGATCACCGTTGAGGCCGCCGGCGAGGAAGACCTTGCCCGCAACCCCCTGATCGTCCGCGGCTACCTGGGCCCCGGCATGTCGCTGAGCGCACCGCTCCTCGGACTCGAAGGTGCCGCCAAGCTCCTGTACCTGGTGGATCCCCGCGTGGTCAGCGGCACCGCCTGGGTCACCGGCGCCAACATGGCCGGAAAGCACGTCTTCGGCCTCGTAGCCGGCCGCGACTTCGGCTGGGATGGCGTGATCGAGTGCACCGAAGTGCGTGCCGGCGACGAGGCCCCGGACGGATCCGGACCGCTGGAGACCGCCCGCGGCATCGAGATGGGCCACATCTTCCAGCTCGGCCGCAAGTACGCAGAGGCCCTTGAACTGAAGGTCCTGGACCAGAACGGCAAGCAGGTGGTGGTCACCATGGGTTCCTACGGCGTCGGCGTTACCCGCGCCGTCGCGGCCCTGGCCGAATCCAACCACGATGCCAAGGGCCTGGTCTGGCCCCGCGCTGTCGCTCCCGCTGATGTCCACGTCGTGGCTGTGGGCCGGGGCGAGGAAATCTTCGCGGCGGCCGAGAAGCTCTCACTCGAGCTTGAAGCCGCAGGCCTCGAGGTCATCTACGACGACCGCCCCAAGGTTTCCCCGGGCGTCAAGTTCGGCGATGCGGAGCTCGTCGGAGTGCCCACCATCCTGGCTGTTGGCCGCGGACTGGCGGACGGCGTTGTGGAGATCAAGGACCGCCGCAGCGGTGAGGCGGAGAACGTGGCCGTGGAGAAGGCCGTTGACTATGTGGTCAACGCCGTCCGCAGCAAGTAACCCTGCACGGCTGAAGGAGTGATCTCGGGATTCGAGTCGCTGGAGCCCGCCACGCTGATCCTCATCATCGTGGCGGGCTTCGCCGCAGGGTGGATTGACGCAGTGGTGGGCGGCGGGGGACTGATCCAGCTCCCGGCGCTGCTGCTGGTGCCGGGCATCAGCCCGGTCCAGGCTCTCGCCACCAACAAAATGGGTTCCATTTTCGGGACCACCACCAGCGCCGTGACGTACTACCGGCGGGTCAGGCCGGACCTGCGGACCGCCATACCCATGGCAGTCATTGCGCTGGCCGGGAGCTTCGGCGGCGCGGTGCTGGCCGCCACCCTGCCGGCGAGCGTCTTCAAGCCCATCATCGTGGCGGCGCTCGTGGCCGTCGCGCTGTTTACGGCGTTCAAACCCAACATCGGCGACCTGACCTCGCTCCGCCACGACGGCCGGACCCACTACGTGGTGGCCTGCCTCATCGGAGCGGCCATCGGATTCTACGACGGCGTGATCGGGCCAGGGACGGGTTCATTCCTGATCATCGCGCTGGTGTCCGCGATGGGCTACGCGTTCCTCGAGGCCAGCGCCAAGGCAAAGATCGTGAACATGGCCACCAATGCCGGTGCCCTGATCTTTTTCCTGCCGCACGGCTCGCTGCTCTGGGGCGTGGGGCTGGTGCTGGGACTCGCCAACATGGCGGGTGGCTACCTCGGGGCGCGGACCGCGGTGAAGCAGGGCAGCACCTTCATCCGCAACGTTTTCCTCGCCGTCGTCGGCGCCCTCATCCTCAAGCTCGGCTTCGACATCTGGCAGGACACCTTCGCCTAGCAGGCTAGCCGACGGGGATGCGAAAGACCCTCCCGGCCGGGAGGGGCGCGGGCGTACCATGCTCCTATGTCAACAGGGGACGAGCCTTTCCGCGACGCCTTGGACGCAGCAGCCGGGCACGCCCGTGAATGGCTGGCAAGCCAGCAGACCCGCCGGGTAGGGCCCCGGGCCACGGCAGGGGAGCTGGAGGCCGTCTTCGGTCCCCCTGCCCCGGGCCGGCATGCCGGCAGAAGAAGTGATCGACTATCTCGCGGCCGAGGCGGAACCCGGCCTGATGGCCATGCCATCGGGCCGTTTTTTCGGCTGGGTCATCGGCGGCACCCTGCCCGCCGCCCTGGCTGCGGACTGGCTGGTCAGTGCCTGGGACCAGAGCTCCATGCTCCGTGCCGCCACGCCCGCCACGGCGGCCCTCGAGGCCGCAGCCGGGCACTGGTTCCTGGAGCTGCTGGGCTTGCCGGAAACGGCCGACGTCGGTTTTGTCACCGGCGCGACCATGGCCAACTTCGCCGGCCTGTCCGCCGCCCGCTGGCGCGTCCTGGAGAAGGCCGGCTGGGACGTCAACACCGGTGGCCTTGCCGGCGCACCGGCACTGCGCTGCATAGTCGGCCAGGAACGCCATGACTCGATCGATCTCGCCTTGCGGTACCTGGGCCTGGGAAGCCCCATCGTGGTGCCTTCGGACCGGGAGGGCCGCATGGATCCGGCGGAGCTGGACTGCGCCCTGGACCGCGCCGCACTGGACCGCGCCGCCCTGGACCGCGCCCTGGTCCCGGCATCGGACGGCACCGCCCTGTCAGCCGCCGCCCCGCCGATTGTGTGCCTGCAGGCCGGGAATGTGCATTCCGGCGCGTTCGATCCGTTCCTCCAGGCAATCACCGTCGCGAAGGCACATGGCGCCTGGGTGCACGTTGACGGGGCTTTCGGACTCTGGGCGGCTGCGGTGCCGGAACTTGCCGCCCTGACCGCAGGCCTCCACCTTGCTGACTCGTGGGCAACCGATGCTCACAAGACACTCAACGTGCCCTACGACTGCGGCATCGTGGCTGTGCGGGACACGGAGGCGCTTGAGGCCGCCATGAGCGTCGACCCCAGTTACATCATCCGGGATGCCGGCGCGGCCGCAGATCCCTTCCAGACCGTCCCGGAACTCTCCCGCCGTGCGCGCGGCGTTCCCGTGTGGGCGGCGCTGAAGTCCCTTGGCCGGGATGGCGTTGCGGCGCAGGTGCGCAATCTGGCGAGCCGCGCTTCGCAGCTGGCGGAGCAACTGTCGGCGCTGGACGGCGTGGAAATACTTAACGACGTCGTCTACACACAGGTCTCGCTGGCCTTCGGCGATGACGCCACCACGCGGGCCGTGACGGCCCGGATCATCGAGGACGGGCTGGTGTGGATGTCCGGTTCCCGCTGGCAGGGGCGGGATATCCTGCGTCTTTCTGTGAGCAACTGGACAACGGACGACGCCGACGTCGAGGCAGCCGTCGCGGCCGTGCGGAAAGCGCTGGCAGCAGTTCGCGGCTAGGCCCGGCCGCTAGGTCCCCCGGTTGCTTAGCCCGGTCCGGCTTCACCCGGCGCCGGAAGGTCATGCGCAGCGGGCAATCCGTCGAGGGTGCGTCCGGCCAGCGTGCTGGCCACCCAGAGCGAACGGGCCAGATCGCCGCCGTGGTGGGGGCGCGAAGCATAGGACAAGGCGTTCTCAACTTCGCGGGCAAGGCTCCACTGCCTGGCGGCCTCGGCATCCATCCCGGCCGCGTCGCTGAAGTCGCGGCACCTCGCCAGTAGTCCCCGCCGCGGATCAGACCGGGAGAGGTCCCGGATGCGGTTCCACAAGAGCGGGGCTACGGAGAACTCTGCTTCGCCGATCATCGGCTGCGGGTCGATTGCCGCAAAACCGCCCTGCGGCCGGGCCAGGATGTTCAGGTAATGGAAGTCCGTGTTGACCAGTACGTCGGTGCCGGCACGGCGGCCCACGGCTCCGCGCGTCTGGCAAACTTCCAGCGCAGCCTCCAGCAGCCAGCGCGGAAATGGCCGGCCGAGCTGCTCCCAGTCCGCCGGAAGATCATCGCTCCACTGCTCGGCGCGGGCCGCCACATGGTCGAATTCCTGCCACTCCGGGCGATGGTCCGGCCTCAGGCTCAACTGCCGTGTCAGCCCGCCCCAGACGCCTGCGGCCGTGTCGAGCGGTACCTCCTCGAGGGAGCGGCAGGCGTCCAGCCGTTCCAACAGCATGGAACACGTCCCGGCGTCGGATTCCAGGAGCCGCACCGCGCCGTTACCGTCCCACAGCCGGAGGGCGAAACGCTCCACCCGGGCTTCGTCGTGCGGGTAGGCAACCTTGAGGACAGCGGGGGCGCCTCTCCGGGTTACCGGGACAACCACGGCTCCGTGGCCGTTCCATGGCAGCTCACCGGGCGCCAGATCCACCTCAAGGTGCCACCGCTCCAGGCGTCCGCAAATCAGTCCCTGGAGCGAACCCAGCCAGGCGCGTCCGCCGCTTGTCCTGCCGTACCGGCGGCTCAGGTCAGGCGGGATGGGGACATCGACGGGTGCTTTCATCGGATCCAGCGTAACTGCTGGGCCGCCGGCAGAACGCGGAAGGTCAGGCGACCACGCCGCTGGCACCCAGCAGGTTGCCGATCCCGAAGGTCGCGATGAGGGCCAGTGCACCGCCGAGCACCACCCTGAACGCAGCCTTCGACTTCGAGCCTCCGCCGATCCATGCTCCGAGGGCACCGGTCAATGCCAGGGCCACCAGCACTGCCACGAACGTCAAGGGGACCCGGATCTCCTCCGGCGGCAGCAGGATTGCCAACATGGGCAGGATCGCTCCGATCAGGAACGCGATGGCTGACGCGAAGGCGGCATGCCACGGGCTGACGATGTCGGTCTCATCGATGTGGAGTTCGGCGGAAAGGTGCGCGCCAAGGGCGTCGTGGGCGGTCAGTTCCTCAGCCACCGTGCGGGCAGTGGCGGCACTGAGGCCCTTGCCCTGGTAAATGGCGGCGAGCTCCTCGAGCTCCTCCTCGGGCTGTTCGGCCAGTTCGCGTCTTTCTTTTTCGATGAGCGCCTGCTGGCTGTCCTTCTGGCTGCTGACGGACACGTATTCGCCCAGCGCCATCGAGATCGCGCCACCCACGACGCCGGCCGCACCGGCGATCAGGATAGGGCCGGAGTCCGTGGTGACGCCTGCCACGCCCACCACGATTGCCGCGACGGAGACGATGCCGTCGTTAGCGCCCAGAACTCCGGCACGCAGCCAGTTCAGGCGATGGGCGATGTCGTTGTGGTGCGGCTCGTTTTCATGCTGCGTTGCTGCTCCCGCGATGTCCATGCGTATAGCAAACCATCGGCCACCGCGGCCTGCCAGTAATACAAGGCTAAGAAAGGTAAGGCACGCTTAGGGTGAGGCGGGTTCTATCCGGCGTCCGACGGCACAGTTGACGCCCCCGGCGCGGTCGTTTCCTGCGACGGGCTTTCCTGGGGGAGCTCCGGAAGTTGCGCTGTATCCACCACGATGCCCGGCAGGGGACCGGGGTCGGAGCCCCACAGTACGGCGCGGTTGGCGGCTGCGAGGAGGCCGGAAATGGCCCATTGCCGCGTGCTCCCGCCGCTCAACGCCACAAGGTCCCCGTATACCGGAAGCGTTCCTGCTTCAAGGCTTCCCAGCCCGGCGGCGGGGGATGCGAGGAACGAGGGGCCAAGGGTGTACCCGGCCTCCCGCGGCGGAATGTCCACGCACAGGGCGCGGCTGAGGGCCTCGGCTTGAGCAAGCACCGATTCATGCCGGGCCAGCAGCTCCGACGCCGAGCCGGCGGCGGCTCCGTCGAGGCGGGCAAGCGCCACCTGGTAGCCGTAGACCGTTTCGGCCTCGGTCTTGACGGTCATCGCCAGTGCTGTCTTCGGGGTGGCTGATCCTTCAGCCGATCCATCAGCCGGACCGGACTCGGTGGAAGCTGGCGGGCAGGAACCGTCAGCTGCAGGCGAGGCGGTTGCCGATGACGGGGCCGCCGGCGCGGCTGTCGGTGAAGCGGTTGCCAGTGAAGCGGCTGTCGGTGAAGCGGCGGGGGACTCCGGCGCCGCAGGGGCGGCTGCCCCCAGCGCCGGTGCCAGCGAGGTCGCCTGAAGAACCTGCGCGGTGCCGACGGCGGCAAGCAGCCGTGCCATCCCGCCGTCGGACGCTGCCGCATCTTCGAGGCGCTGCCTGCCGCTGGCGGACAACGCGGCAACGAGTGCTGCGGGGGAATCAGCCGCCTCGGCCTGCGCCGCCGGAGTTGCGGTGGCTGTGCCGGCTCCCGATGCGGATGCAGCACCCGTGGCCGACGCATACGGTTCCGGATCGGTCCCGGTCAGCGCCCTCGCCTGGGTTGTCAGCAAAGTCACAGTGCGCAGCAGGGCCTGGCGCTCGGCGCCGGAAAAGGAGTCAGCCATTTTTCTTCCGGCAAGGCGCAGCTGCATCGTTTCGGTAAGCGCGGCGGTCCGTGCCCGTTCGGAAAACGCGGGTTCCGGCGCCTCCTGCGGAGGGCCGGGTGTCAGCGCCAGCCCCAGGCTGATGACCAGTATGGCCAACGACGCCAGGATGCCGTACCGGAAATAGTGTGCCGGCCGGGGTTTTTCCTTGGTGTCGTCTTTCACAACAGACCATGTTGTCATGCCCGGCAGCAAGCGAGTGCACCACGGTGGCCATAAAATGGCTACGCTAGTACACACAACATCATCTAGCGGGAGGCGGCCGGCATCGTGAGTAATGCAGAAGCCACGACTTCATCAGACCGGACCGGGACGGGCAAGGCTGAGGCCGAATCCGTGCACAACCCGGAAGCCGAGCGCGTCCGGGCGCTGCTGGAACCCTCGGTCCAGGCAAACCGGCTTTACCTGGAGGACGTATCCATTCAGGTTGCCGGTGCAAACCGTGTGGTCCACGTAGTGGTGGACCTGCCGCAGGAGGAGACCGGCGGAGTAAGCCTTGACGTTATTGCGGAGATTTCCAAGGAGCTCTCCGGCATCCTGGACAGCGACCCCAGCTACGACAGCCGCCCCTACGACCTCGAGGTTTCCTCGCCCGGCGTGGGACGGCCCCTCACCGAACCGCGCCACTGGCACCGTGCCCGCGGCCGCATGGTGAAGGTGAACGTCATCCAGGGCGAGAACCTGACCGGCAGGATCCAGTCCGTTGATGAGGACGGCGTGACACTGATACCGGAGATCGCCGCCAAGAAGGGCATGAAGCCCAAGCAGGGCGAACCGGAGAAGATTCCTTTCGACAGGATCCGCAATGGAAAAGTCGAGATAGAGTTCAGCCACCTCGATGAGGTCGGTCTGGAAGATGAAAACAATGGACCTTCTGAGGAGGCCTGATGGATATTGACATGAGCGCACTGAGACTTCTGGAGCGTGAGCGTGAAATCCCGCTGGACCTCCTGATTCCGACCATCGAGCAGGCGCTGCTGGTGGCGTACCACAAGTCTCCGGGAGCCTTCGAGAAGGCCCGCGCAGAGCTGGACCGCAAGAGCGGACACGTGACCATCTGGGCAACCGAAATCGACGACGACGGCGCCCCCATCGGTGAGTTCGAGGACACCCCGGCCGGGTTCGGCCGCATCGCTGCGAGCACGGCACGCCAGATCATCCTGCAGCGGCTGCGCGACGTCGAGGACGACAACGTCCTGGGCGAGTTCAAGGGCCGCGAGGGCGAACTTGTTGCCGGCACCATCCAGCAGGGCAACAACCCGCACATGATCCAGGTGAACCTTGGAACGGTGGAGGCGCTGCTGCCCCCGCCCGAACAGGTGCCCGGCGAGAAGTACATTCACGGAAACAGGCTTCGCGCCTTCGTCATCGACGTGCACCGCGGCACCAAGGGTCCGTCCATCACGTTGTCCCGCTCGCACCCCGGACTGGTCCGGAAACTCTTCGAGCTGGAAGTTCCGGAGATCGCCGACCGTTCGGTGGAGATCGTGGCACTCGCCCGCGAAGCCGGGCACCGCACCAAGATCGCTGTCAAGGCCAACATCCCCGGCATCAATGCCAAGGGTGCCTGCATCGGTGAAATGGGCTCGCGTGTCCGGGCCGTCATGACCGAGCTCAACGACGAAAAGATCGACATCGTTGACTTCAGCGAGGATCCGGCCAGCTTCATTGCCAGCGCATTGTCGCCGTCGAGGGTGAATTCCGTCACCATCACGGATGAAGCGACCCGCTCCGCACGTGTGGTGGTGCCGGACTACCAGCTGTCGCTTGCCATCGGCAAGGAGGGCCAGAACGCCCGCCTGGCCGCCAAGCTCACCGGCTGGCGGATCGACATCGTCTCCGACGCCGCGGTTCAGCGCGAAAACTAGCCCGCCGTTGCGGAGGGCACCCTCGGACTGTCCCGCCCGGTTTCGACCCGTCGTTTCGGGGCCGGGGCACCTGAGGGGCTAGAATAGACATTGACCGTGCCTTATGGCCGGTATCCGTGCGCCTTGAGCGTGCCCGCAGAACCTGCGTTCCTTTGGGGCGCAGCACCGGCGGGCGGGTTCGGGGCGGCAGATTTGTAAGGGCAGGAAGATACTCACCGTGGCGCACACGCAACACCTTGAGGATCAGCCGCAGCGTACCTGCATCGGATGCCGGAAGAAGGGTCCGCGGTCTGAGCTACTCCGGCTCGTCGCCGAAGGCAGCGGTTCCGCCGCTGTCGTGGTGGACGAACGACGCCGGATGGCTGGCCGGGGTGCTTGGCTGCACTCCAGCGAAACGTGCCTGGCGCTGGCTATAAAGCGGCGTGCGTTCGGACGTGCCCTCCCGGGCACCACCGGAATTGCCGCCGTCGAACGCCGGATAACGGCAGGCACGCAAGCCGTGGACATTCCGGTGGCCGCAGCAACAACCGTCCAACCTGAAAGCGGGTCAGAAAACTGATGGAAACCCGATGAGTTCCCAGCGATGAGTGCGCAACGATGACAACTTTGTTGCGCTCTGCAATGGACCTTTCAGCTGCACTCGCGGCGGAGGTCCGCAGTAAGAAGTAGACGGTTCGTGCCTGGCTCGGTGCGGACCGAGACAGGAGAAATGTGGCCAAGGTCCGCGTACATGAGCTTGCTAAAGAGCTCGGTATTACTTCCAAAGATGCAGTAACCAAACTGCAGGAACTGGGCGAATTCGTTCGCTCCGCCTCTTCCACCATTGAGGCCCCCGTTGTGAGGAAACTCCGCAACGCCTACCCCGCCGCCGGCGCTTCGAAGTCCGAAGCTCCCGCTGCAGCGCCCAAGGCGCCCGCCAGCCCCTCGGCTTCCCGTCCGGCCCCCGCGCCGGGCCCGGCAGCTCCGAAGGCTCCGGAACCCAAGGCTGAAGCTCCGGCCGCAGCCCCGGCCCCGTCGGCGCCTGCTCCCGCTGCAGCCCCTGCCCCCGCAGCCCCGGCTCCAGCAGCAGCTGCGCCGGCAGCCCCGGCGGCACCGTCCACCGGTGCTAAGCCCGGCGCACGCCCGGCCCCCAAGGCTGAAGCTCCCGCGGCCCCGGCGCGCTCCGGCGGCCAGGGCGGTTCGGCACCGCGTCCGGGCGGTCCCCGTCCCGGCAACAACCCCTTCGCCACGTCCCAGGGCATGCCCCGGGGCCGCGGCGGCGACAACGAACGTCCGCCGCGTCCGGGCAACAACCCGTTCGCGCCTTCCCAGGGAATGCCACGTCCGGGCGGAAGCCGCACCGAGGGCGAACGCCCCGGCGGCCCGCGTCCGGCAGCCGGTGCAGGTGGACCCCGTCCGGGTGCTCCGCGTCCCGGCGGCACCCAGGGTGCACGTCCCGGCGCTCCGCGTCCGGCCGGTGCTCCCGGCGCACGTCCCGGTGCAGGCGGCGGAAACCGTCCTACTCCGGGCATGATGCCTAACCGCACCGAACGTCCCGCACCCGCTGGTGCAGGCCGTCCCGGCGGCGGTGGCCGCGGCCCCGGACGCCCGGGCGGCGCACCGGGTACCGGTGGTGCTCCGGGTGCCGGTGGCGGTGCTCCGGCCGGCGGTGGCTTCGGCAAGGGCGGCCGCGGTCGCGGTGGCACCCAGGGTGCCTTCGGTAAGGGCGGCGCAGGCCGTGGCAAGCAGCGCAAGTCGAAGCGTGCCAAGCGTCAGGAACTCGAGCAGATGAGTGCTCCGTCGCTGGGTGGCGTAAGCGTGCCCCGCGGCGACGGCAACACCGTTGTCCGGCTCCGTCGCGGCTCGTCCATCACGGACTTTGCCGACAAGATCGAGGCGAACCCCGCTGCACTGGTGACCGTGCTCTTCCACCTCGGCGAAATGGCCACGGCCACGCAGTCGCTGGATGAAGAGACCTTCGCCCTGCTGGGCGAGGAGCTTGGCTACAAGCTCCAGGTCGTGTCCCCGGAGGACGAGGAGCGCGAGCTGCTCAGCACGTTCGACATCGACTTCGACGCAGAGCTGGAAGCCGAAGGCGACGAAGTACTGGAGGCACGTCCTCCGGTTGTCACCGTCATGGGTCACGTTGACCACGGTAAGACCCGCCTGCTGGATGCCATCCGTAACTCCGACGTTGTCGCGGGCGAACACGGCGGCATCACGCAGCACATCGGTGCTTACCAGATCACCACCGACCACGAAGGCATCGAACGCAAGATCACCTTCATCGATACTCCGGGCCACGAGGCGTTCACCGCCATGCGTGCCCGTGGTGCGAAGGTCACCGACATCGCCATCCTGGTGGTCGCAGCGGACGACGGCGTGATGCCGCAGACCGTTGAGGCCCTCAACCACGCACAGGCGGCCAACGTGCCGATCGTCGTGGCTGTGAACAAGATCGACAAGGAAGGCGCCAACCCGGACAAGGTCCGCGGCCAGCTGACCGAGTACGGACTGGTTCCCGAGGAATACGGTGGCGACACCATGTTCGTGGAGGTCTCTGCCCGCCAGAACCTCAACATCGACGAGCTGCTCGAGGCAGTCCTGCTCACCGCAGACGCTGCCCTGGACATGCGCGCCAACCCGAACAAGGACGCCCGCGGTATCGCGATCGAAGCCAACCTGGACAAGGGCCGCGGTTCCGTGGCCACCGTCCTGGTCCAGTCCGGTACGCTGCACGTCGGCGACACCATCGTGGCAGGCACGGCCCACGGCCGCGTCCGTGCGATGTTCGACGACGACGGCAGCGTCCTGACCGAGGCCGGCCCGTCCCGCCCCGTGCAGGTGCTGGGTCTGTCCAACGTCCCGCGTGCAGGCGACACCTTCTTCGTGACCGCTGACGAGCGCACCGCCCGCCAGATCGCCGAGAAGCGTGAAGCAGCCGACCGCAACGCCGCCCTGGCCAAGCGCCGCAAGCGCATCAGCCTGGAAGACTTCGACCAGGCCGTCGCCGAAGGCAAGATCGACACCCTCAACCTCATCCTCAAGGGTGACGTGTCCGGTGCCGTGGAAGCCCTCGAAGACGCGCTGCTCAAGATCGACGTCGGCGAAGGTGTCCAGCTCCGCGTTATCCACCGCGGTGTCGGTGCGATCACGCAGAACGACGTCAACCTGGCAACGGTCGACAGCGCCGTCATCATCGGCTTCAACGTCAAGCCCGCCGAGCGTGTTGCCGAACTGGCAGACCGCGAAGGCGTGGACATGCGCTTCTACTCCGTCATCTACGCAGCAATCGATGACATCGAGCTGGCCCTCAAGGGCATGCTCAAGCCGGAGTACGAAGAGGTCCAGCTTGGCACCGCCGAGGTCCGCGAAGTGTTCCGTTCCTCCAAGTTCGGCAACATTGCCGGTTCCATCGTTCGCTCGGGTGTTATCCGACGCAACACGAAGGCCCGCATCAGCCGCGACGGCAAGATCATCGGCGACAACCTCACCGTTGAGACGCTCAAGCGCTTCAAGGACGACGCAACCGAGGTCCGCACGGACTTCGAGTGTGGTATCGGCCTTGGCTCGTACAACGACATCAACGAAGGCGACATCATCGAGACCTTCGAGATGCGCGAGAAGCCGCGCGTCTAACGTGTTGCTTCGCTGGCGGGGCCGTTGGAATTTTTCCGGCGGCCCCGCCCCTACGCTGGGCGGCAACGGATCTGCGATCCATTGCCGCCCAGCTTCGGCAGGCCCGATGCCACTCCCAGGCCGCCGGAAAAATTCCAACGGGAGTCCGTCGTTGACTCGCCGTAGTGCGTGGCAGAAAACTGAAACGAGCGACCCCGCCCAACAGGCGTCGTCGTACATCCAAAATTTTTAGGAGTGGAAATGGCTGATCCCGCACGGGCTGCCAAGTTGGCGCAGCGGATTAAGGTTGTTGTTGCGGAGGCGCTGGGCCGGAGGGTGAAGGATCCCCGTCTGGAGGGCGTCACCGTGACCGATTCGCGCGTCACCAATGACCTGCAGCACGCCACGATCTACTACACCGTCTTCGGGGATGAAGTGGCGCACGCGGATGCCGCCAAGGGCCTGGAGAAGGCCAAGGGCGTTCTCCGGCAGGAAGTGGGCCGCAACATCACGGTCCGGCTGACTCCCACCCTCGAGTTCGTGGCTGACCAGATTCCGGTGAATGCCTCCAACCTCGAAGAACTGCTCCGTGCCGCCAAGAAGCGCGACGCCGAGGTTGCCGCCCTGGCTGCCAGCGCCAAGCACGCCGGCGACGCCGATCCTTACAAGAGCGACATTCCCGAGGATGTCGAAATCGACGAGGACGACTTCGACGAAGAGGACGAAGACCTCATCGACGACGAAGAAATCAACGAAGACGGCAACAAGTAGGACGTCGCATGCATGATTGTGGCCGGACCCGGAAGGGGTCCGGCCACTTTTGTGTCCAGGGAGCGGCCTCAGTGGCGGGAGTGGCCGTCCAAGTCAATGGACACCAGTTTGCCGTCGGGCGCCTGGTTCGGCGCCGGGAGGGCATCCGTGCTTGCGTACAGCTTGTCATCCCTGATGGAGACGTCGGCCGTGAGCTTGCCTGTCAGGACAGTTCGCTGCCCGTCGTCGCCGCTAATCCTGAGCACGCCGTCGCCGAACAGCGACGCGACGTAGATGTCGCCGTCGTCGTCAAATGCCAGCCCGGTGGGGGAGAGCACGTCGTCGGCGAATAGCCTAACCCTGCCGTTGTCCGGGTTGACCTTGTAGACGGACCCGCGTGCTCCAAGCCGCGGATCCTCCGGTCCGCCGGGAAGCGTGGTGACGTAGAGCCACCCGTCGGGCCCGACTGCCACGTCCGTGGGCACGGGTTCAAATGCATACGTCCGTCCCACAACACAGTCCGGCAGTTGCAGTGCAGCCGCAACCTCCGCGGTGATCCGGTAGGGCTGGGGCGGCAGGACGGCGACGGTTTCCGTGTCACCTGAACGGAGGTCCACGGAGACCACGCTGTTGGCTCCCGCATCGGCCACATAGGCCGTGCGGCCGGACAGGGCGATCGAGTACGGATGGGAATCCACGTCGCCTGTGTACGAGGCGGGCGGCATGCCTGCGGGCAGCTGCGCGGCGCACTCAGCCGGCAGGTTGCGGAAACCGTAGCGGGTCCCGCCGTCGGCGTTTTCGTTCGACTCCAAGGAAGCGAAGTCCCCGAATGTCCACTGCGTACCGTCATCGCTGATGGCCCGGATGTGGCCTGCCAGCGGCCGGTCGTCCATCGGGCCCGCGCCCTGGCTTTCCAGCAGGTACAGTGTGGACCGGCGCTCCGCGGTGCCCGCCACGTCCCAGTCAGGAGCCGAGTAGACGGTGGACTTGCTGCCGTCGGCGAGAACCCGGGTCAGGCGGCCGGCGAATTCCTCGCTGACAATGACCGAGCCGCCCCGGTCGGCGTTGACGTGCAGGGGACCCACTAGTCCGCCCGCGAGGACTACGGGGGTCCGCTCGGCTGGCGCGGCGCTGGCCGCAGTGGCGGGCGCCAGGAGCACGGCGATAGCTGCCGCGGACGCAATCACCCGACGTTGATTTCTCATGGTTCTCTCCAATGGCCTTTGATGAATATCAAGAGCCTTGAGACCACGGATTGGCTACCGCAATGAACGGCCGCCCCCCACTGCCCATATTCTAATTCCGGGTGTTCGGCGCCGTCGATGCCCCCGTCGATGGTCCCGTCGATGGTCACGCAAACTGCCGGGTCCGGCTCACCGGAAAAACAGGCCGGCTGGCTATGATCGGAGCATGGATGCCCAACCTTCAGCCGCCGATATCCAGGATTTCCTGGGCCAGGCCATCAACCTCGCCGTTCAGAATGTGGCCGACGGCGGCGGACCGTTCGGTGCGCTGGTGGTCACCGCGGACGGAAAAAGCCATTTTGGCGTCAACAGGGTCACCCGGGATAACGACCCCACTGCACATGCCGAGGTTGTTGCCATCCGCACGGCGGCGGCAGAATCCGCCAACTTCGATCTCAGCGGGGCGGTGCTCTACGCAAGCTGCGAGCCTTGTCCGCTGTGCCTCGCGGCCGCGTTGTGGGCGCGGATCGGCCGCGTGTATTTTGCCGCGGACAGGCACGGTGCCGCGGCTGCCGGGTTCGACGACGCCCTGTTCTACGAATATTTTGACGGCACCCGCCCGGAACTGATGCCGGTCAGCCAAACCGATGTCCCGACGTCGAACGTCCCTTTTGACGCGTGGCGGGACAACCCGGACCGCACTGAATACTGACCTCGGCGTGGGGGTTCCGGCCTGCTGGAGCGGCGGGACCTTCGACTCTATCCGGCAATGGTCGGCAGGCGTCCGATTAAGCCATGACCTCAGGTGCGGCTGGAAGGCAGCGCGGCGCAGTGGAACCGCGACTCATCAGGTGCCCCGGCTGCGGGAAGACAAACAGGATCCCGGCAGCTGCTCCCGGCCGTCCGCGCTGCGGCAACTGCCGCCACGACCTGCCATGGATTGTCGACGCCGGCGACGCTGACTTCAAACACATCGCCGAGCAGTCCACCGTGCCTGCCCTGATCGACTTCTGGGCCGAGTGGTGCGGCCCCTGCAAGTTGGTCAGCCCCGTCCTGGACCAGCTGGCAACGGAGAAGGCAGGCCGGATCAAACTGGTCAAAGTGGACGTGGATAAGGCTCCCGGGCTCTCCGCGAGGTTCGCAGTCCAGGCCATCCCCACGCTGATGGTGATTGTCAGCGGAATGGTGATTGCCCGGCAGGCGGGCGCCGCGCCGGCGCCGGCCCTGCGGACCTGGCTGGAGCACGCGCTTTCGTCCACGCTGAGCTGAGCAGCGCTCCGGTCCCGGCCCCAGTCGTTGCTCAGCAATCTGCAGCACATTCTCGCAACCATATTCGGCACACGGAGGAAGCCATGACAGAGATACTGCGCTACGAAGTCGGATCCGGCATGGTCCTCGTCGAAGCAGAGGAAAGCAGCTTCGGAGTGGAACACCCTTCGCGGGACGACCAGGGGATCCAGGACACCGGGCGCAGGCTTGAGGATGCCCTCGCGGCCATCCGGCCGGCAGCAAAAGCCGCCGCGGACGTCCTGGCGGACCTGGCGCCGGAACATCTGGAACTTCAGTTCGGCGTGAAATTGGCGGGAGCGGCAGGGGCCATCATCGCCAGGAACGTTGCCGAGGCCCACTTCATCGTCAGGATGTCATGGACGCCCGAGCAGGCGCCGCCCGAGGAGGAAATCGAATACTAAAGGCCCCTGCGGCCCAGGTGTATCGAACTTTGTCCGCGGCTATGTCCGCGACCGGCGGCCGCCGCGCGCCCCCAGGCCGCCGAGAAGCGGCGATCCCATGCCCAGCAGGAAACCGAAGTCGTACCAGTTGCCGGCCCTCGCGTTGTTGTAGAAGGGGAACTCAGCCCATGCGCCGAAAACGTGCGCGATGAGCACGATCCACGCCGTAAAACCGTTCCAGAAGCCCCACAGCAGGTCCTGCCACCACATGATGTTCCTCTCCGGTGCTGCCCCTCCGGTCAGACTAAAGCGCGGACAGCGTTCGCACTAGGGACTCATTGCCCCACTTGGACGCTGTTCCCGCGGGACTCGCGGTTCGGCCGCAGCACGCGGGGCGTCAGTCCTTGGACGTGGGGGTGTCAGGCCCTGGACGGCAAGCGGCCAAGGCCCTCCACGAGTTCAGCCTGCGCGCCGCAGAGCGCAATCCGGATCCAGCCTTCGCCGATGGAACCGAAGGCCGTGCCGGGTGCGAAGGAAACCCCGGCGTCGGCGAGGAACTTTCGGACCCAGGACCGCACATCGCCGCCGCTGACGTGGGATACATCCGCCCAAAGGTAGAACGCACCCTGCGCCGAAAGGAACGGAATGCCCTTGGATGCCAGCACTGCCGAGGCTGCGTCCCGGTTGGCCCGGTAGTGGGCGTGCGCATGGCCCACGTAGTCCTGCGGCCCCTCAAGCGCGGCGAGCGCGGCGTACTGGGACGGAGAGGCGACGCAGGAAACGATCGACTCCATCACATTGTTCATCTTCCGCTCCAGCCCGGGCGGGCAAATGAGCGCGCCGATCCGCAGCCCCGTCAGTCCGTAGGTCTTGGAGAGCGTCAACGAAGTGAAGACCCGCGCCTCCCCGGGGATGTCGCTGTCGAACCGGGCGGGGCTGACATGGGGGACATCGTAGGTGAATGCCTCATAGCATTCGTCGGAGATGATCCAGAGGTCGTGGCGCCGCGCCATGTCAACGAGGCCGCGGGTGAGGTCGCCGCCCAGCACCGCGCCCAGCGGGTTGGACGGCGAGTTCAGGATCAGCACCTTGGTCTGCGGCGTGATGAGGGCCTCGATGTCCTCGATCCTCGGCTGGAAATCGTGTTCCGGGTACAGCGGGTAGCGCACGGGGACAGCGTGCAGCAGCCGGCTGGTCATGGCGAAGGTGGGGTAGCCCGGATTGGGGATCAGGATTTCGTCGCCGGGGGAAAGCAGCAGGCTCATGGCGAAGTGGAGGCCCTGCTGTGCACCGTCCACGACGTAGACACGTTCGGACCCGACCTCCACGCCGTTGTGCTCACGGAACCTCGCGGCGAATGCCTCGCGGAGGGCGGGGATTCCGGCATTCGGCGTGTAGTTGGTTTCGTCGCGGTCCAGGCATGCCATGCCGGCCTCCAGGACGTGGCGGGGGACGGCGAAGCCTGGTTCGCCGATGCTCAGCACGATGGCTCCGGGGGTGGCCCATGCGGCCTCGGTGATCTCGCGGATCTGGTTGACGGGGAAGTCGTGGACGTGGGCGGCAAGCTCGGGCATGTCTGCCATCCTAACGGCCCGCTGCCGGCCGCCCGCGGGACCCGGCCGCCCGCCGTCGTGCGAAATGGGAGCGCCGCGGGCGCGGATATACTGGGAGGCGTGCTTTCTGGACTGGTGATAGTTGACAAGCCGCAAGGATGGACCAGCCACGATGTGGTTGGACGGATGCGGCGGCTGGCCGGTACCCGGAAAGTGGGGCATGCCGGCACGCTGGATCCCATGGCCACGGGTGTCCTGGTCCTCGGGATCAACAAGGCCACGCGGCTGTTGACGTACATCGTGGGCACATCAAAGACGTACACAGCCACCATCCGCCTGGGCGAATCGACAGTGACGGACGACGCCGAAGGCGAGGTGGTCAGCAGCCAATCTGCCGCGGCGGTCACCGAGGAAGCCATCCGGGCCGGCGTCGCAGCACTCACCGGCGAGATCCAGCAGGTGCCCAGCAGCGTGAGCGCCATCAAAGTCGACGGGGAACGCGCGTATGCCCGGGTCCGGTCCGGCGAAGACGTGAAGCTCGCTGCACGGCCCGTGACCATCCACCGTTTCGATGTCCATTCGGTCCGCCCGGAGCGCGAAGGCGAGGTCCTCGACGTGGACGTCACCGTGGAGTGCTCGTCCGGAACCTACATCCGGGCCCTGGCGCGCGACCTGGGTGACGCGCTCGGGACGGGAGGCCACCTGACGGCGCTGCGACGGACCCAGGTTGGCCCCTACACGCTGGACCAGGCCCGGACACTCGAGCAGCTGGCAGAGGAACTGGAAGTCCTGGAGATGTCCCGGGCGGCGCGGGCGCTCATGCCGAACCGGGAGCTCAGCGAGGATGAAGCCACTGAAATCTCCTTCGGCCGGCGGATAGCCGCGGGCGCGGCAGCCGGAACGCCGGACGCTGCTACCGCCGACAATCCCGCCGCCGCTTTCGCGCCCGACGGCTCGCTGGTGGCCCTGCTGGCGGACGCCGGCGGCTACGCCAAGCCGGTGCTCGTCTTTGCCCCGAGCAACGAACGGCCCGGCAGCGGCGAGCGGGCCAAGTAGCGTGGACGCGTACTTTTACATCATCCTGGCCGTCGGCCTGCTGTCCACGATCATCTGCGCCGTGGCGGGGATCATGAACAAAGCACCGAACGACGCCACCATCCTGTCCGTGGCCGCCGTCGAACTGGCACTCCTGGTTTACCTTGTCGGCTCCATCGTCCGCGTTTCGTCGGGAGAACAGATGGCCGGGGAACCCTGGGAATTCTGGGGCTATTTGATCACTGCGCTGATCCTGCCCGTTGGCGCCGTGTACTGGTCCATCCTGGAACGCACCCGGTGGAGCAACTTTGTCCTGGCTGCCGTGGGCGTCACAGCCCTTGTCATGGCCGCCCGCATGAACCAGATCTGGTACTGAGTGGAAGAAGCACAAGACGTGACTCCGCAAACCCCCGTCAACAAGACCGACGCGGCACCAAAGGCCCAGTCCAAGGACACCCGGAACACCGGGCCCGGGCGGCTGCTGATCGCCGTCTACGCAGTGTTCGCCATCTCCGCCACGGCGCGCGCCGGCTACCAGATTCTCACCAAGTTCAACGAGGCGCCCCTTGCGTACCTGCTCTCGGCGTTCGCGGCACTCGTCTATGTCGTCGCCACGATCTCCCTGGCGAGGCCGGGCAGGACGTGGTTCAAGGTGTCCGTGGCGGCCGTCCTCGTGGAACTGATTGGCGTGGTGGTGGTCGGAGCGCTCAGCATTTTCGACTCCGTCAACTTCCCGCACGAGACCGTCTGGTCCCTCTTCGGCCGTGGTTACGCATTTGTCCCGCTGCTGCTTCCCATCCTTGGCCTTGTGTGGCTGTACAGGCGGCGGGCGTCAGTTAGTTCACAGTCTGCAGGGTCACGGTCCGCCTGACTCAGCGGCCGTAAATTGTCGGACCCTCGCGGCAGAGTCATCCCATGGAGGTCTTGGGGGAACTCACAGTGGCAGGAGGGGCATTGCGGCGGGCGGCATTGCCCGCCGCCGCTTCTGCTGTCCGGTTCTCTTCCGGTCCGGGCCTGCGCAGCCTGCCCGCCGGAGCGCAGCCTTCTCAGGCGTTAGCGTCCGACGGCGGCGGGTCCGGTGATGTCGCCCGGATCCTTGCGCTGCTGGGTGCTTTGAGTTCGACGGCGCTCACCGACGCTGCGGGGATGGGCTTCCGCGAAGCTGCCGACTTCGCGGCGATTGTCGAGGGTATCGCCCGGACGACGGAATACCTGCAAGTGCTTGCGGCCGGGTCCGTGGACCGGACCCGGCGGGAGGCCTCTGCGGCTGCGCGGGCTGGCTCGAGTTCTACGGGAGGCTGGACCACCGGGTGGGGCGAAGCAACCGCCGTGCACGGCCCGATCGGCTGGGCCACCAGTGAAACGGACACCAGCCAAACCGACACCAGCCAAACCGACACCAGCCAGGCTGCCGAGACGGCCGTGCGGAACGAAGCTCCGAACCTGTCCACAGAACCGGACCCTGCGGATGACGGCTGCCGCAACACCACCGAGTTCCTCCGTGCCCGGCTGCGGATCGGTGCCGGAGAAGCCAGCCGCCGGCTCGCCCTGGCCGAGGCGGTCCTGCCCCGGACCGGCATCACCGGGCACCCCCAACCACCGGAACGGCCCGAGCTCGCCGAGGCTCTGGCCTCCGGGACCGTGGCCTCGCGGTCCGCGACCATCATCACGCTCGCCCTGGACCGGGCCGCCCACCACGCCGATACGGAAGTTACCGGCCGGATGGAACACGCACTCACCCGAGCCGCAGTAGAGAACGACACCGACTTCGTCGCCCGCGTCGCCCGGCAATGGACAGAGGCGATCGACCAGGACGGATCCGAACCCACCGACACCGAACTCCGCCAACGCCAGGGTGTCTTCATCAAACAGCCCCGCCGCGGACTCCAGCGAATGGAAATCCTCGCCACCACCGAGCAATCCGAATACCTGCTGACGGCGATGAATATCGCCACCAACCCCCGCACACAACCAGATGAGGGCAGCGCCGGCGACAACAGCACCGGCGCCTTGGATGATCTGGACCAGCGGACCCGGCCGCAGCAGCTCCTGGACGGCCTCGTCGGCGCGGTCAAAGCCGGCTTGACCACGGGCGGGCTTCCTGCCGCGGGCGGGCTCCGGCCCCAGGTCATGGTCACCATCGACTACCGCGACCTCCTGGCCCGGCTGGAGAACCTCGAACACGGCACCGGCATCCCGGGCACGGGCTCCTTCACGTTCACCGGCCCCGTCACCGCCGCCACCGTCCGGAAGATCGCCTGCGACGCCGACATCATCCCCGTCCTCCTCGGCGGCCAGGGACGCATCCTCGACATCGGCCGCACCACCCGCGTCTTCCCGCCCCACATCCGCAAAGCACTCACCGCCCGCGATCAGGGCTGCGCGTTCCCGGGCTGCACCATCCCCGCACCCTGGTGCGAAGCCCACCACATCACCCACTGGTCCCACGGCGGAACCACCAGCGCAGAGAACGGCACCCTGCTCTGCAGTCACCACCACCACCTGATCCACAAGGAACAGTGGCAGATCCAGGTCAAAACCGGGATCCCCTGGTTCATCCCGCCACCCCACATCGACCCCCGACAGGTCCCACGACGAAACACGTACTTCCGACTCGAGTGAGGCGACAGCGCATCAAACCACGCGCTGTCGAGATCCCATGACGGCTGCACTGGCCCGCCGCCCGGCCGGCACCGGAACCTTGAACTGTCGGGTGGACCAGGATGTCCTGTACGTAGCAGATGGTGGCGTCGTCCGAAATTGCGCGCGCCAGACCGACGAGGTTTGCAGCAGCAGGTCGGGGCATTCTCCGACGGCGGCTGATTCAGCCGGGTGCTATCGTGGCAAATCGCGGTGCGCCGGCGTCAACGGACGGCCGAGTGCCGAGCAAAATAGGGGGAGCAGCCCGTGAAATCCATTCCGCCAATTCCAGCCCGGGTCCTGTTCTACGGCGTTACGGGTAGCGGCAAGTCTTCGGCCGCCCACGCTTATGCCGCTGCTTCCGGGCTCCCGGAGGTTTCCGCCGACGACGACATCGGCTGGCTTCCCGGCTGGCAGCAGCGAAGCGTCGAACAGCAACGCGAGATCGCAACGGACGTGGCGGCCCGCGATTCCTGGGTCCTGGACAGCGCCTACGGCGTTTGGCGCGACATCGTGGTACCCCGGGCGGAACTAGTTGTTGCCCTGGACTACCCCCGGTGGCTGTCGCTTGGCAGGCTGATCCGCCGCTCGGTCCGTCGAGTCGTCACCAGGCAGCCCGTCTGCAATGGAAACGTAGAAACGCTGGCGAGGCTCTTTGCGAAAGACTCGATCTTCTACTGGCATTTCAACTCATTTGCCAGGAAAAAGCGGGTCTTCAGGGCATGGCAGGCCGATCCGGACATGCCGCCGGTGCTGGTGTTTCGCAAGCCCAGGGAACTGGACAACTGGCTGATACAGGTGGCAACAGCCACGTCAGGGCCCGTGGATGCCACCGGAGAATCCGCCCGGCCCTAACCCGGACCAGGCACGATCATGCTCCCGCACCACGATGGTGCGGGAGCATCAGGCCGCCAGGCTATTTCTTCCCGAAGAGCCCGCCCAACAGCCCGCCGAGCCCGCCGTCGTCGTTCTTTCGCTCCTCCGCGCGCTCTCCGGTCTGGTCCTGGGTGCGCTCACCGGGGAGGTCGACGTCGATCAACTCGCCCGGAACGGGCGCACCGCCCTGCTGGATCGGCTGCCCCAGCGGACCCGTCGGAGCCTGCGGGGCCGAGTCGTTGACGGTCTCCGGTACTACCGCATTGCTGGACTGCTGCCCGCCTTGGGCGCCTCCGCCGAAAATGCCCCCAAGGATGTCGCCGAGTCCGCCCTGGCCCGCGGCGCCGCCCTGCGAAGCGCCGCCAAGAATGCCACCCAGAATGCCGCCGAGATCGATGCCCCCGGGTCCGCCAGTGCTGCCGGAAGAGTCGCCGCCCGCAACGCCACCCGCATTCCGTCCGCCGAGGATCTTGTTGGCGAGGTAGGACATCACGATCGGCGCGAGAATGGGCAGGAGTTTCCGGACGAGGTCTCCGCCAACGCCGCCCAGGTTGGCTGTCCCTGCGAGCTGGCTGGCCACTTGGTCCTGCTGGCCGCCGAAAACGTGGCTGACAATCTTCTCGCCGTCGGACGTGTCCACCTGCGAAACGTCCACACCGCCGGCAATGAGCCCGTCCTGGTGCTGGGCCAGTGCCGACTCCAGGGAGGCTGCACCCTCCGGCGCCTGTGCGTTGCTCTGCATGCCCGCAAGGAGGGTGGGCACCGCGGCCTCCACGGCGGCCTGGGCGGACTCCCGGTCCGTGCCAAGCAATCCGGCAATCTGGTCAACAGGAATCTGTTCCAAAATCTCGCGGATGTCAGTCATAGGACTCTCCTTCAGCCCGGCGGGCAGCGCGGGCATCGTTGGCTGCGGCGCGCAGTTGCGTCGCCGGATGCTGCCCTTGCATCCTAGTCCCGGGCGGGAGGCCGGGGAAGGAAAAGGACGGGGCGGCGGAAGCCGGGGCCGGCATCGGCGTCAGTTAGCACAGGCAAATGCGGGTAATCTAGGAGAGTTCCGGGCCCGGCGCGGTTTTCGGACGAGTCAATGGCAGGCAGTAAAAGGCGAGGTTGATGGTCCACATCTGGAACGATCCGTCCGAGGTCCCCGCGGACTTCGGCCCTACCGTTGTCACGTTCGGCAATTTCGACGGCGTACACCGCGGGCACCAGCAGGTACTTTCCCAGCTGATCCGCACGGCCCGCCTCAACGGCGCGCGCGCTGTCGCAGTGACATTTGACCCCCACCCGGCACAGGTGCACCGGCCCGAGTCCGCACCGGAGCTCATCATGGGCCTCGAGGACAAGCTCGTTGCCCTCGGCGAGCTGGGGTTGGATGCCGTCCTGGTCATGAAATACTCCCTGGAGCTCGCCAGCCTGACACCTGAAGAATTTGTCTCCGGGGTCCTAGTCGACAGCCTCAAGGCCAGCCATGTGGTGATCGGCCATGACGCCCGCTTTGGCCGCGGCAACTCCGGCGACCTGTCCACCATGCAGGAACTGGGGGAGAAGTTCGGCTTTACCGTGCAGGTCATCAGTGAGTTCGGCTCCGAAGGGTTCCCCATCCACGACGACGGCGGTGAGGACCGCCGTTGCTCGTCCACCTGGGTGCGTGAGGCGCTGCGGGACGGAGACGTCACCACGGCGGCTGCCGTGCTGGGCCGCCCGCACCGGATGCGCGGCGAAGTGGTCCACGGTGCCGCCCGCGGCCGTGCGCTGGGTTTCCCCACCGCCAACCTGGCCTCCGAAGCCAGCGGCTACATCCCGGCCGACGGCATCTACGCCGGCTGGCTCGTGGACCAGGCCGGCACGAGATGGCCGGCTGCCATCTCTGTGGGTTCCAACCCCACGTTCGACGGCGTCAGCCGGCAGGTCGAGGCACACGTCATCGACCGCCCGGAAGAACCGGTTGAGAACTTCGATCTGTACGGCCAGACAGTAGTGGTGGAGTTCGCGGCACGGCTGCGGGGCATGGTGGCGTACCGTGGGCCGGAAGCGCTCGTCGAACAGATGCGCCTGGACGTCGTCCAGGCCCACGACATCCTGTTCCGGCGCTGACCCCAGTCACTGGCAAGGAAGGCACCGCTGTGTCCGTTGAGAAGAACACGAGGAAACTGGAAAAGGACATCGTCCGGGATTTCAGTTCACGGATGAGCTACGCGTCGTACTTGCAGCTCCCCACACTGCTCAGTGCGCAGCAGCCGGTCAGCGATCCGGAGCACCACGACGAACTGCTCTTCATCATCCAGCACCAGACCACCGAACTGTGGCTGAAGCTGGTCCTTCACGAGCTGCGCAGCGCCGCGGCCTGGCTCCGCAGCGACGACCTCGGCTCCGCCCTCAAGGCGATTGCGCGCGTCAAGCACATCCAGAAGACCCTGACTGAGCAATGGTCCGTGCTGGCCACGCTGACGCCCACCGAGTATTCGCAGTTCCGCGGTTTCCTGGGCAACTCCTCCGGATTCCAGTCCAGCCAGTACCGGGCGGTGGAGTTCGTCCTCGGCAACAAAAACCGCAAGATGCTTCCCGTGTTCGAATCCGATCCCGAGGCCCACGAGCAGCTGCGCCACGTCCTTGAAGCGCCCAGCATCTATGACGAATTCCTGGCGTACCTCAACCGCCAGGGCTTCGCCATTCCTGCATCCCTGCTGGAACGCGACGTCACCAAAGCCCACGAATTCTGCCCCGAACTCGTCCCCGTGTTCAAGCACATCTACGAAAACGCGGCGGACAACTGGGGCGCGTACGAGGCATGCGAGGAACTCGTGGACCTGGAAGACAACTTCCAGCTGTGGCGGTTCCGGCATTTGCGGACGGTGCAACGGACCATCGGCATGAAGTCGGGCACCGGCGGCTCCAGCGGCGCCGCGTTCCTGCAAAAGGCCCTGGAACTGACCTTCTTCCCCGAACTTTTCGCCGTCCGGACGGAGATCGGCCAATGAGCACGGTTCACGGGACCCAAGACGCCCTGCTGCAGCGCGCCGTCGAACTTGATGCCGCGGACCCGCTGGCCGGCTACCGCGACCACTTCGTCGGAACCGACACCGACCTGTCCTACCTGGACGGAAACTCACTGGGCCGCCCGCTCAAGCGGACCGTCGCGGACATCAGCGCCTTTATCCAGGAGAACTGGGGCGGCCGGCTGATCCGCGGCTGGGACGAGGAATGGCTCGCCCTGCCGGAAGCCATCGGCGACCAGCTTGGCCGGGCGGTGCTTGGAGCGGCTCCCGGGCAGACCATCATCGCCGACTCCACCACCGTTGTCCTCTACAAGCTGGTCCGCGCAGCCCTCTCCGCCGTCAAGGACCCCGCCAGAACCGAAATCGTGCTGGACACGGACAACTTTCCGACTGACCGCTACCTCCTGGAAGGCATCGCCCGCGAAGAAGGACTGACGCTGCGTTGGATCGACGCCGATCCCGCCGCCGGCGTAAGCATTGACCAGGTGCGGGAGGCAACAGGGCCGTCCACCGCCGTCGTGGTCCTGAGCCAGATCGCCTACCGCTCCGGCTACCTCGCCGACCTGCCGGCCATCACCGCTGCAGTGCACGACGCCGGCGCGCTGGTGGTGTGGGACCTGTGCCATTCGGCGGGGTCGGTGGAGATCGAGCTCGACGCCGCCGGCGTCGACTTCGCCGCCGGCTGCACGTACAAGTACCTCAACGGCGGGCCGGGCTCCCCGGCCTTCGCGTACATCAACGCCCGCCACCTGCCCGGGTTGAGCCAGCCGATCTGGGGATGGATGGGCCGCAAGGATGCCTTCGAAATGGCCGCCGGCTATGAGCCGGCTCCGGGGATCCGCGGATTCCTCAGCGGAACGCCGGCAATTTTCGGCATGATCGCCATGCGCGGCACCCTGGACCTGATCGAAGAGGCCGGCATGTCCGCGTTGCGGGAAAAGTCCCGGAAGCTGACGGCGTATGCCCTCGAACTCCATGATGCGTGGCTGGCTCCTGCCGGCGTGCAGCTGGCCACGCCGCGGGAGGCGGAGCAGCGGGGGAGCCACATCACTGTGGACCACCCGGACTTCCGCCAAATGACCGCAGAGCTCTGGGCCCAGGACGTCATCCCGGACTTCCGCGCTCCGCAAGGCATCCGCATCGGGCTGTCGCCGCTGAGTACATCCTTCACGGAGGTCTACCGCGGCGTTGCCGCGATCCGCGATCTGCTGGCGCGCGCGTAAGGGGCCGCCGTAGGCGGCCGCGGGGCAGGTTTCGACAAGATTGCGGCCGGGCCGGTAAACTAAACGTTGGATCCGGCTGCAGTCCGTGGCGGCTGGCTCTTGTCATGTAATGGAATCCCCGAATTTGCGGGGATTTCCGCGCAGGCACACCCGGCAGTGAATTACTGATTCGGGCCTCACGGCACATCTCTAGGAGTTATTGTGGCACTTGACGCCGCTGTAAAGCAGTCCATCATCAAGGATTTCGCAACGTCCGAAGGCGACACCGGTTCACCGGAGGTCCAGGTTGCAGTCCTGACTCAGCGGATCAAGGATCTCACTGAGCACATGAAGGAGCACAAGCACGACTTCCACACCCAGCGCGGTCTGCTGGCCATGGTTGGCCGTCGCAAGCGTATGCTCACCTACCTCAAGAACACTGACATTGCACGCTACCGTGCGCTCATCGAGCGCCTCGGCCTGCGCCGCTAGTCAGCTCTAAGGGGCGGCCCATCCCACCCGGACGGGCCGCCTCCTGCAGTACAAAAACTAAACAGGAGGATCAACCGCATCACGCATTCGCGGTCCTCGGTAGTGATTCCCGGGAACGGCTTCGAAGAGTGAAGCCCGGCCCGTGGGTCTCGATCGATGACCGGGTGCAGTGCAGGCCAGTAGACAGATGCTGGACTGGGTTGATGCGGCTGGACTTCCGTTAACCAAGAAACGGAGGTGACTCTCTTGGAGGGTCCCGAAATCCAGTTCTCAGAAGCCGTCATTGACAATGGCCGCTTTGGCAAGCGTGTAATCCGCTTCGAAACCGGCCGTCTTGCCAAGCAGGCAGCCGGCGCAGCCATGGTGTACATCGACGAAGACACCGCGCTGCTGTCCGCAACCACCGCCGGCAAGCACCCGCGTGAAGGTTTCGACTTCTTCCCGCTGACCGTTGACGTCGAAGAGCGTATGTACGCCGCCGGCCGCATCCCGGGTTCGTTCTTCCGCCGCGAAGGCCGCCCGTCCACCGAAGCCATTCTGGCTTGCCGTCTCATGGACCGCCCGCTGCGTCCGGCCTTCATCAAGGGCCTGCGCAACGAGGTCCAGATCGTCGTCACCGTCCTGGCGATCAACCCGGACGAGCTCTACGACGTCGTGGCCATCAACGCCTCGTCCATGTCCACCCAGCTCTCCGGCCTGCCGTTCTCCGGCCCGATCGGCGGCGTCCGCGTTGCCCTCGTGGCTGACGAGCAGGGCTCGCAGTGGGTTGCGTTCCCGAAGCACTCGCAGCTCGAGAACTCCGTATTCAACATGGTTGTAGCCGGCCGCATTGCCGGTGACGACGTCGCCATCATGATGGTTGAAGCCGAAGCGACCGACAACTCCTGGAACCTCATCAAGGAACAGGGCGCCACCGCTCCCACCGAAGAGGTTGTTTCCGAGGGCCTCGAGGCTGCCAAGCCGTTTATCAAGGCACTCTGCGACGCCCAGGCCGACCTGGCTGCCCGCGCCGCCAAGCCGACCGTCGAATTCCCGGTCTTCCTCGACTACGAGGACGACGTCTACGCCGCTGTTGAGGCTGCCGCTGCTGAGAAGCTTGCTGCTGTCTTCCAGATCGCTGACAAGCAGGAGCGCGACACCGCTTCGGACGAGCTCAAGGACGAAGTCACCTCTTCGCTCGCCGGCCAGTTCGAGGGACGCGAGAAGGAACTGTCCGCGGCGTTCCGCTCGGTGACCAAGCACGTTGTGCGCCAGCGCATCCTGAAGGACCAGATCCGCATCGACGGCCGCGGCCTGACGGACATCCGCCAGCTCACCGCCGAGGTCGAGGTTCTGCCCCGCGTTCACGGTTCGGCTATCTTCGAGCGCGGCGAAACCCAGATCATGGGTGTCACCACGCTGAACATGCTGAAGATGGAACAGCAGATCGACTCGCTGTCGCCGGTAACGCGCAAGCGCTACATGCACAACTACAACTTCCCGCCGTACTCCACCGGTGAGACCGGCCGCGTGGGCTCGCCCAAGCGCCGCGAAATCGGTCACGGCGCCCTGGCCGAGCGCGCGCTCGTGCCCGTGCTGCCGTCCCGCGAGGAATTCCCCTACGCCATCCGCCAGGTGTCTGAAGCCCTCAGCTCCAACGGTTCGACGTCGATGGGTTCCGTCTGCGCCTCCACGCTGTCGATGCTCAACGCCGGTGTGCCGCTGAAGGCTGCCGTTGCCGGCATCGCCATGGGCCTGGTTTCCGACCAGGTTGACGGCCAGACCCGTTACGCAGCACTCACGGACATCCTGGGCGCCGAAGATGCTTTCGGTGACATGGACTTCAAGGTTGCCGGTACCTCCGAATTCGTCACGGCCATCCAGCTGGACACGAAGCTCGACGGCATCCCGGCCTCCGTTCTGGCCGCCGCCCTGAAGCAGGCACGCGAAGCCCGCCTGCACATCCTCGAGGTCATCAACTCCGCGATCGACACCCCGGACGAGCTCTCCGAGTTCGCTCCGCGTGTCATCGCGGTCAAGATCCCCGTGGACAAGATCGGCGAGGTCATTGGGCCCAAGGGCAAGATGATCAACCAGATCCAGGAAGATACCGGCGCGGACATCTCCATCGAGGACGACGGCACCGTGTACATCGGAGCCACCAACGGCCCGTCCGCCGACGCCGCACGCTCCGCGATCAACGCCATCGCCAACCCGCAGGTTCCGGAAATCGGCGAGCGCTACCTGGGCACGGTCGTCAAGACCACCACCTTCGGTGCCTTCATTTCCCTCACCCCGGGCAAGGACGGCCTGCTGCACATCTCCGAGCTGCGCAAGATCGCCGGGGGCAAGCGCGTGGACAACGTCGAGGACGTCGTCTCCGTGGGCCAGAAGATCCAGGTCGAAATCACCAAGATCGACGACCGCGGAAAGCTGTCCCTGTCCCCGGTTATCGCCGAGGAAGAAGGCGCTGAAAGCGCTGAGACCGTCGAGGCAGCCGCAGAGTAGTCTGCAACGCACTTCGTAGTTCAAGCACGACGGCGGGGCCGGTGGATCATCCACCGGCCCCGCCGCCGTTAAGCCGCCCCGCCTCGTAAAACCGGGCCCGTCCGCACCGCGCCCCTCCATGAGGTTCCGGGCGAGTGGTCCGCTGGTACGATGGCAGGCAGATTTGGCACCGTTTTCCTGAAAGGCCTTGATGACTGTCGTACCCCTGCCGCTGGTGCAGAACCATCCCGGAGACACCCTGATCCACGGAGCCGACGGCGGGTCCGTTGTTCGCCGGTCCGTGCTCCCCGGCGGTGTGCGTGTACTGACGGAGGCAATGCCCGGCCAGCGCTCCGCGACCATCGGTTTCTGGGTGGGCGTGGGTTCGCGGGACGAAGCCCACGGCCAGCACGGTTCCACCCACTTCCTGGAGCACCTGCTGTTCAAGGGCACCCGGCGGCGCACCGCCCTGGAAATCGCCTCCGCCTTCGACGAGGTGGGCGGGGAGTCCAACGCCGCCACGGCGAAGGAAAGCACGTGCTACTTCGCCCGGGTCCTGGACACTGACCTGCCGATGGCCATCGACGTCATCGCGGACATGATCACCGGCGCTGTCCTGGATCCGCAGGAGATGGAGCAGGAGCGGGACGTCATCCTTGAGGAAATCGCAATGGACAGCGACGACCCCACGGACGTCGCCCACGAGCATTTCGTCGCGGCGGTGTTGGGAACCCACCCGCTGGGACGCCCGATTGGCGGGACCCCGGAAGCCATCCGGGCCGTTGCCCGCGATTCCGTCTGGGACCACTACCGCCGCTACTACCGTCCGGACGAGCTGGTCATCACCGCCGCCGGCGGACTGGACCACGACGTCGTCTGCGGACTTGTGGTGGAAGCGCTCCAGCAGGCGGGCTGGGCGCTGGAGCCCGGTGCCGCTCCCGTAGAACGGCGCTCCACCGATCGGGCCGAAATTACCGGCACGGCCGGACTCCATGTGGTGAAGCGGCCCGTTGAGCAGGCGAACATCATCATGGGGTGCCCCACGATCGTTGCCACGGACGGCCGCCGCTATGTCATGAGCGTGCTCAATGCGGTGCTGGGCGGCGGCATGTCCTCCCGGCTTTTCCAGGAGGTTCGCGAGAAGCGCGGCCTGGTGTATTCCACATACTCCTTTGCATCGTCTTACGCCGATGCCGGCTACTTCGGCATGTATGCGGGGTGCACACCGTCGAAGGTCCGCCAGGTGATTGAGCTCCTGGGCGCCGAACTGGACAAGCTGGCAGAGCACGGCATTTCCGACGACGAACTCAAGAAGGCCGTGGGCCAGCTCTGCGGCGGGATCGTCCTGGCGCTCGAGGACACCGGATCGCGGATGTCCAGGCTGGGACGGGCCGAGCTCGTGTCCGGCGAATACCAGGACATCGAGGAGACGCTCCGGCAGATCAAGAGCGTCACCGTGGAACAGGTGCGCGAGCTGGCGCGGGAACTGGCTGCAGCGCCCCGGACGGTAACGGTCGTGGGTCCGTTCGAAGAAGGCGAAACCTTCGGCCTCTAGGCCGGGCCCCTGAAACTGGACAAGTCCACGCGCGGGCGTGATGATGAAGCCGGGGCCACACTGGAGGAACTATGGACCGGCTGCACCCGGGGACTGCACAGCAAGAGCTGCACGCTTTCCTCGGGCATTGGACCGGGACCACACGCATCGAGGCGACGCAACGAAAGCCTGCACGGACAGCAGCTGCTGAATTGACCTTCGCCACGGCTGCCGGCGGGTATGCGGTGCTGCAAAGCTACCGCCACACGGAAGATGACGGGATCCGTTTCGAGCGGCATGGCATGTTCACCATGGACGCCGACCACCCGGACACTGTCTGGTACCACGTGGACAGCGTGGGACTGCCGCGGGAAGCCCCGACGCGCTGCAGCCTGCACAACGGAGTACTCACCGTGGAGCGCCGCAACGGACGGGACACGTCCCGGCACACCTTTCGGGTGGACGACGGCGTGCTGACGCACACTTCCGAAGTCCGCCTTGCGGAAGCCGCGGCCTTCACTCCTTTCATGACCTCCGTATGCCGCCGCACTTGAGGCCCCTCCGGTAGCCTCAGCCTGCTGACTCCAGGATGCGGGTTTTCGGAGCACCTTGGAGGGCGGGGGCCGCCGCGGGGGAATTCCACACCTTTTGCTGAAGGCTGGCCAGCAGGGCCTCGGCCTGCTCCCGGCTCCCCAGATCAAGCTCAACCACTACGTAGTGTGGATCGTCCACCGGCCGGCTGATCCGGTGCGCGGTCACGCCCGAAGCCGCGCGGTTTACCGGATCCCGGTCGAAAGCCGTCTTCCACAGGCTAAAATCCTTGATTCCGTGCTCTATCTGCAGGGTGTACATCACAGACTCTCCTTCCGGTTGGCTGTCCCGTGGTTAGGGATGCTTCACGCTAGGCCCGGCCGGTCGGAGCTCGGTATCCCAGAATTCTGGGCGGGTCCGCGGGCCATACTGTTTCCATGACCACGAATTGGGCGGTGAGCCGGAGCCTGGACAGAATCGGCGGGCTCTGCCGTGAGTCCTTGGAGGACCACGGCTTGCGGGCAGCGCTCTTGGCCGAGCTGGGCAGCATCGTTCCGTTCAGGTGGTTTGCATGGCCCCTGACCGACCCCGGGTCCTGCACCGGCATCTCACCGATGGCGCGCATTCCCTGCCCGCAGGAACTGCCCGCCCTGATCAGGCTGAAGTACATAACGGCACCAGGCCGCTGGACGTCGCTGCTGGCGGGCGGCGGGCTGCAGTGACGCTGCGAACGGCAACCGGGGGAGACCCGGTGCGAAGCCCGCTGTGGAACGGTGTCCTCCGCCGGTACGGCGTAGCGGATGTCCTGTCCACGGTGTTCGCCGACGGCCACGGCTGCTGGGGCTGGCTCGACCTGTGGCGGACGGCCGACGACGGACCATTCACCGAACGCGAAACGATGCACCTGGCAGCGGCGGCGCCCGTCATCGCGGCGGGCCTGCGGCGAAGCAGGGCAGCGCAGATGCGGCGGGATGCCCAGACCCGCCGCGACCCGCCGCCGACGTTCGGGCTGCCCCAACAAGCGGTGCTCACACTGGACACCGAGCTGACCGCAACAAGCCGAAGCGCCTCGGCCGGCGACTGGCTTGGCCTGTTGCAGCCGGGGCCCAGCCCTTACGAGGCCATACCGGCCGAGGTCTACAACGTGGCGGCCCAACTCCAGGCCGTCGAGGCCGGGGTGGACTCCCACGCGGCGTCCGCCAGCGTCCCGATCGGCCTGGGCCGGTGGGCTGTCCTGCGGTCATTCCGCCTGGATGCCGGAACAGATCCGGCAGCGAGGCTGGCTGTGACCATCCAGGAGTGCCCGGCAGGGGAGAGGCTCGACGTCTTCGCCCGGTGCTTTGGCCTGACGCCGCGGCAGCGCAGCATTCTTGAGCTCGCCGCGGGCGGACTGGACACTGCGGCGTTGGCAGCAGCCCTGGGCATCAGCCCGTACACGGTGCAGGACCAGTTCAAACTGGTTTTTGCGGCATGCGGGGTACGGAGCAGGAACTCCTTGCTGGCTTTGGCCCTCGGCACCGAACACGGCCGTCACGTCGGGCCGCCGAAACCCTAACCGCCGAATCCCTACCCGCCGGCAAACGGCGGAAGCACGTCCACCACGTCGTCCGGTCCCAGGACCACGGACCGGTCGCGGACGGCCACTTCGTTGAGCAGGAAACTGCTTCGCGAAAGAAGCCTCCCAAGGGGAGGCGTGCCGGCGGGCGGAGCCGGCCGGTCGACGTCGAGCACGGCGCTTAACAGCGATTCCATGGTGGAGCCGGCCGGAAGCTCAAAGCGTTCCTCTTCCACCCCTGCCGCCGCGCGCGCGGCAGCGAAGTAACGTACGTTCAATGCCTCAGCCTCCGATGGCGCTCATGCTGCGGTCCGGCTGGACAAAGTCCGGGGCGTCCAGTCCGACGTGGTCCATGCCGTGGGCCTTGGGCTTGAGCCACATGGCGTCCTGCCAGCGTTCGGCGAGCTGCTGGTCAGTGGCGCCCTCGCGCAGCAGCCCCAGCAGATCGAATTCTTCGCGTGAGAACAGGCAGCTCATGATCTTGCCCTCGGCCGTGATCCGGGTGCGCTTGCAGTCCGAGCAGAACGGCTCGGTCACAGAGGCGATGATTCCCACCGTGCCCAGCACGGGGCCGGTTGCGTCAGCGGATCCCGGCGTCCGGCGTCGTACCTCGAAGCGTTCGGCCGGGGCGCCGTCTCGGTCCCTGGGATCGGCGCTGAGCACATAATCGACGGACAGGAGTTCGCGGATTTCGGCGGCAGTGACCATGTTCCGGCGGGTCCACCCGTGGTCGGCGTCCAGCGGCATTTGTTCAATGAAGCGGAGTTCGTACCCGCGGTCCAGCGCCCAGGCCAGCAGGGACGGGGATTCGGCGTCGTTGATTCCCCGCATCAGCACGGCGTTGAGCTTCACGGGACCGAGTCCGGCGGCCCACGCGGCATCCACGCCGGCGAGGACCTTGTCCAGGAAGGGCCTGCGGGTCAGTTTGGTGAACGTTTCCTCGTGCAGGGAATCCAGCGAAACGTTGATCCGGGAAAGTCCGGCGGCTTTCAGCCCCGCTGCCTTCTTGTCCAGGCCGACGGCGTTCGTGGTCATGGAAATCGGCAGCTGCGGGTGGGCCTTGCGCAGGGCGGAAATGATGTCGAGCAGGTCCGCCCGGACCAGGGGTTCGCCGCCGGTGAGGCGCAGTTCGCGCACGCCCAGCAGGTCGACGCCGATCCGTACTATCCTGACGATTTCCTCGGCGGACATCACGGCCTGCTTGGCCAGCCACTCGAGGCCTTCGGCCGGCATGCAATAGGTGCAGCGCAGATTGCATTTGTCCGTCAGGGACAGCCTCATGTCCGTGGCGCGGCGTCCGTAGCGGTCCATGAGGCCCGCAGGCGTGCCCGCCGGCCGCGACGGCACTACCGGATCCGAACCTGCCCCCTCCCGGGGTTGCGGCATACCAAGCTGAACACTCATAAATTCAGGCTACGCCACGTTGGGGCCAACCATCACGCCCGTGACACCGGCGGATCTCACGGAATCCCGGCGGATCGCCACTGAAGCCGGAAAAGGCGCCCCGCGCGAGTGCCCCGAACCTATGCTGGAGTAGTGAACAAGTCCCAGTCGGCAACAGTCCGGCTCCCGGCGGGCATGCCGGCAACAGCCGCGGCAAGGTGGGCCGCTGCCGCCGGTGTTGTGGCCGTGGCCGCGGGAGTGGTGGTCGGCGAGCTTGTGGCGGCCCTCGTGAGCCCGGCGCTGTCGCCCATGACGGCCGTTGGCGGTGCCGTGATCGACGCCGTTCCGCCAGCCGTCAAGGACTGGGCGGTCTCGGCGTTCGGCACCGCGGACAAGTTGGCGCTGCTCGTCGGCATGGGGCTGGCCATTGCGGCGCTGGCTGCACTGGCCGGCCTCCTGGAATGGCGCCGCCGCTACGCCGGGTTTGCGGTCATCTCCATCTTTGGCGTTGTGGGCCTCGTGGCGGTACTGGGCCGCGCCCAGGCGTCCGGCAACGCCATGGTGCTGCCCCTGCTTGCCGCGGCAGCCGCAATCCTGGTGCTCCGGTGGCTGATGTCGCGCCTTCGCGACTGGGACGCGGCTTCAGTCGCCGTGCCAGCGCCTTCAGCGGCCGCGCCAGCGCCTTCAGCCGCCGCGGCGTCACCTGCCCAGGCCGGCCGGCGCCGGTTCCTGCAAGCACTTGGCGGAGGGGCCGTCGTCGCGGCCGTTGGCGGAGGGCTTGCCGCAGCGTTGCGAGGAGCCGCTGCCGGAGTCAGCGAATTCCGCAGCAAGCTTGCCCTGCCGGCCGCCGCGTCTCCGGCTCCGCCGGTTCCGGCGGGCGCTGCGCTGAACCTTGACGGCATCAGTCCGCTGGTGACTCCCAACCGGGACTTCTACCGGATCGACACCGCCCTCACGGTTCCGGCAGTGGACCCCGACTCCTGGGTCCTCAAGGTCACGGGCATGGTGGAACGGGAGATTGAACTGGATTTCGCCACGCTGCTGTCCAAGCCCATGATTGAACGCCACGTGACCATCGCCTGCGTCTCCAACGAAGTGGGCGGTGACCTGATCGGCAATGCGCTGTGGCTGGGATGGCCGGTCCGCGAACTGCTGGCCATGGCAGGGCCGCGGAGCGGTGCGGACATGGTGCTGTCCCGAAGCAAGGACGGCTGGACGGCCGGCACACCGCTGGAGGTCCTCACCGATGACCGCGATGCCTTGATCGCCGTCGGGATGAACGGCGAGCCGCTGCCTCTTGAGCACGGCTTCCCGGTGCGGCTTGTGGTGCCGGGCCTGTACGGCTACGTTTCCGCCACCAAGTGGCTCACTGAGCTCAAGGTGACCAGGTTCGCTGACGACGTCGGCTATTGGACGCCCCGCGGCTGGAGCGAACGCGGACCCATCAAGACGTCCTCGCGCATCGACGTTCCGCGCTCCGGCCGCCCGGTTCGTGCCGGAACGGTGGCCTTCGGCGGCGTCGCGTGGGCCCAGCACACCGGCATCGGCAAGGTGGAACTTCGCGTCAACCGCGGCCCCTGGCAGGCGGTGGAACTTGCGCCCGGCATATCCCGGGACACGTGGTACCAGTGGCAGCTGTCGGTGCCCCTGACGCCCGGGCAGTACGAGATCCAGGTCCGGGCCACGGACCTGAACGGTGCACCGCAGATCGAAGACCGTGCCCGGGTGGCTCCGGACGGCGCCACCGGATTCCACACCATTAGAGTTGACGTGACGCCGTAACGGGCCGAACGTTTCGCGGGAACGACCGCAGCGGCGGAACGCCGCTGTGAACCCGACGCCGCAGTGAACCCGACAACGCAGTGAACCCGACAACGCAGTGAACCCGACAACAACGCCCGGACCAAGGTAAGGAACGCATGCACCGCACCGACGACGGGCATCAGGCCCGCACTGTGGAGGCCCACCGCGACACCGTGCGGGAACTGCTGGCCCACCTCCCCGGAACCGGCCGAACCGAAGAACTGCCGCTCCTGGCGGCGCTGGGGCGCGGGCTGGCTGCGGATATCCCCGCTCCCGTGGACCTGCCGCCGTTCGACAACTCCCAGATGGACGGCTTTGCCGTCCGCAGCAGTGACATTGCCGACGGCGGGGCGAACCTCACGGTGGTGGCGCCCATCCCGGCCGGTGCCACCGCGGCCGCCCTGGAGCCGGGCACGGCCGCCCCCATCATGACCGGCGCCATGATTCCCCCCGGAGCCGACGCCGTCGTGCCCATTGAGAGGGCCGTTCCCGATTCCTTCCCGGACCCCGGAACGGCGGCCACGGTCCGGCTGCCGGCAACGGAGCCGGGCACCTACGTCCGGAACGCGGGCAGCGATATCCGCTCAGGGGAGCTGGCGCTCGCCGGCGGAACGTTCCTGGGCCCGGGCCAGCTGGGGCTCCTGGCGGCACTGGGCGTCACCGGGGTCAGCGTGCACCGGAAGCTGAAAGTGCTCCTCGCCACCACGGGGGACGAAGTGGTGGAACCCGGCGGCCGGCTGGCACCCGGCAAGATCTACGACGCCAACGGCACGCTCCTGGAAGCAGCCATGAGCCAGGCCGGGCTGGATGTCCAGCGGGCAGCGATCTCAACAGACAGTCCGGAGGAACTCGCCGCCATGCTGCGGGAGCGCGCCCCCCACGTGGACCTGATCGTCACCACTGGCGGCGTCAGCAAGGGCGCCTACGAAGTGGTCCGGCAGGCCACGGCGGACCAGGACGTGGAATTCCTACATGTGGCCATGCAGCCCGGCGGCCCGCAGGGAATCGGGCGGTTCGACGGGGTTCCGTTCATCGGCTTCCCGGGTAACCCGGTCAGCTGCCTGGTCTCCTTCGAGATATTCCTCCGTCCGGTCCTCAGCTCATTGTTCGGGGCGCCGGCGCCGAGGCCAGCCGTCCGGGCCCGGCTGGCGGAGCCGGTGGAGTCACCCGCGGGCAAGCACCAGGTCCGGCGCGGAACCCTCCTGCCGGACGGCACGGTCCGGCTGGAAGGCGGCGCAGGATCGCACCTGGTCCATGCCCTCGCCAGCTCCAACGCCCTCATCCATGTCCCGGTGGGGACTTCTGCGCTCGCCGCGGGCGCAGAAGTGGAAGTATGGACGCTGTGAACACTGAAGACAATGCTGCCGGGCTGACGCATCTGCGCCGTGACGGAACAGCGCAGATGGTTGATGTTTCCGGCAAGGCCGAGACCACGCGGGAGGCCACAGCCACCGCCACGGTCCGCACCACCGCGGAGGTGCTCGCCCTCCTGGGCGCGGGCGACCTGCCGAAGGGCGACGCTTTGGCGGTGGCCCGCGTCGCAGGAATCATGGCCGCGAAGAAGACCCCCGAGCTTATCCCGCTGTGCCATCCGCTGCCCATCTCCAAGGTCACCGTTGACTTTGAACTGGGCCGCGATTCGGTCCTGGTGCTGGCCACCGTCAAGACACGGGGCGTCACCGGCGTCGAAATGGAAGCCCTCACAGCAGCATCGGTGGCGGCACTGAGCGTCTACGACATGATCAAGGCAGTGGACAAGCACGCCGCCTTGACCGATATCAGGGTGCTGGCCAAAAGCGGCGGCAAGAGCGGGGACTGGACAGCATGAGCAGCTTTGGACAGCAGCCCGAACCGCACCGCCACGGAGAGGCCACCGGCCGGAAGGCCGGCGTCGTGATTGCCTCCAACCGGGCCGCTGCGGGCATCTACCGCGACGAAACCGGTCCGGTGATCACCGACTGGCTGACGGAGCACGGCTTCGAAACGTTCCCGGCCATGGTGGTGCCCGACGGCGAGCCCGTGGGCGCCGCGCTGCGCGCCCTCCTCACGCAGCACCCCGCGGTCATTATCACCAGCGGCGGGACCGGACTCAGCCCCGATGACCTGACCCCTGAGATGACGGTGCCCCTGCTGGACCGCGAGATTCCGGGGATCATGGAGGGTATCCGGCAGGCCGGCCTGGCCAAGACGCCCATGGCGATGCTGAGCCGCGGACACGCGGGCGCGGCGGGTCGGACGTTCATCGTTAATCTTCCCGGATCACCCAAGGGCGTCATGGACGGCCTGGGCGTGCTTGATCCGGTCATCACCCACCTGTGCGACCAACTGGAAGGCAGCCATGAGCACTGAAACCGGATTCGAGATCGTGAACGCCGTGTTGAGCGCGGAGCCCATCTCCGTGGCGCAGGCTATCGCCGCTGTGGAATCGGACACGGCGGGCGCCGTGGTCAGCTTCAGCGGAGTGGTCAGGAACCACGACGGCGGCAAGCCCGTTGAGCGGCTCAGCTACAGTGCGCATCCCACCGCCCACCAGGTGATGGCCGACGTCGTTGCCCGGCTGGTGGCCGAACACGCGGGCGACGGCGGCGAAACAGTGCGGATCTGGGCCGCGCACCGGGTGGGCATGCTGGAAATCGGCGACCCCGCACTGGTGTGCGCCGTGTCCGCCTCGCACCGCGGCCAGGCGTTCGACGTGTGCTCGGAGCTCGTTGACCGGATCAAGGCGGAGGTGCCCATCTGGAAGGAACAGTTCTTCAGCGACGGGACCGTCGAATGGGTCGGGGCCGGGGCCTAGGAGTCTGCTGAATTAGTCGTGGGTGGGCGCGTCGACTGGACTGGTGGGCCTGGTGGTTAAGACTGGTCTTATGCAGGGACGTGAGGACGCGCAACGCGGGTTTTTGGATGTGGAGGCGCTGGCCGGAGAGCTGTTGGCTCCGGGCAGCGTCTTTGCTTTTCTGGCCAAGCATCGGGGGCGCCTGTTTCCGGATTCGATGATGGAGGACCTGTTCCCGTCGCGGCGGGGCCGGCCTTCGGTTCCGGCGCCGGTCATCGGGTCAGTGCTGGTGTTGCAGGCATTGCAGGGGCTCTCTGATCGGGAAACCGCAGAGGCTTTGACCTTCGATCTGCGCTGGAAGGCCGCGTGCGGGTACGGGCTGACCGATACCGCGTTCCACCCGAGCACGCTGACGTACTGGCGCAAGCGTCTGGCCGGTTCCGGGGACCCGCACCGGATCATGGAAGCCATCGCCGAAGTCGTCGCCGAAACCGGAGTCCTGAAAGGCAAGCGCCGGCGGGCTGTTGATTCGACGGTCCTGGACGACGCGGTCGCGAGGCAGGACACCATCACGCAGCTGATCGCGGGGATCCGCCGCTTCGGCCGTGACGTCCCCGGCGGCCAGGAACTGCTGAGCGCCCACGCTGCGGGGTATGACTACACGCGCACCGGCAAACCGGACATCGAATGGGGCGACCAGGACGCAAAAGACGGGCTGGTTTCGGCGCTGGTCACCGACGCGCTGGCGCTGCTGGCCGCGGTTGATCCCGAAACCCTGGAGTGCAAGGGTGCCGATGCATACGCGTTGCTGGCCCTCGTTGCCGGGCAGGACGTGGAACCGGCCGAGGGCTCCGACGGGACCGACGGTCGGTGGCGGATCGCCCGCAAGGTCGCCCCGGACCGGCTCATCTCCACCGTGGACCCCGACACCCGGCACGCGCATAAGACCCGGTCCCGGCAGCAGGACGGTTACAAGGCACACATCGTCATCGAACCCGACACCGGGCTGATCACCGCCGGTGAGCTGACCAAGGCCTCCGGACCGGAGAACAGCGACGGAGCCGTCGGTGCCCGGCTGATCGGCATGGATCCCACGATCACCGGCACCAGGGTGGACGTCCTGGCCGACTCGGCCTA